>NZ_MKJZ01000034.1:0-302733 GCF_001942225.1 Serinicoccus sp. CUA-874 | reverse complement strand
CTCGTGCTCATCGCGCACCCTCCTACAGGTGTCACGAAGACCGTACAGATGTTGCTTGATCCTCAGCCCGAAACCGGACACGAACGCTGGAGCAACCCAACGTGAAGACGCGTGGCCTCCTTTCCCGCAGCCTTCCGGTCAGCGTCGTTGGCCCGCTGAGCTGCAAGCCGGGCACGCTCGGCCGCCTTCGCCGAACGATCGGCCTCCCGCACGGCCGCGTTATGTGCCCGCACCGTCGCAACCTGCTGCTGCCTCTGCCTCTTCTCTGCCTGCTGAGCCTGGTAGTTCAGTTCCGCGAAGAACCCCCGTTTTGCCATCCTTGCACCTCTCATTTGTGTGACCAGTCACGAAAACTACGCCCCGAAACGCTCGGAAGCCACTTGGACCAAACGGACGTCAGGAGAGCTACGAGCCTGCAGTGCCGTGGCAGCCGTGCACTCAGCCCTCAAGCTTGTCGAGTCGACCCTGGAGCTTCGACCCGGCGCGACGCTCTGGCGGGCACGCCTTCAACCAGCGGCGCAGTACCGCAACTTCCTCGGCCCGCTCGCCTCGCTTGCGATGGATGATGGCTGCCTGCTCCGTGTACCAAGGCGCAGGTTCACGGCCGTCTCGGGCGGACTCAGCACCCTCGACTGCGGCATAGCAGAGTTCAAGAGCCTCTTCCAGCTTTCCGTCCCGCTTCAGCTGCTTAATGGGCTCGATCGTTTCCAGGTAGTGCACTCCACCGACCAGACCGCGCTCGAACTGCTCTGCGCGGCGGGGGTCGTCTCCCTCAAGCGCCTCCCGAACCATGCCTGTCCTCGACGCATGCGCCTCAGCACGCTGATCCTCTACCGTCACCGCGGCCGGGTTGTTGTCGTCGTGCGGCCACGCCACTGGACCTTGACTAGGCGCCACCCACCCGATGACCCGTAGCCCGTCACCCACACCAGCCCCCCACATCTGCACCCGCGCCTCCGCCGCAAGACCCAAGAGCGGCCGGTTCTCCGGGTTGACCTGTGCGGCCAGGTAGCCGGGCAGAAAGCCGACGCGGGCACCCTCCACGTGTACCGCAACCACAGGCTGTTCTCGGCCCTCCGTACCCATAGCGACGAGCGTCGCTGGTGCTTCGAAGTGTCCGCCCTCAGGGAGCCCGAAGAACCTGAAGAGATGTCTGCACTCGTCGGCAGTGGATGTAGTAGTGCCCGCCATCTTCACCGGTTCACTCGCACTCCAGTCAGGACTCAGCCGCACCTCGACCGTGAGAGCCTCGCCTTGTCCGCGATCACTCCGAGGGAGTGGAGCCTTCCCAGGGATGTCGGCGCCGTTGCCTTTCGCCTTCCGTACCCAATCCCGAAGACCCATCACCCAACACCCCTGTCATCCGACATCTGCGCGACCCCACGACCTTACGACGCTTTGCGACCGGCGCCACAGTTAAGGGCGCCACCCCTGTGTGAACTCACCGAAGCCGAACGAGGCCGCGTCGGCCGCGCTACTTTGCGTGCGACATTCCGCCGCGAATGGTCGTGGCGCTCGCTGGGGCTTCGCGTCTTGCGCGTCGTGACCCCCGGCGCGCTTGCAGCGACAGCGGTTAGACCGCGTCCAAGGTCGACGCGGAAGCCGACCACGTCACCACATCCCCGCAGCGACACGGCCGCCTCAACTGTCCTCGATGAGCCCTGCGCAGGTCGCGGCGGTCTCCAGATTGGCCGACGGCTCCGAAGCGAGCCACGTCCTGTCCCCTGGACCCGGCTGGTGTGCTCCTTCGGCTGGGAAGCCTTCTCGATGGTCGTGCTCATCTCGTATCGCGTCCCGCCAACGAACGACCGTCCTGCACGTAACCTGCACGCGACGACATAACGAAGGCCCCCGACCAGCGTTTTCGCTGGTCAGGGGCCTGCTGCGCTGGTGGACGATACTGGGATCGAACCAGTGACCTCTTCCGTGTCAAGGAAGCGCGCTACCGCTGCGCCAATCGTCCCTGCGCGATGAAGATCGCGAGTGCGAGGTGGAGACGGGATTCGAACCCGTGTGTACGGCTTTGCAGGCCGCTGCCTCGCCTCTCGGCCACTCCACCGTGAGGCATCTGGTGGTGGTGCCTCAGAGCGGATGACCGGGCTCGAACCGGCGACCTCAACCTTGGCAAGGTTGCGCTCTACCAACTGAGCTACATCCGCCTGCCCCGCTGCTTCCAGCGGCGCGAGAGAAAACAGTAGCCGACGGCGGCGGACGTTTCCAAATCACCCGCACGGCGCGTCCTGCGGCGGCTCAGCGGGGCCCCGGTATGCCGTCCATCGCCGCCAGACGCAGCTCCTCGTCCTCCTCCGACTCCCGGCTCCGGACGGCCAGCGCCTCCCGCTCGGCGCGGCGCAGCTCGCGGTCCGCACGGCGCTCCTCCCACCACTCGTTGACCCGCGCCGTCGGTCCGCGGTACTCCGGCGGCGGCCACAGCCGGCGGATGGCCGCGTTGAGCGAGGCCCCGACGAGGATCGCGAAGGAGAGGAAGTAGAGGTAGACCATGAGGATGATCGGCGCGGTCAGCGGGCCGAAGACCGAGAAGCCGCCCGCCGCGAGCTCGGCCCAGCGGCGGATGAGGATCGAGCTCACGACCCAGAGCACGACGGTCAGCAGCGCCCCGGGCAGGTCGCGCCAGAACGGCGACCGGGCCGGGGTGGACACGTGGAAGAGGCCGGTGAGGCTCATGATCCCGAGCACCCCCACCAGCGGCCAGTAGAGCTCGACGAGCACGTCCACGCGCTCAGGCAGCCAGCGCAGGAGATAGCCCGGTCCGATGAGCAGCAGCGGCAGCGTGAGCCCACTCCGAGGCGAAGCCCGCCCCGGCGACGAGCGCGACCAGCAGCGGCGGCAGCGAGAGCAGGGTGAAGAAGGCCGCCTCGGCGGCGAGACCGGTCGCCCGGTAGCGGAAGGCGACCACCGCGGTCTCGGCCGTCAGCCGGACCAGCGGCACCGCCCCAGGGACCGGTGCCAGCACCCGGCGCAACCGGCACCGGAAGGTGGGTGCGGTGGTCACGTCTTCGACGGTAGCCGTGGGTCGCGGTCCCTACGGCGCGACGTGCCGGGGAGGTGCCGAAGCCCTCGGCGCCCACGGCATACACTGAGATGTTGGTGACACCGCGGTCAGCCTTCCCCTGAACCCCACTGAAAGGCCCGACCACCTGATGGAACTCTGGCCCGGATCGGCCTACCCGCTCGGCGCGACCTTCGACGGCACCGGCACGAACTTCGCGCTCTTCTCCGAGCACGCGACCGCTGTCGACCTCTGCCTCATCAACGACCGCGCGATCGAGACCACGGTCCCCCTCACCGAGGTCGACGCGCACGTGTGGCACGGCTACATCCCCAACTGCCAGCCGGGCCAGCGCTACGGCTTCCGGGTGCACGGTCCCTACGAGCCCTCGGAGGGCCACCGCTTCAACCCGCACAAGCTGCTGCTGGACCCCTACGCCAAGGCGATCGCCGGCCAGATCCGCGGCCACCAGGGACTGTTCGCCTACGACTTCGGCGACCCGACCTCATACAACACCGACGACTCCGCCCTGCACACGATGACCTCGGTCGTGGTCAACCCGTTCTTCGACTGGGGCCACGACCGCCCGCCCCGTCACGCCTACCACGACAGCGTCATCTACGAGGCGCACGTCAAGGGTCTGACGATGAACCACCCGGAGGTGCCCCAGGAGATCCGCGGGACGTATGCCGGGGTCGCGCACCCGGCCGTGGTCGAGCACCTGACCAGCCTCGGGGTCACCGCCGTGGAGCTGCTGCCGGTGCACCAGTTCGTCGACGACCCGCACCTGCAGGACAAGGGGCTGTCCAACTACTGGGGCTACAACACCATCGGCTTCCTCGCGCCGCACAACGGCTACTCCGCCTACGGCCACCGCGGCCAGCAGGTCACCGAGTTCAAGTCGATGGTCAAGACGCTGCACGAGGCCGGCATCGAGGTCATCCTCGACGTCGTCTACAACCACACCGCCGAGGGCAACCACCTCGGCCCGACGCTGTCCTTCCGCGGTATCGACAACGCCAGCTACTACCGGCTCGTCGACTACGACAAGGCGCACTACTACGACACGACGGGCACCGGCAACAGCCTGCTCATGCGCTCCCCGCACGTGCTGCAGCTCATCATGGACAGCCTGCGCTACTGGGTCACCGAGATGCACGTGGACGGCTTCCGCTTCGACCTCGCGGCGACGCTCGCCCGGCAGTTCCACGAGGTCGACAAGCTCTCCGCCTTCTTCGACATCGTCCAGCAGGACCCGATCATCTCCCAGGTCAAGCTCATCGCCGAGCCGTGGGACCTCGGTGACGGCGGCTACCAGGTGGGCAACTTCCCGCCGCTGTGGACCGAGTGGAACGGCAAGTACCGCGACACCGTGCGCGACTACTGGCGGGGCGCCCCGGCCACAATGGGCGAGTTCGCCTCGCGCATCACCGGCTCCAGCGACCTCTACGAGCAGAGCGGCCGCCGCCCGTATGCCTCGATCAACTTCGTCGTCGCGCACGACGGGTTCACGCTCGCCGACCTCGTGTCCTACAACGAGAAGCACAACGAGGCCAACGGCGAGGGCGGCGCCGACGGCGAGGACCACAACCGCTCCTGGAACAGCGGGGTGGAGGGCCCGACCGACGACCCGGAGGTCTGCGCGCTGCGGCTGCGGCAGCAGAAGAACTTCCTCGCCACCCTCATGCTGAGCCAGGGCGTGCCGATGCTGGCGCACGGTGACGAGATGGGCCGCACCCAGCACGGCAACAACAACGTCTACGCGCAGGACAACGAGATCGCCTGGATGGACTGGGACCTCGACCCGCGTCAGGCTGAGCTGCTCGACTTCACCTCACGGCTCATCGCGCTGCGCCGCGAGCACCCCGCCTTCGGACGTCGGCGGTTCTACGCCGGCGATGCGGAGCACGGCGGGCAGAGCGAGCTCGGCGACATCCAGTGGTACTCCCCCGGCGGCGAGATCATGACCGAGGAGCGCTGGCACAGCCGCGAGCAGGCGGTCATGGTCTTCCTCAACGGCGAGGCCATCAGCGAGCGGGACGAGCGGGGCCGGCCGGTCACCGACGACCACTTCCTCCTCCTCTTCAACGGCCACCACGAGCCGGTCGACTTCACCGTGCCGGACGGGATGAACACCCCGACCTGGCAGGTCGTCGTCGACACCAGCGGCGACGACCTCGACGACGTGCCGTGGGAGACCGGCGGCACGCGGCAGATGCCGGCGCGCGCGGTCGTCGTGCTCCAGGCCACGCCGCGGCCCGAGCTCGCCGACGGCTGAGCTCTGGACGTGGCTTTCTGGGGCCCGGTCCCCCAGAAACCGATGTCCAGAACGCCAGGTCTCAGAGGTCGGCGAGCCGCTCGGTCTGCTCCGCGACGTCGAAGTCTGCCTCCGGCCAGGCGAGGTCGAGCCCGCGCAGGTGCTCCAGGAGCAGCTGCTGGACGGCGAGCCGGGCATACCACTTGCGGTCGGCGGGCACGACGAACCACGGCGCCGCGTCCGTGCTGCAGCGCTCGAGCAGCGCCTGGTAGGCCTCCTGGTAGTCGTCCCAGTAGGCGCGCTCGTCCAGGTCGCCGGGGTTGAACTTCCAGTGCTTGTCCGGGCGCTCCAGCCGCTCGGCGAGCCGCTCCTTCTGCTCGTCGGCGCTGATGTGCAGCATGACCTTGATGACGGTGACGTCGTCGTCGACCAGGCCCTGCTCGAAGCGGTTGATCGTGGCGTAGCGCCGCTTCCACTGGCTCGGCGGCACCAGGTCGTGCACCCGGACGATGAGCACGTCCTCGTAGTGGGAGCGGTCGAAGACCCCGATCATCCCGGGGCCGGGCAGCGCCTTGCGGATGCGCCACAGGAAGGGGTGCTTCTTCTCCTCCGCGGTGGGCGCCTTGAAAGCGGTGAGCTCGACGCCTTGCGGGTCCACGGCGCCGACGACGTGCCGCATGATGCCGCCCTTGCCCGCGGTGTCCATCCCCTGCACCACGAGCAGGACCCGCTTGCGGCCGCCCGCCTTGGACTCGGCATACAGCTGTTCCTGCAGCGTGTCGAGCTCGTCGTCGGCGGCGGCCAGCGCCTCCTTGCCCGCCTGCTTGTCCCCGCCGAAGGCCGGGGTCGAGCGCGGGTCGAGGTCGGCGAGCACGAAGCCGTCGCCGGCGCGCAGGGCGTCGGTGTATGACGTCGCCGTCGCCTGCTGCGCGGAGCTGCGCTCGGTCGAGGCCTTCGCGCCCTTCTTGCCCTTGGCGGCCTTCTTGCCCTTGACGCCCTTCGCGGCCTTGCCCGACGTGGCCTTGAGCTGCGCGGCCTTGGCCTCGTCCTTCTTCTTCTGCTTCTTCTTCTTCGCCTTCGTGCCCATCGCCGCAGTCTGGCAGACCGGCCGGGGTCCGTCAGCGCAGCCGGGTCCGCAGGAGCAGGTCGCCGTCCCACTCGATGAGGTGGGTGGCCTCGCCGACCAGCTGCGGGAGCTGCACGTCCGCGGGCACCAGCGAGGGAGCCTCGCCACCGGCGAGCACCGGCCGGACCGTGACGCACAGCTCGTCGACCGCTCCGGCCGCGACCCACGGGCCGAAGAGGGCCGGGCCACCCTCGACCACGACCCGGTGGAGCCCGCGGTCACGGATCGCCGCCAGGACACGCTCGGGGCCGACGTCCTCGCCGTCGCCGCCGACCACCAGGACGTCCGGGTGGTCGCGCAGCGACGCCGGCACGTCGCCGGACCGCGTCACCACGACCAGCAGACACCCCTCGAGCGGCGGATAGCCCTCCGCCCGCGCGGTGCCGGCACCGACCACGACCGCCTCTGCCCAGCGGCGCCCCGCCTCGAAGGCGGCGTGATCACCCTCCGAGCCCTCGTTGAGCCCACCGCTGCGGCCGTCCGGGCCGGTGGCCCGGCCGTCCAGCGTCGCGATGAAGCTGCCCCGCACCCAGGCCGTGTCGGCCGGGTGGTCCTCGGGCAGGGCGTACCACGCGTCCAGCTCGTCCTCGGTGAGCGGCCCGCGGGCCAGCTGCAGTGCTCCCATGTGGTGCCCTCTCCGGCTCAGCGCACGAAGGAGGCGACGAGGTCCTCCCAGAGCGAGGGGTTGGTGTTCCACTCCTGGCAGTGCCGCGCCTGGGGCCAGACGAAGGTCTGCACCAGGCCCGGGCGGCGCCGGGCGAGGTCCTGCGAGGGGCCGTAGGGCACCGTCTCGTCGGTCATCGAGTGGATGATGAACATGCGGTGGCTGACCTCGTCGGCCCGGTCCACCCAGTTGGTCGCCGCGACGTCGACCGGCTCTGCGACCCGCAGCAGGTGACGGGAGGCCTTGCTGCGCAGCAGGCTGCGGGCCAGCTGTTCGATGGGCCGGGGGATGAAGTGCAGGTCGGCCTGGTGTGCCAGCACCGATCCCCAGTCGATGACCGGCCCGTTGAGCACGACCCGCTGCACCCGGTGCGCGACGTCGGAGCGGTTGAGCGCCTGCAGCACGATCGCGCCGCCCATGGACCACCCGAGCAGGACGAGCCGCCGGGCGCCGTGCGCGAGGGCATACCGCATCGCGGCGTCGATGTCGCGCCACTCGGACAGGCCGAGGCTGTAGCGCGCGTCCGACGACGGGGGTGCCCCGATGTCGTTGCGGTACATCGGGATCAGGCAGGTGTAGCCCAGGCGGTGCAGCACCGGGACGGCGCGCAACGTCTCGCCGCGCTGCGCGCTGCGGCCGTGCACGAGGATCGCCCAGTCCTCGCCGTGTCCCGGGGCCGACGGGTCGCCAGGGACCCGCCACGCGGGCAGGTCCCCGATGTCCGAGGTGACCACGACGTCCTCGTGCTCCAGGCCGAGCGAACCGGAAGGGTCGCCGCAGTAGAAGTACTTGTTCCACCGGGCCGGGCCGGGCACGAGGTCGCCGACGTCGACGCCGAGCAGCTGCCGGGTCACGACGGTCTGCCGCCGATGACCGCGTGCCGGCTCCTCCGGCTCGGTGTGCGCCGGCTCGACCACCTCACCGAGCCGGGCGTGCCCGGCGCCCCGGTCCAGCCACAGGCCGTAGCGCCCGACGGACGTGGTCTGCGGGTCGGCGCGCAGGGTCACGGTGCCAGCCTCGGTGTCCACGGACACGACGGTGACGTCGTCCTTCTTCTCGTGGTCCGGGGTGATGACCCGGTGCGCGAAGTAGGTCGCCGTGCCCATCGACACGGCTCCCCCCAGCGCCGCTCCCCCGGCCACGGCCGACCCGACCGCGGCCGCCCGCCCCGCCGTGCTCGTCATGCGTGCCACCTGTCTCGTGCCCCCTGCCTCAGCGACCCGTCACCGGGGCCCCGAGCACGTCGGCGAGGGGGTAGTCCACCGGCTGGTCGAGCTGCTCGAAGGTGCAGCTGGCCGGCTCGCGGTCCTCCCGCCAGCGCTGGAAGTGGGCGGTGTGCCGGAAGCGGCCACCCTCGAGGTAGTCGTACTTCACCTCGACGACCCGCTCGGGTCGCAGCGGCGTGAACGACAGGTCCTTGCCGGCCGCCCAGCGCGATCCCTCGCTCTTGCGCGGGGTGTCGGTCTGCAGCTGGGACGCCCAGTCCCAGGGGTGGCCCTCGAAGTCGGCCACCAGCGGCTGGAGCTCGGTGAAGAGCTCGCGCCGCCGCGCCATGGTGAAGGAGGAGGACACCCCGACGTGGGCCAGTCGTCCCTCGTCGGTGAACAGGCCCAGCAGCAGCGAGCCGATGACGTCGTCGCCTGACTTGTGGGTGCGGTAGCCGGCCACGACGCAGTCGGCGGTGCGGGTGTGCTTGAGCTTGGTGAGGATGCGCTTGTTGGGCTCGTAGACCGCCTCGGGGTCCTTGCCGATCATGCCGTCGAGCCCCGCACCCTCGAAGTCGGTGAACCACCGCATCGCCAGCTCCAGGTCGTCGGTGAGCGGCGAGAGGTGGATCGAGCCGGCGGAGGTGCTGGGCAGGACCGACTCGAGCCGGGCGCGGCGCTCGCGGAACGGCATACCGGTGAGGTCGTCATCGCCCAGGGCCAGCAGGTCGAAGGCGACGAAGGCCGCCGGGGTCGCCTCGCTGAGCATCCGGACCCGGGAGTCCGCGGGGTGGATACGTTGGCCGAGGGCGTCGAAGTCGAGTCGCGACCCGTCCGGGGAGGAGACGACGATCTCGCCGTCGACGACGCAGCGCGGCGGCAGCTCGGCACGCGCCGCCTCGACGAGCTCCGGGAAGTAGCGGGTCATCGGCTTCTCGTTGCGCGAGCCCAGCTCGACCTCGTCGCCGTCGCGGAAGACGATGGAGCGGAAGCCGTCCCACTTCGGGTCGTAGAGCCAGCCGGGGGGCAGGCTCGCGGCCGGCTTGGCGAGCATCGGCTTGACCGGGGGCATGACGGGCAGGTCCACGCGCTCAGTGTGCCCGATGCCGCCGACAGCCGTCCGGGGGCCAGGCGGGCACGAGCGTGTCGGTGGGTGCGGGCATACTGGCGGGCCAGGCGGGGTGAGGGCGCCCCGGGTCGACCGAGGAGGGTGAGGCGTATGCCCGCCGACGGGTTCGTCCGGTGGCTGGAGGAGGTGGACGCCTCGATGCTCGCGGACGTGGGCGGCAAGGCGGCCGGGCTCGGCGAGCTGGTGCGCGCCGGGATGCCGGTGCCGGACGCATTCGTGCTGACGACGGAGGCGTATGCCGCGGCCGGCTCTGGTGGCGACCTGCCCGAGGAGGTGCGGGGCCAGGTGGCGCAGGCATACCTCGAGCTGGGCGTGCGGGCCGGCGCCGGGGAGGATCTGCCGGTGGCCGTGCGCTCCTCGGCCACCGCAGAGGACCTGCCGGAGGCGAGCTTCGCCGGCCAGCAGGACACCTTCCTGCACGTCGCCGGGACCGACGCGGTGCTGCTCGCCGTGCGCGACTGCTGGGCCGGGCTGCGGTCCGAGCGCGCCCTCGCCTACCGCGCCAGGCAGGGCCTGCGCGAGGAGGACGTCGCGATGGCGGTCGTCGTGCAGCGGCTGGTGCCGGCGGACGTGGCCGGGGTGCTCTTCACCGCCGACCCGGCGACCGGCGAGCGCGAGCGGACCGTCATCAACGCCGCGTGGGGTCTCGGGGAGGCCGTGGTGGGTGGTCTGGTCACGCCGGACACCGTCGTGGTGAGCACCGCCGACCCGGCCGCGCCCGAGGTCGTCGAGGAGCACGTCGCGGCCAAGGAGGTGCGCACCGTGCCGACGCCGACCGGCACGCGGGAGGAGCCCACCCCGGCCGAGCTCGTCGACGCCCCCGCCCTCGACCGTGCGACGGCGCTGGAGCTGACGGGGCTGGGTGGCCGCATCACCGAGCACACCGGGACGCCGATGGACGTCGAGTGGGCGGTGAGCGAGGGCACCGTGGCGGTGCTGCAGGCGCGGCCGATCACCTCCCTGCCGCCGGCACCGCTGAGGCACGTGCGGTGGGAGCCGCCCGTGCCGGGCACGGTGTGGATGCGCCGGCAGGTCGTGGAGCACATGCCGGGCCCGCTGTCGCCGCTCTTCGAGGAGCTCTATCTCCGCCGCGGGCTGCAGCAGGCGATGCGCGAGCTCGGGCAGGAGATGGCCTCGGCGACCGGCGCCACCTTCGACTTCGACGAGATGGTGCCGCAGGGGTTCGGGCGCTCCGTCAACGGCTTCGGCTACACCACCGCCAGCTTCCGGATGGGGTGGGCGACGCTGCGCGGCATCGCCGGGGTGTATGCCCGCCTCCCCCGCATCTTCGGCAGCCCGGCCTTCGACTGGCACGGGGCCGTGCTGCCCCGCTACCAGCAGGTGCGGGCTCGGTGGACCCACGTCGACCTCGCGACGGCGACGGGCGAGGACCTCCTCGACGGGCTCGCCGAGCTGGCGCTGGAGGACGCGCGCTACTGGTTCGGCTCGGCGCTGAACCTCGGAATGTCGCGGCTGCTCGACCCGACCTTCGGGCTGGCCTTGCGGCTGCCGCCGCTGCGGTCGGCGCTGCCGGAGCCCGGCCTGGGCAGCTCGTCCTTCCTGCGCGGCTTCACCTCCCCCGCCCTGGACGCGCAGGCCGACCTGGAGGGGCTGGCGGACCAGGTGCGGGCGTCGGCGGGGCTGCGCGACCTCGTGCTCAGCACCGAGCCCGCGCAGCTCCTGCCCGCGCTGGAGCAGCACCCGGCTGGTGGTGCGGTCCTGGCCGGGCTGCGCCGTCATCTGGCGACCTACGGTCACCAGATCTACTCCCTCGACTTCGCCGAGCCGCCGATGGGCGAGGACCCGACGCTGGTGGCCGCGACGTTGCGGGCGCTGGTGGGGTCTGCGCCGGCCGAGGGCGCACGCGCGCGACAGCGGAGGATGGCTGCCGAGCGCGAGGAGCTGTTGGCGCACACCCGCCGACGGCTCGGACCGCTCGCGCGCGCCGCCTTCGACCGGCTCTGGCGGTGGACCGCCCACTACGCGCCCTACCGCGAGCACGTGATGTTCCACCTCGGGTCGGGCTGGCCGGCGGCCCGGCGCCTGGCCGCCGAGCTGGGTCGGCGGCTGGTGGAGGTCGGGGCGCTCCATGACGCGGGCGACGTCTATTTCCTCACCGACACCGAGATCCGCTCGGTGCTGGGGCTGGAGGGTGCGGTCGCGGGTGAGCCGACCGGGACGAGGGACACCGGTGCCGTGGCGGGTCCTGAGGGAGCCGTCGGCGAGCCCGCCCATCTGGCCGGTCTCGCCCAGGAGCGTCGGGACCTTCGCGCCGCGCGCTCCCGGCTCACGCCACCGCCGATCGTGCCCGAGCGCGGCGCCCTCAAGGTCGGGCCGTTCGAGCTCACGGCCTTCCACCCCACCCCGGGCGGAAGCTCCGGTGCCGACGCGAGCTTTCTCACCGGTTTTGCGGTGAGCTCGGGGCGGGTCACCGCCCCCGCCTGCGTCATCGGCTCGACCGCGGACTTCCACCTCATGCGGCCCGGGAGCATCCTCGTCGCCCGGACGACCACCCCGGCCTGGACACCGCTCTTCGGGCAGGCGTCCGGGCTGGTGACCGATGTCGGCGGTGCCCTCGCGCACGGGTCGATCGTGGCGCGGGAGTACGGCATACCTGCTGTCATGGGCACCGGCTCCGCGACCGAGCGCATCACCACGGGGACGATGCTCACCGTGGACGGCGACGCGGGCACGGTGAGGATCCACGAGGAGGAGACGGGGGTTGACCCGTGAGCCCGGCGGGGCTGGTGCCGCTGGCCGGCGAGGTCCGGGACTACGCCTGGGGCCGGGTCGGCGGCATCCGTGGCGCGCTTGGCCAGCCGCCGGGCACCGGCCCGGAGGCCGAGCTGTGGCTGGGAGCGCACGCGGGTGCACCCTCCCGGGCGCTCGAGGCTGCGGCGGCCTGGACCGACCTCGCAGTCTGGGAGCAGCGCAGCGGCGAGTCGTTGCCCTATCTCATGAAGCTGCTGGCCGCAGCCTCACCGCTGTCGCTGCAGGCGCACCCCAGCACGGAGCAGGCGCGGGCCGGGTATGCCCGGGAGGAGGCGGCCGGGGTGCCGCTGGGTGCACCGGAGCGCAGCTACCAGGACCCGCACGCCAAGCCGGAGATCATCGTGGCCGTCGAGGACGGCTTCGACGCGTTGTGCGGCTTCCGGCCGGTCGAGGAGGTCCTCGCGCTGCTGGACACCCTGGCGGGGTTGCTCGACGACCCTGCCGTCGGGGTGTGGCGAGATCGGGTCGTGAGTGCCCCGGGGCAGGGGGATGTCGCCGGGCAGACAGGCTCGGGGGTGGGTGCCGCGGTGGCGTGGCTGCTCTCCGGCGACCCGGAGGTCGAGAGGCTGGTGCGTGCGCTCGGCGAGGAGGATCTCGACGGCCTGCCGGAGCGCGATGCCGACCTTGTCCGGCTGCTCACCGCGCATCATCCCGGCGATCCGGGGATCGCCGTGGCTCTGATGCTCAACCGGGTGCGACTCGCCGCCGGTGAGGCGCTGTGGCTGCCGGCGGGCAACGTGCACGCCTACCTGTCCGGCCTCGGGGTCGAGGTCATGGGCCCCAGCGACAACGTGCTGCGCGGCGGCCTGACCGGCAAGCACGTGGACGTTCCCGAGCTGCTGCGCGTGCTGGACTTCACACCGGGCCCGCCACCGCGCCTGGCGCCGGTCGAGGTCGCCCCGGGGGTGCGGGTATACCGTCCGAGCACCCAGGCCAGCGGGGCGGACGTGCCCTGGCAGCTGCTGCACGTGACCGGGTCGGCAGACGTGGCCACGGGCAGCCCGTCGATCGCCTTGGTTCTGGCGGGCGAGTTCACGCTGGGCGCGGGCGAGGCGACCCTGACGCTGCGCCGCGGTGACGCGTGCTTCGTCGACCAGGCAGGGCCGGTGCGGATCGAGGGCGCGGGCGACCTCTACCTCGCGACCACGACGACCTGAGCGCAGTCACGCGCGCCGGGCGCGCCGAGTTGCCCGGTTGCGCTCATGATGACGGCCGTCGAGGGCACCGAAGGGGGCCGCTGGGTGACATCGGCAGGAGCGCGGAACGGACCTGTCTGCGTGTCACGTCCACGGCGATCGATCCTCACCCCTCAGGTGCCCTCCACCCGGTTGCCGTCGGCGTCCCAGTGCTCGGCCACCTTCTTGGACGGCTGAACGCGCGGCGGCTCACCCGGCATCTTGGGGTGGTCGGGCGGGAAGTTGAGCTCACCCAGGCCACGCTCCAGGTCGGCCTCCCACAGCGCGTAGGCACCGTCAACCGAGCCCGCCTCCCGATGCAGGCCCGCCCAGGCGTCGCCGTGCTCGGCGAGGAAGTCCGGCACCGTGTGCAGCGTGAGCGCGGCCGGGTCGACATCCCCCAGCTGCTCCCAGGTCAGGGGCACCGACACCGGCGCACCCGGGAGGATCCGGGTGCTCCAGGCAGCGGCCAGGGTGCGGTCGCGCGTCGCCTGGTTGAAGTCGACGAAGATGCGCTCACCGCGCTCCTCCCTCCACCATGCCGTCGTGACGAGCTCGGGCATCCGTCGCTCCAGCTCGCGGGCGAGGCCGATGACGGCGTGCCGCACCTCCAGGAACTCCAGCCGCGGCTCGATCGCGGCGAAGACGTGGACCCCCCGGTTGCCCGTGGTCTTCACGAAAGGCGTGAGCCCCGCCTCGGTCATCACCTCACGCAGCCCCCGGGCCGCCTCGACGACGTCGGCGAAGCCGCGGCCGGGCTGCGGGTCCAGATCGATGCGGAGCTCGTCGGGATGGTCGTTGTCGCCGCTGCGCACCGGCCACGGGTGCCAGGTCACCGTGCCCATCTGCGCGGTCCACCACAGCGTGGCGAGGTCGTCGATCACCAGCTGCGGGTGGCTGCGGCCGGAGGGATAGGTGCACGTCGTGGTCCGCGACCACTCGGGGACCCCCTTGGGCGGGTTCTTGGAGTAGAACTCCTCCCCCTCGATGCCACCGCGGACCCGCTGGAGGGTCACCGGCCGGTCCGCGAGCGCACGCAGCATCGGCTTCGACACCGCCTCGAGGTATGCCGCGAGGTCGGCCTTCGTGATCGCCGCACCCGCCTCCGTGGCCGGCCAGACCACCTTGCCCGGGCTCGACAGCCGGACCGCCCGCTCCTCGCCGTCCGGGCCGGGGGCGGTCAGGGTGAGGGCGTCGGCAGGCATACCCGCAATGTAGCGGCACGACGCAGCACCGACCCACGGCTCTGGACCTCGGTTCCTGGGCGACGTGCGCCAGGAACGAGGTCCGGAACGGCAGGTCAGGAAGCAATCGGCGGCGCCGCTCGTTGTCTAGGACATGAGCCACCACAGCACCCCCGCGACCGACGCCGCCAAGCCTGAGGGCAAGGCCTACGACACCGCCAAGAGCGAGCAGGAGTGGCGCGAGCAGCTCTCCTCCGCGGAGTACGCCGTGCTGCGTGAGGCCGGCACCGAGCGCCCCTTCGTCGGGGAGTACACCAACACCACCACCGAGGGCGTCTACGCCTGCCGTGCCTGCGGCACCGAGCTGTTCCGCAGCGAGACGAAGTTCGAGAGCCACTGCGGCTGGCCGAGCTTCTACTCCCCGCTCGCCGAGGACCGGGTGGAGTACCTCCAGGACGACTCGCTCGGGGCGACGCGCACCGAGGTCCGCTGCGCCTCCTGCGGCTCCCACCTCGGCCACGTCTTCGAGGGCGAGGGCTACGACACCCCCACCGGCCAGCGCTTCTGCATCAACAGCATCGCGATGACACTGGAGCCCAAGGCCGGCTGACCGGCCCAGCCAGGCGGCAGCCGCGTCGCCCGGCTACTCCCAGGCGCCGCCGGTCTGGCGACGGAAGACCTCGTCCAGGGCCGCGCGCGTCGCCTCCGGCACCCCGGCCTGCGCCAGGAGCGTCGCCATCTGCTCGTTGCCGCCCCCGGCCGGGGCGTGCTCGCGCCGCAGCTCGGCGAAGTCCGGCTCCGGCTCGACGCCGTGCGGGGCGAGCGCGAGCGCGACGTTCTGCCCCAGCAGCGTGCGGGCCCCACCGGCCGGCAGGCCGTGGTCGCGCAGGAAGCCCTCGATCGCGGCGAGGTAGTCGAAGAGCGGGGCCACCGTGCCGAGCGCGGTGAAGATCGCGTCGAACTGCTCGTCGTCCTCCACCGGCAGCACACCGCCGGTGCGCTCGAAGACCGCCACCGCACCAGGCAGTGCCGGGCGCAGCGGCGTGGACCACGACCGGGTCGCGACGCCGACGACCGGCACCGCCCGCGCCACCTCCGTCGCGGGTGCCACCGCCTCGGCCAGCGCTGGTGCGGTGAGCCCCGCGACCGCGCTCACCACGCTCTGCTCCGGTCGCCACGTCAGTTCCCCGAGCAGCCCGGCGTCGTCCTGACGCAGGCAGACCAGCACCGTGTCGGCGCCGTCCACCACCGCCTGGTTGTCCGCCGCCACCGTCACGTCGGGGTATGCCGCGGCGAGCCGCGCGCTCGTCCGCTCGCCCCGTGGGGAGAGCAGGATCGGCGGTGCGTCGTCGACGCCCTCGCAGAGCCCTCTGACGATGGCCGCCGCCAGCGAGCCGGTGCCGAGGATGCCGATGGTGGGTGAGTCGGTCGCCGCGGTGGGTTCAGGCATACCGACACCCTCGCACGCGGCTCCGCCCGACCCGCCGTGTCCACCGGAGGGTCCAGCCGACCTGGGCAAGGGTATGCACCGGGCGCGCCGTCGAGAGCCGTGCATCAGGTGCGCAACCGTGCTCAGGTCACCGCAGAGACCGAGACGATCCCGAGGCCCTCAATCCGCGGCCGAGGCCCCCGACGACGCTCAGGGCAGCGCGTCGACGATCCGCTCCAGGCTCACGCGCGGGCCGGTGAAAAACGGGATCTCCTCCCGGACGTGCAGGCGCGCCTCGGTGTTGCGCAGCTCCCGCATGAGGTCGACGATCCGGTGCAGCTCGTCGGCCTCGAAGGCGAGCAGGAACTCGTAGTCGCCGAGCGCGAAGCTCGCGAGGGTGTTGGCCAGCACGTCCTTGTAGTCGCGGGCCGCCATCCCGTGCTCGCGCAGCATGCGGGAGCGGTCCTCGGCGTCCATGACGTACCAGTCGTAGGACCGCACGAAGGGGTAGACGCAGACGTAGTCCTTGGGCTCGGCCCCGGAGAGGAAGGCCGGCACGTGACCGCGGTTGAACTCCGCCGGCCGGTGGATCGCGACGTTGCTCCACACCGGTGCCAGGTGCTGGCCGAGGTCGGTCTGCCGGAACCGTTGGTAGGCCCGTTGGACCGTCTCGACCTGCTCAGCGTGCCACCAGATCATCAGGTCAGCGTCGGCACGCAGGGCTGAGAGTCGTAGACCCCGCGGATCACGAGGCCCTCTTGCTCCAGCTCCTGGAAGAGCCGCTCGACCTGCGCGACCAGGCTCGCGCGCGCCTTGCCCTGCGGCAGCGGAGCCGCCGAGCGGAAGACCGAGTAGGCGGCATACCGCAGCGAGGCGTTGATCTCCTCGGCCTGGTCGGGGGTGGGGTGGGTGTAGTCGGCCATGCCCCTCATTGTGCGGGGTGCAGCTCCGCCACGGCACGGCGGGCCGAGCCGATGCAGGCGGGCACCCCGACCCCGTCGTAGGTCGCCCCGCACACCGCGATCCCGGGCACCTGCGAGACCGCCGCGCGCACCTGCGCGACGAGCTCGACGTGCCCGACGGCATACTGCGGCAGAGCACCTCCCCAGCGCTGCACGTGCGCGTCCACCGGCGGCGGGAGGGCACGACCCAGGACGGCCCGAAGGTCCCCCAGCGCGGCGGCCAGCAGCTGCTCGTCGGGACGCTGGAGCGTCACCTCCTCGCGGTGCCTGCCCACCGACGTGCGCAGGAACGTGACGTCCTCGCCGTCGGGCCCGGCGCCCCGGCCCAGCTCGCGCACCCAGTCCCACTTCGTGGCGCTGAAGGTCGCCGCCTTGATGGTGCGGCCCTCCACCGGCGGCAGCAGGACCCCGGAGCCGTCGAGCTGCCCCAGCGATTCGGTCGCGAAGGCGAAGGTCAGCACGGCCATCGAGGCTGTCTCCACGCCGACGAGCCGGTCCGCAGCGGCGGGGGACACGTCGCGCAGCAGTCGCGCGGTCGCCGCGGGAGGTGTCGCGAGCACGACCCGGTCCGCCCGGTATGCCGTGGGGTCCGGTCGCGGGCCGGTCACCACCTCGAAGCCACCATCCGGGTGTCGGCGGAGCTCGCGCGCGAGGGTGCCGGTGCGGACATCACCCCCGGCGGCCGTGATGTGCCCGGCCGCGGCGTCCACGAGCCGGTGCAGCCCGCCCCGCACCGTGGCGAAGACCGGTGCCGTGCCCACTGACTGGGTGCCGTCGGTGGGTGCGGGCAGGATCCCGGACGCCGCGTCCTGCAGCCGCTGTCCGTCCTGCGCGGCGCGCAGCAGCGCGGGCAGGGCGGCCCGGGCCGAGATGAGGTCGGCGTGCCCGGCATACACGCCCCCGAGCAACGGCTCGACCAGTCGCTGCGTCACGGCGCCACCCATCCGCCCGCTGACGAGCTCCCCCACGCTCACGTCGTCGGCCTCGACCCGGCCGGCTGGTTCGGCCGCCGCACGGCGGACCTCGTCGCCGGTGAGCAGCCCGGTGAGCGCCCTCGGGTCCGCGGGCACCCCCATGAGGGTGCGCCGCGGCAGCGGGTGGATGCGGCCCCGGCTCCAGACCTGCGCCCCGGCTGAGGTGGGATGGACGAGCTCGTCTCCCAATCCGACCTGGTGGGCGAGCTCCACGGCCTCGGGGCGCCGGGCCAGCACGGCCTCGGCCCCGACGTCCACCTCGCACCCGGCGACCCGCGCACCGCTCAGCTTGCCGCCAGGGCGGTCGCTGCCCTCCAGCACGGTGACCCGGGCGGTCGGCTCGCGCTCGAGCACCGCCAGCGCCGCCGTGAGCCCACTGATCCCGCCACCGATGACCAGCCAGGACGTCATACCTCCAGCCTCTCACCCGGGCCGGCGTGACCGGCCCGTGACCCCGCCGTCGTCATCGTGACGCGATCGTGACCGCCGCGGCGGAACGACCCCGTCGGTGGCTCCCGTCGCACCGTCGATCCGCAGGGGGTCGCCGTGCGGGCGTTCGATCAGGAGAGGCGAGCCGATGGGCACCAGGACGATCGTGGCAGCCGTGGTGGCGGTGCTGCTGGCGCTGCTGACGGGGTGCAGCAGTGCCGACAGCGGCGCGCAGAACGCGGGTGAGGACGCCGCCTCCGGTTATGCCGCCGACGCGGAGGAGGGGGTGGAGGGTGCCGCCGCGCAGGAGGGTGGCGACGAAGCCGGGAGCCGCGCCGCCGAGGCCGCTGCGGAGATCGGCGAGGGCTCCGTCGCGACGGACGGCGAGGCGCCGCTGATGGTGCGCCGCGTCGAGCTCGAGGTCGTCGTCGAGGCGGTCGACGCCGCCGTGACCCGCGCCCGCGCGACGGTGACGGGCGCCGGGGGCTATGTCTCCTCCGAGGACGTGCGGCCGGGCACCGAGGACCGTGGTGGCTACGGGTCGCTCGTGCTGCGCGTCCCCTCCGCCGAGCTGGACCCGGTGGTGGCGACGCTGGGCGAGCTGGGTCAGGTGCAGTCCTCCAGCAGCAGCGCCGACGACGTGACGACGGAGTACCGCGACGTCGAGGCCCGCATCGCCACGCTCGAGGCCGGGGCCACCCGGCTGCGGGACCTCGTCGAGGAGGCCCCTGACGTCGAGTCGATCGCCGGCCTGGAGCGCGAGCTGTCCACCCGCGAGGCCGAGCTCGATGCGCTCAAGGCGCGGATGCAGGTGCTCGCCGACGACGTCGCCCGGTCCACGATCACGCTGCACCTCGCCGAGGCGTCGCAGGACCTCGACGAGGCGCGGCCCGACACCGGGTTCGTCGCCGGACTGCAGCAGGGCTGGGACGCCTTCGCCGCGTCCGTGACGGTGTTGCTGACGCTGCTCGGAGCGCTGCTGCCCTTCCTGGTCGTGCTCGGGGTGATCCTCGTACCGGTGCTCTGGTGGTGGCGCCGGCGCCATGCTGCGTCGTCCGCCCGCAGCGCCGCCCCGAGCGCACCGCAGGCCAGGGACGGGCAGACGCCGGAGCATGAGGGGTCGGCACAGCAGCAGTAGCCCCTCGGGCGTCGCGGATGGTTGCCCCTGGCCCCACCGAGCGTCGCGACTGGTTGCCCCCGTCCGGATCAGGTATGCCGTGCGAGACTCGTGCGGTGACCTCCCCTGCCGCATCCTCCACCGATCTCACCCCGAGCCCCGCCGACAGCGTGCTGGTGCGCGCGGCGCGGAGGCAATCGGTCGGGCATACCCCGGTGTGGTTCATGCGTCAGGCCGGGCGGTCCCTGCCGGAGTACCGCGAGGTGCGGCGCGACGTGCCGATGCTCACCGCCTGCCGCACCCCGGAGCTGGTCACCGAGATCACGCTGCAGCCGGTGCGCCGCCATGGCGTCGATGCGGCGATCTTCTTCAGCGACATCGTCGTGCCTCTCATGGCCGTCGGGGTGGACCTCGACATCGTCGCGGGGACCGGCCCGGTCATCGCCGAGCCGATCCGGACCCGGGCCGACCTCGACCGCCTGCCGGAGCTCACAGCGGAGCACGTCCCTGACATCGCGGAATCGGTGCGGCTGCTCGTCGGCGAGCTGGGGCATACGCCTCTGATCGGCTTCGCGGGAGCCCCCTTCACCCTCGCGTCCTACCTCGTCGAGGGCGGACCGTCGAAGAACCACGAGCGGACCAAAGCGCTCATGCACGGCGACCCGCAGCTGTGGAGCGACCTGTGCGCCCGACTCGCACAGATCTCGCGGACCTTCCTCCGGGTCCAGGTCGAGGCCGGAGCGAGCGCGGTGCAGCTCTTCGACTCCTGGGCCGGCCACCTCTCCCGCGCCGACTACCTGCGCCACGTCGAGCCGCACAGCCGGTCCGTGCTGGAGGGGATCGGCGACCTCGGCGTGCCGCGCATCCACTTCGGCGTGGGCACCGGCGAGCTGCTGCCAGCGATGGCGCAGGCGGGCGCGACGTCATCGGGGTCGACTACCGGGTCAGCCTGTCCGACGGCGCGGCAAGGACCGGTGGACGGTATGCCGTCCAGGGCAACCTCGACCCGGCCCTCCTCTTCGCCCCGTGGGAGGCGCTCGCCGCCCGAGTGCGCGAGATCGTCGACGAGGGGCGAGCGGATGGTGTGCCGGGACACATCTTCAACCTGGGCCACGGAGTCCTGCCCGACACCGACCCGACGGTGCTCACCCGGGTGGTCGAGCTGGTGCACGAGCACTCTGCCCGCTGACGCCGGGCAACCGTGGGCGGCGCTCGGTGGTCAGGAGGGGTGGGCCTCCAGGGCAGCGAGGAGGATCGGCACCACCAGCTGGCGCTGCCAGGGGCGGGCTCCCAGCTCCGCCGCCGCACGGTCGACCGCGTCCGCCGCATCTCCGTCACCGTGCCTTGAGCCATAGCCAGACCCTGAGGTGTCTCCGTCCCCTGACCCGTCGCCCATCTCCGCGGGAGGCTTCCAGAGGATCCGCCGCACCACGTCCGGCGTCATGAGGTTCTCGACCGGGATCTCGAGCCGCTCGGACAGCTCGGACAGGTCGGCCCGGACCTGCGTGAGGCGTTCGGCGGCGGCCGGCTCCCGCTCGGCCCAGGCTCGGGGCGGCGGCGGGGTGTCGCCGCGCCGCGGGGGCTCGGGCAGGGCGTCGTCGGGCAGGGCGGCGGCGGCCTTGAGCGCGCCCAGCCAGGCACTCTGGTGACGCAGCAGGCCCTGCTCCGCACGTCGCTGCCGGGTCCGCGAGGACTCCTTGCGACCGGAGGCGAGGCCGGCGGCCTGCGTCGGCATCCTGTGGGCCAGGTCGATGAGGGTGCCGTCGGGCAGCACGCGCCCCGGGGGCACGTCGCGCTCCCGGGCGAGGCGTCCCGGGTCGTCCAGAGCTCGCGCAGCGCCGCCAGCGACCGTGGTCGGCGCAGCCGCTGCGCCCCCGTGGTCCGACGCCAGGCGTCCGGCTCGTCCGGCCCGGGCGGCCCGGTGAAGTCGCACAGCGCGGCGAACTCCTGCTGCGCCCAGTCCAGCTTGCCCTGCTCGCGCAGGTCGCGCTCCATCCGGTCGCGGAGCTCGACCAGCAGCTCGACGTCGAGCGCGGCGTAGCGCAACCACGGCTCGGGCAACGGCCGGGTGGACCAGTCGACGGCCGAGTGCTCCTTGGCCAGGGTCACGCCGAGGTAGTACTCCAGCACGGCGGACAGCCCGACCCGCGGCAGCCCGGCGAGCCGCGCCCCCAGCTCGGTGTCGAAGAGCGCTCGCGGGCGCATCCCGACCTCCGCCAGGCACGGGATGTCCTGGGTGGCCGCGTGCAGCACCCACTCCGTCCCCGCGAGCGCCCCGTCGACCGCGGTGAGGTCGTCGAAGGCAATGGGGTCGACGAGCCAGGTGCCGGTCCCCTCCCGGCGCAGCTGGATGAGGTAGGCCCTCTGCCCGTAGCGGTAGCCGGAGGCCCGCTCCGCGTCCACGGCGACCGGACCCTCCCCGGCCCCCAGGGCGGTGATCAGCTGCTGCAGCCCCTCGGCGGTGTCCACCACCGCAGGGATCCCCTCGAGAGGGGTCTCCAGGCGGTCGTAGTCGCTGCTGGGGTCCTCGTCGGTGAGGTCGGGGCTCATCGGTCGCGGCGGACCCCGGTGAGGGCCACCACGCCGTCGGGCAGCGGCGGCAGCCCGGCGAGCGTGCAGAGCAGGTCGCCCCAGGCACCGAGGTGGGCGGCCAGCTCCCGGGCCTCGTCCCCGTCGGTGAGGACCGGGGTCCAGGACGCGCGGATCTCGAGCTCGACGGTCGGCTCCCGGTCGGCCAGCGCCCCGAAGCTCTCCGAGGTGACGCAGGTGACCGTGCCGGCGGCGGCGGACCACCCCAGCTGCGCGTCGTCCAACGCGTCGGTGAGCCAGGACCACCCGGCCTGACCGGCCAGCGGGTCGTGCCCGACCTCCGGCTCCATCTGCGCCTTGGCGTAGGTCACCGCCCGCCAGGTGCCCTCCCACGGCTCGGGCCCCTCGGGGTCGTGCAGGACGACGAAGCGTCCGGTGGCGATCGGGTCCTCGTCATCGACCCGGGAGGGGACGACCTCCCCGGACAGCGCCACCGCGTGCGGCGCGAGCCGGGTCGGGGCGGGGACCTCCTCGAGGACCAGCTCGGAGCGGACCTGGGCCGCGCGGATGCCCTGCAGGCCCCGGGCGAAGACGCCCGGCTCGGGCGCACCCTGGCCGGCCGCGGGACGCTGCCGCGGACGCTGGTCGGAGATCCGGCTCACCACACCCCCAGGGTAGGACGCGCCGGCCGGTCACGGCAGGAGCGCAACGCCGCGACCGCGGCGGTTCCGGCACCGACCCCACCCGTCCAGGCATATCTCATATATGTGATCTACAGTGGCCGGATGACCGAGAGCTACCTCTCCCGCATCGGCGGGCTCATCCGTGACGCCCGCCGCCACAAGGACCTCACGCAGGCCGAGCTGGCCGACCTGCTCAGCACCAGCCAGAGCGCCGTCGCGCGCATCGAGCAGGGCAAGCAGAACCTCTCCCTGGAGATGATCGCCCGCATCGGTGAGAAGCTGGACTCCGAGATCGTCCAGGTCTCCTCCGGCATCCCGCAGAACCTGCGCATCGAGGGCGGCGTCAAGCTGTCCGGCGGCATCGACGTCCGCACCTCCAAGAACGCCGCCGTGGCGCTGCTGTGCGCCTCGCTGCTCAACAAGGGCCGCACGACGCTGCGCAACCTCGCACGGATCGAGGAAGTCAACCGGATCACCGAGGTGCTCACCAGCATCGGCTACAAGATCCGCTGGCTCCCGGACTCCTCCGACCTGGAGATCGTGCCGCCGGAGAAGATCGACCTCGACTCGATGGACGAGGCCGCGGCGCGTCGTACCCGGACGATCATCATGTTCCTCGGCCCGCTCATGCACGAGTTCGACACCTTCGAGCTGCCGTATGCCGGGGGCTGCGACCTCGGCACCCGCACCGTCGAGCCGCACATGATCGCGCTGCGGCACTTCGGCCTGGACGTCACCGCCACCACCGGCAGCTACCACGCCACCGTGGACGACGCGGTGTCCCCGACCCGGCCGATCGTGCTCACCGAGCGCGGCGACACGGTCACCGAGAACGTCCTGCTGGCCGCGGCCCGGCACACCGGCACGACGGTCATCCGCAACGCCAGCTCCAACTACATGGTCCAGGACCTGTGCGTCTTCCTGCAGCAGCTCGGGGTGAGCATCGAGGGCCTGGGCACGACGACGCTGACCGTGACCGGGGTCGAGGAGATCGACACCGACATCGAGTACGCCCCCTCCGAGGACCCCATCGAGGCGATGAGCCTGCTGGCAGCCGCGGTCGTCACCGGCAGCGAGATCACCGTCCGCCGGGTGCCGATCGAGTTCATGGAGATCGAGCTGGCCGTGCTGGGGACGATGGGCTTCGAGTGCCACCTGTCGGAGGAGTACGCCAGCGCGAACGGGCATACCCGGCTCGTGGACCTGACCACCAAGCCGGGTCCGCTCAAGGCACCGCTGGACAAGATCCACCCGCTGCCCTTCCCCGGCCTCAACATCGACAACCTGCCGTTCTTCGCGATCATCGCGGCCTGCGCGCAGGGGTCCACGCTCATCCACGACTGGGTCTACGAGAACCGTGCGATCTACCTCACCGAGCTCACCACCCTCGGCGCCAAGGTGCACCTCATGGACCCGCACCGGGTCATGATCGAGGGGCCGACCAAGTGGCGCGCGGGCGAGATCATGTGCCCACCGGCGCTGCGTCCCGGCGTGGTCATCCTGCTGGCGATGCTCGCGGCGCCGGGCACCTCGGTGCTGCGCAACGTCTACGTCATCAACCGCGGCTACGAGGACCTCGCGACCCGGCTCAACGCGCTCGGGGCGCAGATCCAGACCTTCCGCGACATCTGAGGTGGAGATCGTCCGGGACGAGCGGGGCGGCGCCACGGTCCTCCGGGACGGGCACCCCCAGTCCTACGTCGACCTCGACGACCCCGAGCTCCTCGTCTTCGAGTACGTCGAGCACCTGGCCCTCGTCCTGCGCGCGCTGCGACCCGACCCGGCGCCGCTCGCGGTGACGCACGTCGGCGGCGCCGGTATGACCCTGGCCCGCTGGGTGCACCGCACCCACCCGGGCTCCCCGCAGATCGTGCTGGAGCCGGACGCCGCGCTCATCGAGCTGGTCCGTCGCGAGCTGCCGCTGCCGCGCGGCCACCGCATCCGGGTGCGGCCGCAGACCGGGCAGGAGGGGATCGGCGGGCTGCGCGACGGCTCGGCCGACGTCGTCGTGGTCGACGCCTTCGACGAGGGCCGGGTGCCGGGCGCGCTCGCGGGAGGGTCGTTCGCCGCGGAGCTGGCACGCGTGCTCGCGCCGGAGGGTCTCGTCCTCGTCAACGGGGCCGACCTGCCCGGGCTGAGGTGGGTCGCCCGCCTGGGCGCCACGCTGCGCCAGTCGCTGCCGCACGTGGGCCAGCTGGTGCTGCGCGAGGTCGCCACCGGCAAGCGCTACGGCAACGTCGTGCTTGTCGCCTCGGCGAGACCGCTGGACGACGTGACGCTCACCCGGGAGGCGGCGCGGGCGACCTTCCCCACCCGCTGGCGACCCAGCGCCGAGGTGGCGCGCTCCGAGCGCGGGGTCCAGCCCTTCGGCGAGACCGGCATACCCTCACCCCCTCCCCCGGACTCGGGCCCGCTGCGGCTGCGCTGACGGTGAGGATGCTGGGCTGGGGGCCCAGAAGTTCGCGACTGCACCGGGTATGTCGTGGAATCGCCCTGCCGGGTGACATCACCGCTGCAGTCGCGCACCGTCGGACGCCGGGCCGCTGCGGCCCTACGCTGAGACCATGCGCAACCGTGAGGACGTCGAGGCCTGGCTGACCGACATGGACGGCGTCCTGGTGCACGAGAACCGCGCGCTGCCCGGCGCGCGCGACCTCATCGACCACTGGGAGGCCAGCCACACGCCCTACCTGGTCCTCACCAACAACTCGATCTTCACCGCCCGGGACCTCTCGGCCCGGCTGCACCACTCGGGCCTGCCCGTCCCCGAGGAGCGCATCTGGACCAGCGCCCTGGCGACGGCGGACTTCCTCGCCACCCAGAAGCCCGGCGGGTCGGCCTACGTGGTGGGGCAGGCCGGCATCATCACCGCGTTGCACGAGGCCGGCTTCACGATGACCGAGAAAGACCCCGACTTCGTCGTCATCGGCGAGACCCGGCAGTACTCCTTCGAGGCCATTACCACCGCGGTCCGGCTCGTGGCCGACGGCGCCCGGTTCATCGCCACCAACCCGGACGCGACCGGGCCCAGCGCGGACGGGATCCTCCCGGCGACCGGGGCGATCAGCGCGCTCGTCACGAAGGCGACCGGACGTGAGCCGTATGTCGTGGGCAAGCCCAACCCCATGATGTTCCGGTCGGCCCTCAACACCATCGGCGCGCACAGCGAGACCACCGGCATGATCGGCGACCGCATGGACACCGACATCGTCGCCGGGATGGAGGCCGGGCTGCACACCGTGCTCGTCATGACCGGCATCAGCAGCACCGACACCCTCGCCTCCTACCCGTTCCGGCCGGACGAGGTGCTGGGCGGCGTGGGCGAGCTCGTGCCGTCGGGTCCGGTCGCCTCCGAGATCGAGCCGCCGCGCAGCGACGTGTGACCGGGGGCCGACCGCCCGGCGGATACCCTCGGAGGGTGCGCACGGCCTACCTGGACCACCCCGGCCCGATCCCGATGGCCCACCGTGGCTTCGACCCCGCCGCGGCCGGGCTGGAGAACTCCATGGCCGCCTTCGAGGCGGCGGTCGACCTCGGCTACCGCTACGTCGAGACCGACGTGCACGCGACGCGGGACGGCATGGTCGTGGCCTTCCACGACGAGACGCTTGACCGGGTCACCGACCGGCGCGGCGCGATCCCGGAGCTGTCCTGGCGGGAGGTGTCACGGGCCAGGATCGGCGGGCAGGAGCCGGTCCCGCGCCTCGAGGAGCTGCTGTCGAGCTTCCCGGACCTGCGGGTCAACATCGACATCAAGACCCCCGGCGCGATCGTGCCGCTGGTGCGCGTCATCGAGCGCGCCCGCGCCCACGACCGGGTCTGCGTGACCAGCTTCTCCGACCAGCGCCGGGACGCGGCCGTCATGCGGCTGACCCGGCCCGTGGCGACCTCGGCGGGCCAGCGCAGCACCGCCTCCTTCCGCGCCGCGGCCGAGCTCCCACCCCTCATCCGCGCCTCGGTCGCCGCGCGGGCCCTGCGCTCGGTCGATGCGCTGCAGGTGCCGCCGCACCACCACGGCATCGAGGTGGTGACAGCGACCACGCTGGCCGCCGCGCACGAGATCGGCAAGTCCGTGCACGTGTGGACGATCGACGACCCGGTCGAGATGCACCGCCTGCTCGATCTCGGTGTCGACGGGATCATGACCGACCGGGCCGACGTCCTCAAGGACGTGCTCACGCAGCGCGGCCAGTGGGTCGCGGCCTGATGCGGGCCCAGGAGGTCACCCGATGATCGTGCTCCGGTCCCTCGTCCTCTTCGCGCTCGCCGCGCTCTCCGAGATCGGCGGCGCCTGGCTGGTGTGGCAGGGGGTGCGCGAGCACAAGGGCTGGGTCTGGATCGGTGCCGGCGTCATCGCCCTCGGACTCTACGGCTTCTTCGCCACGCTGCAGCCCGATGCCCACTTCGGCCGCATCCTCGCGGCCTACGGCGGGGTCTTCGTCGCCGGGTCCCTCGCCTGGGGCATGGCCGTCGACGGCTTCGTGCCCGACCGGTGGGTCGTGACCGGCGCCCTCGTCTGCCTCGCCGGCGTCGCGATCATCATGTATGCCCCGCGGCCGGCCTGAAGAACTGCGGCGCGGCGTCGCGGCGGCCTTCGCCCGACGATCCCTCGCCGGCCCCCTTCACCCCACCAGTCACGACCTGCCGGGAAATCCTGATCCGCGCAGGCTATGGCGTGGGCAGATCGGCATTTCCTGGCATCGAGGGACGAGTGGGGCGCCTGGGGTTGGAGGGGTGCGCACGGACCCGCGGCCGGCCTGACCGGGCGCCCGGCGGATCTGATCAGTAGACGTCCCGCTGATAGCGCTTGCCGTCCCGCAGCGCGGCCAGGTAGTCCTCGGCCGCCTCGGCGTCCATCCGTCCGTGCTCGGCGACCACCTCGACGAGGGCGGCGTGCACGTCCTTGGCCATCCGGGTGGCGTCGCCGCAGACGTAGAGGTGCGCCCCGCGCTCCAGCCAGTCGAAGACCTCGGCCCCGTGCTGGGAGATCCGGTGCTGGACATACACCTTCTCCGCCTGGTCCCGGCTGAAGGCGACGTCCATCCGGGTCAGCAGCCCGGACCTGAGGTAGGCCTGCATCTCGACCTGGTAGAGGAAGTCCTGGGTGAAGTGCGGGTTGCCGAAGATCACCCAGTTGTCGCCGTCGGCGCCCTGCGCCTCGCGCTCCTGCAGGAAGGCGCGGAACGGCGCGATGCCGGTGCCGGGGCCGATCATGATGGTCGGGACCGAGGGGTCCTGCGGGAGCCGGAAGTGGTCCCCGGGCTCCACGTAGACCCGCACCTCCTCGCCCTCCTGGGCCCGTCGCACGTGCCCGGAGCACCCGCCGAGGTGGGCCCGCCCGAAGCCGTGCCACTCGACGACGCCGACGGTGAGGTGCACCTCGTCCTCGACCTCGCTCTGGCTGGAGGCGATGGAGTAGAGCCGCGGCTGCATCTTGCGCAGCGAGTCGACGAGCTGCTGGGCGGTGATCCGGGCGGGGTGCTCGTGCACGACGTCGTAGATCTGCCGCTGCTCGAGGAAGGACCGCAGCGCCGGCTTGTCCTCGACCAGCGCGGCCAGCGCCTCGACCGGCTCGGCCGCGGCACCGACGTACTTCTCGACGAAGCCGGGGTAGGACTGGGTGAGCTCCAGGTCCTCGGTCAGGATGGCGCGCAGCGTCTTGGTCTGCTCCCCGAGGGTGACCTCCGCTCCCCCGTCCAGGCCGAGCGCGTCCAGCATGGCCTGCACCGCCTCGGTGTCGTTGTGGAAGAAGACGCCGAGCGAGTCGCCGGGCCGGTAGGTCAGCCCGGAACCCTCGAGCGAGATCTCCACGTGCCGGACGTCCTTGGTGCTGTCCCGGCCGGTGATCTTCTGCACCTCGGAGATCTCCGCGGTGAACGGGTTGCGCTTGGAGTATGCCGTCGGCGCGGCCGCCGAGAGCCCGGGCATCTGCACCACGGTCCCGCCGGCGGGGGTCACCGCCGTCAGCTCGGGCTCGAAGACGTCCAGGGTCGTCTCGATCCAGCCCGGGACCTGGTCCTCGTAGTCGACGTCCAGCAGTAGCCGGTCGGCGACGACCTGGGCCCCCAGCGCGCGGAGCCGGTCCTCGAAGTCCACCGCGGCCTGGCAGTAGAACTCGTAGCTGGAGTCGCCGAGACCGAGCACGCTGACCCGGGTCCGGTGAGGTCGGGCGCTTCTTGGAGGCCAGGAAGGCGTGCATCTTCTCCGCCGTCTCCGGGGGATCCCCCTCGCCCTGGGTCGACACCACGACGGTGAGGAACTTCTCGTGCTTGAGCTGGGTGGGCTTGAAGTCGGCCATGTCGGTCAGCGCGACGGTGAGGCCGCGGGCCGAGGCCGCCGAGGCCATCTCTGCCGCGACGTGCTTGGCGTTGCCGGTCTGCGAGCCGTAGAGCACGGTGAGGGTGGCCGGCTCGGCGGCGGCGGCCGGGGCGGCCCCGGCCGGGGCCCCGGTCTCGGCGCTGCCGGCGAGGTAGCCACTGAGCCAGACCTTCTGCATGGGCGACAGCGAGGCCGCGAGCTCGAAGAACCGCTGGTGCTGGTCGGGCGAGAGCGGGCTCGCGCCCTGGGGGACGGTGCTGGTGATCGTCATGTCAGCCCTGCTCCACGTGCAGACCGCACTCGCGGACGAGCCCGAAGAAGCGGGTGCCCTCCTCATCCAGCTCGTCCTGCGCCCGGCGGGTGGTGTGCGTGTCGCCGATGCTGAGGTAGCCCTCGTGGAAGAGGGGGTGGTAGGGCAGGTCGTGCTCGGTGAGGTAGCGGTGCACGTCGCGGCTGCTCCAGTCGACGATGGGGTGCACCTTGGCCCGGCCGTTCTGCAGCTCGACGGTCTGCCGGTCGGCCCGGCCGTCGGACTGCTCGCGGCGCAGCCCGCTGAACCAGGTGTTGATGCCGAGCTCGTTCATGGCGCGCTGCATCGGCTCGACCTTGTTGATCCGGTTGTACTCCGTGATCCCGTCGACGCCCTGCTCCCAGAGCCGGCCGAACCTCGCCTCCTGCCACGCGGGCGACATCGGGGAGCGGTAGACGTGCAGGTTGAGGCCCAGACGGTCGGTCAGCTCGTCGACGAAGCGGTAGGTCTCCGGGAAGAGGTAGCCGGTGTCGAAGAGCAGGACCGGGATGTCCGGGACCCGGCGGGTCACGAGGTGGAGCATGACCGCGGACTGGACGCCGAAGCTGGAGGTGACGGCATACCCGCCGGGGAGGTGGTCCATCGCCCAGTCGACGCGCTGCTGGGCGCTGCGGCCGCCGAGCCGGAGCGCCGCGGCGTCCAGGTCGTGCGGCATGAGCGGGGCGGGGGCGCAGCAGTCGTCGTTCCTGGCCAGAGCCGTCATGATTCGTCCTCTCGGCTGGTCATGCATGGAAGTCGGTGCGGGAGACGATGACCTCGGCCACGACGCCCGTGCGGATGAGGAAGTCGCCGAAGCCCTCGCCCTCCTCGCGCCCGGAGACCCAGGACCCGATGAGGTGGTCGAGCTCGTCGAGGATGGCCTCGGCGCTGATGTTCTCGCGGTAGAGCTTGGGCACCCGGGTCCCGATCCGGTTGCCGCCGAGGTGCAGGTTGTACTTCCCCGGGCCCTTGCCGACCAGACCCACCTCGGCGAGCATGGCGCGGGAGCAGCCGTTGGGGCAGCCGGAGACCCGGAGCACGATGTGGTCCTCGGGTATGCCGTGCTTGTTCAGGAGCCCCTCGACCTGCCGCACGAAGCCGGGCAGGAAGCGCTCGGACTCCGCCATGGCCAGCGGGCAGGTGGGGAAGGACACGCAGGCCATCGAGCTGCGCATCTGCGGGGTGGTGGTGTCGTCGACGAGGCCGTGCTCGCGGGCGAGGCGGTCGATCACGCGCTTCTGCCGCGGGGGCACGCCGGCGATGATGAGGTTCTGGTGGGCGGTCAGCCGGAAGTGGCCCTGATGGACCTCGGCGATCCGTCGCAGCCCGGTCTTGATCGGGGCCTCGGGACGGTCCTTGATGCGGCCGTTGAGGATGAAGACCGTCAGGTGCCAGTTGCCGTCGTGTCCCTTGACCCAGCCGAAGCGGTCGCCGCGGGAGGTGAACTCGTACGGCCGGGAGGGCTCGAAGGTGACGCCGGCGCGGCGCTCGACCTCGGCCTTGAAGACGTCGGTCCCGACGCGGTCGAGGGTGTACTTCGTCTTGGCGTTCTTGCGGTCGGTGCGGTTGCCCCAGTCGCGCTGGACGGTGACGACGTGCTCGGCGACCGCGAGGGTGTGCTCCAGCGGGACGAAGCCCAGGTCGTCGGCCTTGCGCGGGTAGGTCGCGGTGTCCCCGTGGGTCATCGCCAGCCCGCCACCGACCAGGACGTTCCACCCGACGAGCTCGCCGTCCTCGACGATCCCGACGAAGTTGAGGTCGTTGGCGTGGACGTCGACCTCGTTGTTGGGGGGCAGCGAGACGGTGGTCTTGAACTTGCGCGGCAGGTAGGTGCTCCCGAGGATCGGCTCCTCGGTGCTCTTCGCCTTCTCCCCGTCGAGGAAGATCTCCATGTAGGCCCGGGTGCGCGGCAGCAGGTGCTCGGAGATGCGCGCGGCCCAGTCGTAGACCTCCGCGTGCAGCGCGGACTCCAGCGGGTTGCTGGAGCACAGGACGTTGCGGTTGACGTCGCCGGCGGTGGCGATCGAGTCGATGCCCGCGGCGTTGATCGCCTGGTGGGTGTCCTTGATGTCCGGCTTGAGCACGCCGTGGTACTGGAACGTCTGCCGCGTGGTCAGCCGCACCGAGCCGTACATCGTGTGCTGCTGCGCCCAGTCCTCGACGACGAGCCACTGCTCGGGGGTGATGACCCCGCCGGGCATCCGGGCCCGGAGCATGACGTTGATCAGCGGTTCGAGCTTCTGCTGCGATCGCTCGGACCGCAGGTCACGGTCGTCCTGCTGGTACATCCCGTGGAACCGGATGAGCTGGAAGTTGTCCGGCCCGAAGCCACCGGTGATCTGGTCGCGCAGGTCCTCCGCGATCGTGCCGCGGAGGTAGTCGCTCTCGCGCTTGAGGCGCTCGTTGTCGGACAGCGGCCCCTCGACGATCAGCGGGGCGTCCTGCTGGCTCTGCGGCATGGGGTGCGCGGCTTTCGGTCGGGTCACGATGCGAGCAGGCACCCGGTCGGTGTGCCTGCTCATCGATAAGCGAGGATTATGCCTAACCTTATTCCCCGGCATGGACGATGCGTCAAACCGCCACGCCCGACCGGCGCGGCTGCGGGCATACCGACCGGCGGCCGCACGGTATGCGGGCACGAACGGTGCGTGCGGAGGGATCCTGCTGGGCGCACGTCAGCCGCGCGGGACGTGCCGCTCGAGCTCCTCCAGCCAGACCCGGGCGTTCGCGTCGGACGGGGCGCGCCAGTCGCCCCGGGGCGAGAGCGCGCCCGCCGAGGACACCTTGGGCCCGTTGGGCAGCGCCGAGCGCTTGAACTGGCTGAACGCGAAGAACCGCTCGACGAAGAGGACCAGCCAGCGCCGGATGGTGGGCAGGTCGTAGGCGTTGCGGCCCTCCGCCGGGAAGCCGGGCGGCCACGGGCCGCGCTCCACGTCGCGCCAGGCGTGCCAGGCGAGGAAGGCGATCCGGCTGGGCGGCATACCGAACCGGATGACGTGGTGCAGGGTGAAGTCCTGCAGCTCGTAGGGCCCGATCTTCTCCTGCGTGGACTGGACCGCCCCGTCCTCGCCGGCGGGCACGAGCTCGGGGGTGATCTCGGTGTCGAGGATCGAGGTGAGCACGCGCCCGGTCACCTCGTCGAACATCTGCTCCTCGACGACCCAGCGGATGACGTGCTGGATGAGCGTCTTGGCGAGCCCGGAGTTGACGGTGTAGTGCGACATCTGGTCGCCGACGCCGTAGGTGCACCAGCGAGCGCGAGCTCGGAGAGGTCGCCGGTGCCGAGCACGATGCCGCCGCGCTGGTTGGCCGCGCGGAAGAGGAAGTCGGTGCGCAGGCCCGCCTGGACGTTCTCGAAGGTGACGTCGTAGACCGGCTCGCCGTCGGCGAAGGGGTGGCCGAGGTCCTCGAGCATCTGGCGCGCCATCGGCCGGATGTCGATCTCCTCGAAGGTCACGCCGAGCGAGGTCGCGAGCTCGGTCGCGTTGTCCTTGGTGTGGTCGCTCGTCGCGAAGCCGGGCATCGTGAAGGCCAGGATGTCGCTGCGCGGGCGCCCGGCTCGGTCCATCGCCCGGGCCGCGACGATGAGGGCGTGGGTGGAGTCCAGGCCGCCGGAGACCCCGATGACGACCTTCGGGTCGCCGATGGCGCCGAGGCGTTGCGCCAGCGCGGTGACCTGGATGCTGAAGGTCTCGTAGCAGTCCTGCGCGAGGTCGGCGGGGTCGTCCGGGACGAAGGGGAAGCGGTCGACGGTGCGGCGCAGGCCGATGTCGGTCCGCGGCGGGTCGAGCACGAGGTCGACGGTGCGGAAGCGGGTGACCCGGTCGCCGAGGGCGAGCGCGTTGTCGTCGAAGCTGCCCTGCCGGGCCCGGTCGGCCCGGATCCGCACGAGGTCGACGTCGGCGACGCTGCGGTGCGGGCCCTGCGCGAAGCGCTCGGACTCCACGAGCAGCCGGCCCAGCTCGTGCACCATCGTCTGCCCGTCCCAGGACAGGTCGGTCGAGGACTCCCCCTCCCCCGCCGCCGCGTAGGCGTAGGCGCAGAGCAGGCGGGAGCTGGCCTGCGCCGCGAGCGCGTGCCGCTCCGCCGACTTGCCGACCGTGATCGGGCTGCCCGAGAGGTTGGCGACCACCGTCGCGCCGGCGAGCGCGGCCTCGGAGGACGGGGCGACCGGCACCCAGAGGTCCTCGCAGACCTCGGCGTGCAGGACCAGCCCGGGCAGGTCCACCGCCCGGAAGAGGAGGTCCGGGCCGAAGGGCACCTCCACCGCGTCCGCGTGGCTCGCGCGCGGCAGCCGAATAGTCTGGCCGTCGGTCCCGGCTCCCGCAGCGAAGTGCCGCTTCTCGTAGAACTCGCGGTAGTTCGGCAGGTAGGACTTCGGCGCCACGCCGAGGATGGCACCACGGTGGATCACCACCGCGCAGTTGTAGAGCCGGTTGCGGTGCCGCAGCGGCGCCCCGACCACCACGACCGGCAGCAGGTCGCGGCTCGCCTCGACCACCGACCACAGCGCGTCGACCGTGGCGTCCAGGACGGCGTCCTGCAGGAGCAGGTCGTCGATGGCATACCCGGTCAGCCCGAGCTCGGGGAAGACCGCGACGGCGACCCCCTCGGCGTCGCACTCGCGCAGCTGGGCGACGGTGCGCTCGGCGTTGGTGGCCGGGTCGGCCAGCGCCACCGGCAGGGTGCAGGCGGCGATGCGGGCGAAGCCCTGGTCGTAGGCGCTGTAGAACTCCACGCAGGTCAGTGTGTCAGGCGTGCCGCGGGCCACCACCAGCAGCGCTCGGTGGGCAGAGGGCCACCACACGCGCCGCTCGGTGGGATTCACAAGATGTGGGGTTACATCCGTGTCATTCTTCTGTATATAGTGGCGCACGCAGCTGGTTCGGCTGCGGTCTACGGGGCTCCCGTGGGTCGTGGTCGTCGCAAGAGGGAACCCGGTGAGAACCCGGGACTGCCCCGCAGCGGTGAACGGGAACGACCGTCGCATCCAGGCACTGCGCCCCTGAGGGGGCGTGGGAAGCCGCGACCAGTAGGACCGGGAGGCGAGAGCCGACCGGGCGCCCGTGAGTCCGAAGACCTGCCAGTGCACGGGCGCCCCGATGGCGCGCGTGGCTCGTGACCGCGAGGGACGGTCTGGGGCTGGCAGTGGCGACCCGCGAGGACCGCGGGACCCACGGCATACCCCTCCCCCTCCTCCGGCGCGGGCGCCTCTCGCAGCAGGACCGAGTTCACGAGGGGTGAACCGATGGCCAGCACCACCACCGTCGTCAAGCGCGACGGCACCCGAGTTCCCTACGACGGGCACGAGATCGCCCGCTCCATCGAGGCGGCGGCCCGCGGCCTGGACGACGCGGTCGTCCGGGCCACCCAGCTGCAGTCCGAGCTGGAGATCACCCTCTTCGACGGCATCACCAGCGAGCAGCTGGACGAGGCGGTCATCCAGGTCGCGCTGCAGAACGTCAAGGACGACCCGGCATTCGACACCATCGCCTCCCGCCTGCTGGTCAAGACGATGTACAAGGCGGTCTTCGGCGACACCCGCGACCTGCTCGGCGAGGACGACCCCGAGGTCATCGCCGCCAAGCACCGGCAGTACTTCCCCGGGACCATCGCCCGTGCGTCCGGACCGGCCTGCTCGACCCCCGGCTGACCGAGCTCTTCGACCTCGAGGTGCTGGCCGACGCGCTCGACCCCTCGCGCGATGACCTGCTGCGCTACATCGGGGCCCAGACGCTGCGCACCCGGTATGCCCTCAACGACTCCGACCCGGCGAAGACCGTGCTCGAGACGCCGCAGTTCTTCTGGATGCGCGTCGCGATGGGCCTGGCCCTCAACGAGGCCGACCCCACGACCGCCGCGCTGCAGTTCTACGACGCGATGTCCCGGCTGGAGTACCTCGCTGCCGGGTCGACGCTCGTCAACGCCGGGACTGCTTACAGCCAGCTCTCCAACTGCTTCGTCATGCAGATGGAGGACGACATCGAGCACATCGCCAAGAGCGTGCGCGACGTCATGTGGCTCACCAAGGGCACCGGCGGCATCGGGATGTCGGTCTCCAAGCTGCGCTGCGAGGGCAGCCCGATCCGCTCCAACAACACCTCCTCGACCGGGCCGATCCCCTTCATGCACACCATCGACTCGACCCTGCGCGCGGTGAGCCGCGGCGGCAAGAAGTTCGGCGCGCTGTGCTTCTACCTGGAGAACTGGCACCTGGACTTCCCGGCCTTCCTGGATCTGCGCCAGAACTCCGGCGACCCCTACCGCCGGACCCGCACCGCGAACACCGCGGTGTGGCTGAGCGACGAGTTCATGAAGCGGGTCGCCGCCGACGACGAGTGGTTCCTCTTCGACCCGCTGGAGACCCCGGACCTGGTCGAGGCCACCGGTGCCGACTTCTCCGCCCGGTATGCCGGCTACGTCGCACAGGCCAAGGCGGGGACGCTGCGGCACAAGAAGCTGCGGGCGCGGGAGCAGTGGAAGGCCATCCTCGTCTCGTTGCAGACCACCAGCCACCCCTGGCTGACCTGGAAGGACTCGATCAACACCCGGGCGCTCAACAACAACACCGGGACGATCCACTCCTCCAACCTGTGCACCGAGATCACGCTGCCGCAGGACCGTGACAACGTCTCGGTCTGCAACCTCGCCTCGATCAACCTCTCGCGGCACGTCCACGGACGGCGCAGCGAGGGCGAGGTCAGCATCGACTGGGACCGGCTGGCCCACTCGGCCCGCCTCGCCGTCCGCCAGCTGGACAACCTCATCGACATCACCATCAGCTCGGTCCCCGAGTCCGAGCGGTCCAACGAGCTCAACCGGGCGCTCGGTCTGGGCGTGATGGGCTTCACCGACGTGGTGGAGCGCCTCGGGATGTCCTACGACTCGACGGAGGCCTACGACCTCATCGACCGGCTCGTGGAGTTCGTCTCCTGGCACGCCATCGACGCCAGCGCCGACCTCGCCCGTGAGCGCGGGGCATACCCGACCTTCGAGGGGTCGCGCTGGAGCGAGGGCCTGGTGCCTGTCGACACCATCGGGCTCATGGAGGCCGACCGTGGCCTGACCGTCGAGGTCGACCGCAGCAGCACCATGGACTGGGACGTGCTGCGCGAGAAGGTGCGCGGCGGGATGCGCAACTCCACCCTCATGGCCATCGCCCCGACCGCCTCGATCGGCCTGGTCGCGGGCACCACGCCGGGGCTGGACCCGCAGTTCAGCCAGATCTTCAGCCGGGCCACCAGCGCCGGCAAGTTCCTCGAGGTCAACCGCAACCTCGTCGAGGACCTGCGCGAGCTCGGCCTGTGGGAGCAGGTGCGCGAGGACCTGCTGCGGCACCAGGGCGACCTGTCCAAGGTGGAGGGGGTCCCGGCCGAGCTGACCGAGATCTACCGCACCAGCTTCCAGCTCTCGCCCTACGCCTTCCTGCACGTGGCCGCCCGCGCCCAGAAATGGATCGACCAGGCGATCAGCCGCAACATCTACCTCGCGAGCCGCGACGTCGGCTCGATGGCCGAGCTCTACTCCGCCGCGTGGCGGATGGGCGTCAAGACGACCTACTACCTGCACATGATGCCCCGGCACACTGCCGAGCAGTCGACGGTGAAGGTCAACAAGGCGGCCCAGCCGACCACCGGCGGAGGGGGTGGCGGTGCCCGGCGCGGCTTCGGCGCGAGCGGCAGCGCGCCCGCCCGCTCCGGCTTCGGTGCGGCCGCCCGCCCCTCGGCGACCCCGACCCCGGCCCCCGTCGTCGAGCGCCGCCGCAGGTCGAGCAGCTGCCTGTCGTCGACGAGGTCGACGGCCAGCAGTGCCCGATCGACCCGATGGAGCGCCTGCAGTGCGACTCCTGCCAGTGACCACCCGCCGACCAGACCTCCCGGAGGAGACGACCCCATGACCGACACCCTCGACACGACCACCACCGGCAACGGCACCGAGGCCGGCAACGGCATCCTCGGCACCGGCATCCGCGAGGGCCTGCTGCTCAAGCCCGTCACCTACCCGTGGGCCATGGAGCTCTACGACCAGGCCGTCGCCAACACCTGGTTCCCCAACGAGGTGCAGCTGGGCGAGGACCTCGGCGACTTCGAGCGGATGAGCGAGGACGAGCGGCACGCGCTCACCTTCCTCATGAGCTACTTCAACCCCAACGAGCTGCTGGTCAACAAGGCGCTGGCCTTCGGCGTCTACCCCTACGTCAACGCGGCCGAGTGCCACCTCTACCTCGCCAAGCAGATGTGGGAGGAGGCCAACCACTGCATGAGCTTCGAGTACGTGCTGGAGACCTTCCCCATCGACCGGGAGGCGGCATACAACTCGCACGTCGACGTGCCATCGATGGCCGCGAAGGAGGAGTTCGAGGTCCGCTTCATCAAGCGGATGACCGAGCAGACGCTGGACATCTCCACGACGGAGGGCAAGCAGGACTTCGTCCGCAACCTGGTCGCCTACAACGTCATCCTCGAGGGCATCTGGTTCTACTCCGGCTTCATGGTGGCGCTGAGCTTCCGGCAGCGCAACCTGCTGCGCAACTTCGGGTCCCTCATCGACTGGATCGTCCGCGACGAGAGCCTGCACCTGAAGTTCGGCATCAACCTCATCCTCACCGTGCTCGAGGAGAACCCGGACGTCGCGACGCCGGAGTTCGCCGACGAGATCCGCGGGATGATCCTGCACGCGGTGGAGATGGAGGAGGCCTACAACCGGGACATGCTGCCCAACGGCATCCTCGGGCTCAACGCCGACTACATCAACACCTACGTCCGCTACCTCGCGGACCGGCGGCTGGAGGAGCTGGGCTTCGAGCCGGAGTACGGCGTCGCCAACCCGGCCAAGTGGATGGCCGCGGCCAACGACACCCTGCAGCTGGTCAACTTCTTCGAGTCGATCAACACCTCCTACGAGGTCAACACCCGCGCCGACTCCTGAGGAGCGGGGATGTCCTGCGTCACCTTCCTCACCGACGAGCAGCGCCGGCGGTTGCACGTGGCCGCCCTCGACGGGGCGCCGGTGTCGACCTTCCGCTCGCCGGAGGTGACCGGGTCCACGGTGCGCCGCCTCGCCGCGCTGGCACGCGACCCTCGACCGGGGATCCGGGCCAGTGCGGCGGCGCACCGGCACGCGCCGGCCGAGCTGCTGCACGCCCTCGCCGAGGACGAGGACACCCGGGTCCGGGTCGCCCTGGCGCGCAACGCCTGGGCCGGCCCGGATCTGCTGGACCGGCTCGCCGGGGACGCCGTCGCCGTGGTGCGCCGGTGGGTGGCGGTGCACCCGAACACCCCGGCGCAGGCGCGGGACAGGTTGGCGCAGGACGAGGACCCACAGGTGCGGGCGGTCCTCGCCATGGTCACGAGCAGCCGCTGAACTCCCAGATCGAGGCACGGCCGCCCTCGTCCAGGAGCGTCCAGGCGCCCGCCTCGTCGGCGCCGCCGCTGCCCCTGCCGCCGTCGGGGTCCAGCAGGTAGAGCCCCTGGGTGCGGCTCTCGTACTTCGCGTTGAGGTCGTCGTAGTAGTCGAGCGAGTCGGCATACACGTGGGTGACCCCGAGCTCGCGCACCGCCGCGCAGACGGCCGGGTCGCGCGCCCACTCATCGAAACGCTCCTCCAGGACCGTCCGGGCCGGGCTGTCGGGGATCGGGCTGAGCTGGGGGAAGACGACGTCGACGCCGGCGCGGTGCAGCAGGTAGGGCGAGCCCGCCACCGGCTCCCCGAGGACCACCGCGTCCTGCGGCAGCGTGTCGGCGGCCCGGTCGATCATCGCGATCTCCTCCGGCTCCAGCATCGTCCCCCAGGCGATGGGGTATGCCGTGTAGGTCGAGGCCATGACCTGCACCTGGCTGGTCCAGCGCAGCCCCGAGGTGAGCACGACGAGCGCCACCACGAGCCCGGCGGCGACCCACTCCACCCGCACCCGGAGGACCCGCGTCAGCCGGCCGCAGAGCCACCCGCCGCGCCCGCGGCCAGCATGATCGCGGGGATGAGCACGAGCTGGTTGATCCGGGAGGCCTGGGTGTACCAGAACCCGGCGAGCACCCGCAGCGGCTGCTCCGGCGGCCCGGCCGCGAGCAGCGTGAGCACCACCGCCGCGACGAGGGAGACGACGAGCCAGCGCGCATGGCGCCACCGCACCGAGAGGGCGATCCCGAGCCAGACGAGCAGGGTGACGACGAGGTTGACCGAGGTGATCTTGTAGACGTAGACCAGCGGGTGGTCGATGGCCAGCGACCCCATCCCCGGGAGGTAGGACTCCTGCCCGCCGCGCTGGTAGTCCATGATCGAGAGCACCGGCGGGAAGGTCAGCAGGAAGGCGGCGACGCCCAGCACCCCCAGCGCGCCGCCGACGCCCACGCCGATCGCGACCGCCCGCCGCCCGAGGCGGAACTGCCGCCGCAGCTGACGCACGAGCAGGACCGCCAGGAGCGGGAGGGCCAGCAGCGCCAGCGAGAACAGGCCGGAGGGGTGGGCGAGGACCACCCCGGCGACGGCCCAGGCCAGGCCCAGCGCCAGCGAGAGGTGCATCCGCCAGGTCAGGACGCCGCGCAGGGTCGCGATGAGCAGTGCGATCGTGCCCGGAAGGCACGCGGTCGACAGCGCGAAGGGCCACACCGCGAGCATGGAGACGGCGACGGCCGGGAAGGTCACGAAGGTCGCGGCGAGCACCGGGGTCAGGACGGTCGGCAGGGCGCGGGCCGGCCAGACCACCCGCGCCAGGGCCACGAGGCCGGCGATCCAGATCACCGACCCGAGGACGAGCGAGGAGGCGTTGGCCGCCTCGGTGACCCCGGCGAAGCCCGGCGCGATCGCCACCAGCGCGTGCCACACGGCTGGGTAGAACGGCGCCGCCTGCTCGGCATACATCGGCGCCAGCCCGCCCAGCGAGCTCGCGTTGCCGGTCTCCCGGACGAACCACAGCGCGTTGAGGTGGAAGACCGCGTCCCACGCCTGCGGCGGCTGGTCCGCCCGGCCCATCCCGGTCGTCATCGTGGCCGCGAGGACGCCGCCGCCGAGCAGCCAGGTGAGGGCGAGCCAGCCGCGGTCGGTATGCCGCAGCGCCCGTTCGCCCGCGACCGTCACCCCGCTGGGGTCGCGCGTCGTGCCGAGCGCGGCACCGACGAGCCCGGCGACGACCGCGGCGAGCAGGGCGCCGAGCGCGGAGGTCCACAGCGTCCAGGGCACGCCGAGCAGGTCGTAGCCGATCGCGAGCACCCCGGCGATCCCGGTCGTCACCGCCGGGGCGGCGCCCAGCGCGAGCAGACCGCGGGCACCGAGGGCCCGCAGCACGGCATACCCCGGCAGCACCCAGAGGACCGCCAGGGCGAGCGTCCCCGGCAGCACCGTCAGCCAGCCGACACCCTCGCTCATCGGCGGCGCGCCCACGACCGGCCCCCGGGACGGCGCGTCATCCCGCGACCGGCTCGCCCCCGCCGATGGTCAGGCGGGGCACCCCGGTGAACCTGGCGGGGTCGGTGGCGCGGCGGCCATCGAGCAGCACCCGAAGCCCGGGAAGGTCGGCGGCAGACAGCTGGGCGTACTCCGGGTGGTCGGCCTGCACGATCGCGACGTCCACCGGGTCGCCGGCCTCGCCCGGCACCCAGGCGTAGGGCTCCCAACCGAGGGCCGCGAGCTCGTCAGCGGCATACATCGGGTCGTGGACGAGCACCTGCGCGCCGCGTCCCCGCAACGCCTCGACGGTGGCGAAGACCCCGGAGAAGGCGGTCTCCTTGACGCGGCCGCGGTAGGACGCGCCGAGCACGAGGACGCGCAGGCCCTCCAGCGAGCCGAGCAGCGCCTCGGTGCGGGCGACGGCATACTCCGGCATCGCGGCGTTGGCCTCGCGGGCGCTGCGGACGACGGTCGCGTCCGCGTCGGTGGAGAGGTAGAGCCGTGGGTAGACCGGGATGCAGTGGCCGCCGACGCGATGCCGGGTGTGTGGATGTGGCTGTAGGGCTGGGAGTTGCACGCCTCGATGACCCGGTGGACGTCGATGCCGGCGCTGTCCGCGAACCGGGCGAACTGGTTGGCGAGGCCGATGTTGACGTCGCGATAGGTGGTCTCGGCGAGCTTGGCCATCTCGGCCGCCTCGGCGCTGCCCATGTCCCAGACGCCGTTGGGGCGGGGCAGGTCGTCGCGCTCGTCGAAGGTGAGCACCGCCTCGTAGAAGTCGACCGCGCGCCGGGTGCCCTCCTCGGTGAGTCCGCCGACCAGCTTGGGATAGCGCCGCAGGTCGGCGAAGACGCGGCCGGTGAGGACGCGCTCGGGGCTGAAGACGAGATGAAAGCCACCGTCGTCGCCCTCGGTCAGCCCGCTGATCTGCTCGATCATCGGCTTCCACCGGCCACGCGTGGTGCCGACCGGGAGCGTGGTCTCGTAGGAGATGAGCGTGCCTGGGGTCAGGTGCTGCGCCAGGCTCTGTGTCGCGGAGTCCATCCAGCCGAAGTCGGGGGCGCCGGTGACGTCGTCGACGAAGAGCGGCACGACCACCACCACGGCGTCCGCGCCGGGGATGCCGTCGGCGTAGTCGGTCGTGGCGCGCAGGCGCCCGGCAGGCACCAGGGTCGCGAGCTTGTCGGCCAGGTGCGCCTCCCCGGGGAAGGGCTCGCGGCCCGCGTTGATGGCCGCGACCGTGTCGGGGTTGACGTCGATCCCCACCACCTCGTGGGCGGGGTCGGCGTCGGCGAACTGCACCGCGAGCGGCAGCCCGATCTTGCCCATCGCGACAACCGCGATCTTCATACCTGCGTCCCGTCCTGGTCGGCGATCCCTGCCGGCCCAGGATACGGGTCCGGCGTGCTGCCTCCCCGCCGTGCTCGGCGCCCGCTCATCGGGGATCATGGGGGTATGCCCGATGCCTCCTCCTTCGTCCTGCGCACCCCCGACGGCACCCCGGTGCACGTCACCACCTGGCTGCCCGAGGAGGCGCCGCGTGCGGTCGTGCTCATCGCCCACGGGATGGTCGAGCACGCCGCGCGCTACGACCACCTCGCCCAGCGCCTCACCGACCACGGGTACGCCGTCTACGCGCCCGACCACCGGGGCCACGGGCATACCGTGTCGGGGCGGGGTGAGCGCGGGGTGCTCGGGCACCTGGCGGACGAGGGCGGCTTCGCCGCGGTCGTCGACGACCTGCTCGCGCTGACCGACCGCATCGAGGCCGACCTCCCGGGCGTGCCCATCGTGCTGCTCGGGCACAGCATGGGCTCGCTCCTGGCCCGCGCCTACGCCGCACGCTACGGCGAGCGGCTCGCCGCGCTGGTCCTCTCCGGCACCGCCGGTGCCCCCGGCCTCCTGGGGAACCTCGGCCTCACCGTCGCCTCGCTCGAGGCGCGGCTGCGCGGGCCGCGCGCGGCGAGCCACCTCATGACGGCGCTGACGATGGGGCCCTACAACGCGCAGTTCCGCCCCAACCGCACCCGCTCGGACTGGCTGTCGCGCGACACCGCGCAGGTCGACGCCTACGAGGCCGACCCGCTGTCCGGGGCGACCGCGAGCGCCGGCTTCTACCGCGACCTGCTCACCGGGCTGCGGTGGGTGAGCCAGCCGTCGGTGGCCGCGCAGATGTCGCGGGACCTGCCGGTGCACCTGGTCGCGGGCGAGGTCGACCCCGTGGGCGGCGCGGCCGGGACCGAGGAGGTCGCCGCGATGTTCCGCGACGTCGGCCTGCAGGACGTGACCACCCGGATCTGGCCGGACGCCCGCCACGAGGTGCTGCACGAGGTCAACCGCGACGAGGTGGAGACCGAGCTGGTGGCCTGGCTCGACGAGCGTTTCCCCGCCTCCGCCACCTCGGCCCCCTGACCGACCGGCCGCGCGGTGTCGGGACCGGCCGCGCGGAATGCCGTGACCGGCCGCGCGGAATGCCGTGACCGGCCGCGCGATATGCCCTCACTGGCCGGGGCTGCGCCGATCGGGACGGCCGATGCGTTATGCCTGTGCCTCTGCTGGTGACACAGGCGTTCTCCCGCCCACGCCTGTGTCCCCACCAGGCGCACGAGCGTGACGAGACTCAGGTGGAGGCGACGCTCAAGCGCGGGCGTGACTCACCGACGCGAGGCGATCAGCGAGGCAGCCATGAAGCGCAGCGGGGCCTCCGGGTGCAGCGCGTGCCGCCACGACGACGGCAGCAGCGTCCGCGGATGCCCGTGCCGGCGCCGGGCCCGGGCCAGCTCGATCATCCGATCCGCCGGCACCGAGACGTCCAGGATCGCGGCCAGCAGGTCGTGGTCAGCCACACTGAGCGGGTCGGCGCAGCCGGGTGCCTCGGCGAGCACCCGCCGGGTCACCCGGGCCAGCTCCTCGCGCTCCGCGGGCGTCCACCAGGTTGGGTCGGCGCGGGTGAGGATCGCGCCGAAGACGTGGATCCGCAGCACCTTCGTCGCCACGGCACGCCGCTGCGTCGCCGTCAACTGCTGGCCGACAAGCAGGTCCCACAACGCATCGACGCTGGCCAGCTGCTGCGCCATCGGCCGCGGGTCGTAGGTCACCCGGTCACCGGCGTCCTCGTGGATCTCGTAGGCGGGGGCGGCTGCGGCATACCTGACCTCCGCCTGCGACCACAGCGCGGTCACCATCGGCACGTCGCCCCCGACGAACGCACCAGGGAGCAGCCGCGCGCCCGGCAACGCGAGCGCGCCGCGCGAGAGCAGCCCGAGCGGTGCCGAGCGATAGCTGAGCCGGTCGCGCACGAGATCCAGCCCCCCAGGCCGCAGACGCCGCACCGGACGCACCGGCGGCGTCGGCACGCGTCGCCCCGCCAGACGCAGCGGCGGCACGACGACGACCGGCGTCTGAGGGTCGAGGCCATCGGCCGCCGCCAGCCACCCGGCGAGCGCCCCCGGGGCCAGCGTGTCGTCGGACCCCATGATCGCCGTCCAGGGTGCGGTGGCGGCGTCCAGACCGAGGGTGAAGGGTCCGCTCGGGCTCGGTATGCCGTCGGCCAGCTCGAGCACCCGCACCCGGGAGTCGTCGGCCAGGCCTCCGAGCGCGGCGCGGGCGTCCTTCAACGCCAGGTTGTGGGCCACCACGCTGACCCGCACGTCGACGCCAGGTGAGCCGTCGAGCACCGAGCGCACCGCGCGGCCGACCTGCCGATCGGCCGAGTGCAGCGCGATCACCAGGTCGACGAGGGGCTGCTCCCGGGTGCCCTGAGCGGGAGGGCACTCGCCTGACCCACGACCGGCCACCGCTCCGCCCTTCCCCACGAGCCGCCGATAGATCCCGTCCACCCGCTGGGCATAGCCTTCCGGGCCGTAGCGCCGCGCCACCGGACCAGAGATCTCCTCAGCACTGAGGCCTCGGGAGTCACGCCATACCTGCTCCACCGCGTCGGCCCACGCCTCCGGCGCCGCACCGGGGCGGACCAGCGCCCCACTGGGCGGACCGACGAACTCCCGCGGCCCGCCGGTGTCACCGACCACGACGGGGCGACCCGCCGCCAGCGCCTCAGCCGCGGCCAGGCAGAACGTCTCCGCGCGCGTCGGCAGCAGGAAGACGTCGCTCTCCCCCAGCAGCCCCGGCACCTCCTCCGGTTGGACCCCGCCGGGCAGCCGCACCGGCACGTAGAGCGCATCCGCCCGCAGCTCGACCTCCCCGCGCAGCGGGCCCTCGCCGATCCAGGTGAGCCGCGCGGCGATCCCCCGGGTCCGCAGGGCGGCGACCGTCTCGACCGCGCGCACTGGGTCCTTGCGAGGTATGAGGCCGCCCACGCCGACGATCTCGAGCACCCCGCGCCCGGCGAGGTCGGCGTCGGGTCGTCTCCGGGGAGCCAGCTCGGCCGGCACGGTGACGATGTTGGGGACCACCTCGACGGGGCCGGAGCGCAGGCGGCGCATCCCCGCCGCGAGCTCCTCGCCCACGACGGCCACGACGTCGGGCCGCGCGAGCATCGGTCGCACGGCGCGGCGGGCCACGCGCAGGGCCGGGGTCAAGGTCTCCGGAGCCAGCAGCCCGGACCAGTGCTCGGTGTGCACCCACGGCACCGAGGGCCGCCAGCCCGCCAGCGGCAGCAGCGACGAGATGGCCATCGTGTGCAGCAGGTCAGCGCCCCTGGACAGCTCCCGCACCCGCCGCGCCGCCCGCAGCACGTGATCCGGCCGCTTGACGTCCATGACCAGTTGCTCCACCGGCACGACCGACTCCGTCAGCACCATCCCCGCGAGCTCGCCGTCCGGGCGAGCATCTGGTCGTCCCGCCAGCCCGGGAGCGACGAGGTGCAGCACCCGCACGTCGTGCCGCGTCGCGAGCGCGGCGACGTCACGCGCGACGAAGACGCCGGTCGCCGGTGACGACGAGGTCGGCCACCACGTCGTCACCACCAGGACCCGCACGCGGGCCACGCTATCGCGACGCCTCGAGGGCAGGCTCTAGGCTGGCAGCCATGTCGATGACGCACACGCGCGACGGGGCTGCAGCTCTGGCACGACTGCGTCGGGCGCTCACTGACGGCTCGCTCGCCGACGCTGCTCAGCGGCACGGGCTCGCTCTGGTCGTGCTGTTCGGCAGCGCCGCGGAGCCCACCGACAACTCCCCCGGTGACGTGGATCTCGCCGTCGCCTGGGATACCGGGAGCACGCGCGGTGACCTCGTCGGCCTGACCAGCGACCTGCTGGGCCTGCTCGGTGATGGCATGGGTCATCCGTCGCTCCCCGCCGATCCGGTAGCCCGGCTGGCCACGGAACGGATCGTGAGCCAGTCCGTCGACATCGCCATCGTCGCAGAAGCTGCCGCAGCTGCTCCCCGGGTGATGGATGACTTCCGGCGTGCCATCGCAGGGTGGCTGGAGTCGCTCAGGTGAGGGTCCTTTCCGTCGTCGGTGCTCGGCCGCAGTTCGTCAAGCTCGCGCCGATCGCCCGTGAGTGCGCAGCGCGCGACGTCGAGCACGTCATCGTCCACACCGGTCAGCACTACGACCCGATGCTCTCCGACGTCTTCTTCTCCGACCTGGGCATCCCCGACCCCGACGTGCATCTCGGCGTCGGCTCGGGCGGGCATGGGGCCCAGACCGGCGCGATCCTCGCCGCGCTGGACGAGGTGCTGCTGGAGCACCGTCCCGACTGGGTCCTCGTCTACGGCGACACCAACTCCACGCTCGCCGGGGCGCTCTCGGCGGTGAAGCTGCACCTGCCGATCGCGCACCTGGAGGCCGGGCTGCGCTCCTTCAACCGCCGGATGCCGGAGGAGCACAACCGGGTGCTGACCGACCACGCCGCCGACCTGCTGCTCGCCCCCACCGCGGTGCGCGCGACCACCTCGCGGCCGAGGGTCTCGCGATGCGCACCGTCGTCGTGGGCGACGTCATGATCGACGTCCTGCTGCGGGTCCGCGACGAGCTCACCGACACCGGTGCCGTCCTCGACATGCTCGGTATGCCGCCGGCCGGCTTCTCCGTCGCGACGATCCACCGGGCGGAGAACACCGACGACCCGGCTCGCCTCCGCGCGATCGTCGAGGCGCTGCAGCAGGTGGATCACCCGGTGATGCTGCTCGCCCACCCGCGGCTGCGGGCCTGCGCCACCGAGCAGGGGCTCGACCTCGACGGGGGCGCACTCACCACCCGCGACCCGCTGCCCTACCCGCAGCTGGTCGGCGCGGTCAGCCAGGCCCGCGGGGTCATCACCGACTCCGGCGGCCTGCAGAAGGAGGCCTTCGCCCTGCGCACCCCCTGCACGACCGTCCGCACCGAGACCGAGTGGGTCGAGACGGTCCAGCTCGGCTGGAACGTCCTCGCCGAGCCCGGCCCCGCCGTGCGCGAGGCTGCCTCCCGCCCGGGCCCCGCGCCCACCGAGGCCGCGCCCTACGGCGATGGGCACGCCGCAGCAGCGGTGCTGGACGCACTGGATGGTGGCCGGGCGGCTGGCTGCTGAGCTGCCCCGAGGATCGAGCGATGGAGCCAGCCCCGGACCGCGTGCGGGCCTTTCGGCCCGGGCTGCGCGGGGCGGAGGAGGTCTTCCACGCCGCCTGGAAGGACCACGCCTACCCGACGCACACCCACGACACGTGGACCGTCCTGGTCGTGGACCGGGGCGCCATCGGCTACGCCCTCGACCGGCGTGCGGGCCAGGCGCAGCCGCGCGCGGGAGTGACTGTCCTGCCACCGCACGTCCCCCACGACGGTCGGGCTCTCACCGAGGGCGCTTCGCCAAACGGGTGCTCTACCTCGCCGAGGACCAGCTCGCCCCGGAGCTGGTCGGGCGCGGTCGACGCCCCTTCCTCGGCGACCCAGTCCTCCGGTCGGGGATCTCCTGGCTCGACCACGCACTCCTGCGGCACGACCTCGTCGACGCCGAGAGCTGCCTCGCGCGGACCCGCTCGGTCCTGACCTGCTGACCACCGTGGCGACCGAGCTACAGGTGAGCGTCCCGCACCTCGTGCGCTCCTTCTCGGCGAGCTACGGCATACCACCGCACCGGTATGTGCACGGTCGCCGCGACCACGCACGCCGGCTGCTGCTCACCGGTCTGCCCGCCGGGCAGGTCGCGGTCGACGCCGGCTTCTCCGACCAGGCCCACTTCACGCGGCACTTCCGCACCCTGCGCTACCAGCGCTCCCACCGCTGAGACCGCGCGGCCGGGATCAAGGACGTGCAAGACGGCCCGACCCAACCCTCACACCCTGGATGCATGACCGACGACCTGCTCTCGCCGCCGTTCGCCAGGCGTCGCCGCGGCCTGCCCCGAGCTCGTGGGACAGGACGATGTCGACGCCGACGGGCAGACCTACCTCGCCATCCTCGGTATGCCGGTGCTCGTCTTCGAGGCGTCCGCGCACACGCTGCGCGCCGCTCGGGAGCGCGCGGTGCGGCGTGGTCTCCCGCTCGCCGTCTACTTGGACGACATATTCGCCACGGGACACGATGCCGCCACCGCGCGGTCGTCGAGGCAGTCGCGGGGACCGACCTGGACCTGATGGGGCTGGCCGTGCACGGCCCGGAGAACGGCGTCGACAAGGTCCTCGAGGGCGCCCGGCTGCACCCCTGACACCAACATTCACCGGTCGTTCATCACCCTCTTGCCCGCCGTGTCCCTCCCGTCTGCGGCGGGGCGGTCGGCTGGGACCAGGCCACCGTGCATGGAGGGTAACGATGTCCGACCACACCGGGACGACCGCCGTCGAGGAGCACCTCGATCAGCGAATCGAGCAGCAACCGTCCGAGGATCTGCCCGCGCGCAGTCCACTCGACTTCATCCCGCTGTCCGGCGCTGCGGCCCAGCGGCGCGACTGGATCGGGGTAGCCCTGGGTGTCTACCTGCTCATCACGGCGGTGAGTCTCATCGGCGACGGTTTCAAGACCGCGACCGGGGACCGCGCCGAGGAGCTCTTCGCCTTCGCCGACAACCCGCTCATCGCCCTGATGATCGGCCTGCTGGCGACGGCGCTCACCCAGTCCTCGTCGACGACGACCTCGGTCGTCGTCGGGCTGGTCGCCGGTGGCTCCCCATGGAGGTCGCCATCCCGATGCTCATGGGCGCCAACATGGGCACGACGATGACCAACACCATCGTCAGCCTGGGGATGGCGCGGCAGAAAGACGTCTTCCGCCGCGCCTTCGCAGCCGCGACGGTCCACGACTTCTTCAACCTGCTCGCGGTCGCGATCCTGCTGCCCCTGGAGCTGATGTTCGGTCTGCTCGACCGGCTCTCGGGCTGGTTGGCCGGGGCCAGCGCCGGCGGCGACGGCGGGATCGTGAGCACGGTCTTCACCTTCATCGGCGACACCATCTCTGCCGTCATCGAACCGCTGGCGGCGCTCGTCGTCGCCCTGGTCGAGCTACCGGGCCTGCCCGACGTCGTCACCGGGCTCGTGCTGATCGTCCTGGGGATCAGCCTCATCCTGCTCGTCATCAACAAGATCGGCCAGCTGCTGAAGGTGCTCATGGTCGGCCGGGCCAAGGAGGTGCTCCACGCCGCGATCGGCCGGGGCCCCGTCACCGGCATCGCCTCGGGGGCGATGGTCACGATGATGGTCCAGTCGTCGTCGACCACGACGAGCTTAGCGGTCCCTCTCGCCGGGTCCGGCGCGTTCTCGCTGAAGCAGATCTATCCCTTCACGATCGGCGCCAACATCGGCACGACCATCACCGCCCTCATCGCGGCCTTCGCCTTCACCGGCATCGAGGGCGAGAAGGCGCTGCAGGCGAGCTTCGTGCACCTGCTCTTCAACGTGCTGGCGACGCTCATCATCTTCGGGCTCCCCTTCCTGCGCCCGCTGCCACGGATCGGGGCGACGATCCTCGCCGACCGCTCCGCAGAGCGCAAGATGTATGCCGTCGTCTGGACCTTCGGCGTCTTCCTGGTGCTCCCGCTGCTCCTCATCGCCCTCACCACCTGGGTCTTCTGACCCGCCCCGGCGTCGCGCCCGCCGCGCGGCGCACGCGACCCCCGACCGCCCCGCCCACCCGACGGAGGACCCATGACCGCCGACCCCAGCCCGCAGCCCGCCACCGACGGATCCACCCCCCGCGACAGCGACGCCCTCGGCCGCGAGCTGGAGGCGATGCTGGTCGAGGCCGAGGAGACGGCCGGCCGCCTGCGCGCCGAGCTCGCGGCCTACCGTGCCCGTCGGGAGGAGGAAGGCCTGCACACCCTGCAGCACCTCGAGGTCGACCGGCTCGAGGAGCACCTGCGCAACAGCCGGATCCGCTGGGACGAGGTGAGAGCCTTCCTCGAGGAGGCGCTGCGCGAGCTCGGCTGGGGCGCCGACCGCAGCAGCGCGACGGCGACCGACGTCACGCCGGGTTCCGACCCTGGCCCGCAGGCACCGGAGCCCGAGGGGTCCATGACGGACGAGGACCCGACCCGATGAGCCGCGGCACGACACACACCCACTGGCGCAGTTCGACCCTCGCCGCGGCTGGGGCCGTGCTGCTGGCCTCTCTGGCGGCCTGCAGCGGTGATGGCGGCGCTGCCACGCCCGCCGACGGCACCATCCAGGTGTCTGGTTCCTCCACCGTGGCGCCCATCACTGAGGAGATGGCCGACCTGGGGCGCTTCGAGATCCAGGTCGCCGCGGAGGGCACCGGTGACGGCTTCGACCGTTTCTGCGCGGGTGAGACGGTGATCAACGACGCGTCGACCGCGATCACCACCGAGCAGATCGCGGCCTGCGAGGACGAGGGAGTCGACTTCGTCGAGGTGCCGATCGCCCTGGACGCGCTGACCGTCATCCGGCACGAGGACAACACCTTCGCGACCGACCTCACGACGGACGAGCTCCGGGCCATCTGGGAGCCGGACTCGCAGGTCCGCACGTGGCGCGACGTGCGCGACGACTGGCCGGAGCAGGAGATCGGGCTCTACGGTCGCCCGGAGGGGTCCGGCACCTTCGACTACTTCACGTATCGCACGAGCGGTGAGGCGGGCGCTATCCGCGGCGACTACGAGGCCACCGACGACATGGCCGAGCTGACCGGCTGGGTCGCCGACGACCCGCAGGCGTTGGCCTTCCTCGGCGTCGGCAACTACCTCGCCGCCGACGGGGAGCAGCGCGACCAGATCACCAACGTCAGCATCGACGGCGTCGCCCCGACGCTGGAGAACGCCCAGTCCGGAGACTACGCGCCGTTCACCCGACCGCTGTTCCTCTACGTCTCCACCTCCGCGCTGGAGCAGGACGCGGAGGTCGGCGAGTTCGTGGACTACTACCTGGAGCATCTGGACCAGGTGCTGCCGCTCGTCTACTTCTACCCGCTCTCCGACGAGGTCGCGGATCTCGCCGAGCAGAGGTGGGAGGCGCGGACCACGGGATCGGCCTTCGACGGGCAGCCGGTCGACGCCACGGCCCTCGCCGCGGCTCTCGAGGGCTGATCCGCACACCACCCGGCCGGCGCTCCTGGGCCGCCGCCGGTCGTCCCTGGCGTGTTGCGCTACCCCCCGACGCGCGCCGCGAGCGTGTCGACCGCCCGCACCCAGCCGCGGACCTGCTCCTGCGCGGAGAGCTCCCGCGCGGCCGTGTCTGAGGCCGCCTTGAAGTCCGCGACCTGCGCGTCGCTCAGCGCGTCGAGCGCGGCGGCGAGCGCCTCGCCGGTGAAGTCGTCGAGCACCACCCCCAGCCGGTGGTGCCGCACCAGATCGGCCATCTCCGGGCTCGGCCCGACGACGATCCCCAACCGTGCCTGGACGAAGTCGAAGAACTTGTTGGGCAGGGTGAACCTGTAGTTGAAGTTGACCGGCGGCAGCACGAAGACGCCCAGGTCAGCAGCGGCGAGCGCGTCGCCCAGCTGCTCCGGCGGCACCGGGTCGTGGAAGCGGATCTGCGGCAGGTCGGCGCACGAGGCCCGCAGCTGCTCCAGATAGGTCGGGTCGTTGGGCATGAGGTAGAGGTCGAGGGTGACGTCGCGCTGGCAGGAGCGCACCGCGTCGACCATGACGTGCAGGCTGCGGCCCCGACGCGCGAGCCCGGAGTGCACCAGCCGCAGCGGAGCGCCGACCGGTGTCGGCGTGCGGTCAGCATACGGCGCGGCGTTGGGCACCACCGCGCAGGTGAGGCCGAACTCGCGACGGTACTCCCGCGCCAGCCAGCGCCCCACCGTGCTCGCCGAGTCGGCCTCGCGCCCGTGGCGACGCAGCAACCAGCGGTAGTACGGCGCGACGAAGAGCCGCCAGCGCCACGACTCCTCGCTCTGGCGGGGCGCGTATTCGTGCAGATCCAGGTGCACCCCGCCGTAGGGCGCCAGCTCGAGCGCGAGCGGCAGGGTGTCGGCGTCGTTGGCGAGCACGACGTCGAACTTCGCCTGGTCGGCGAGCAACGTGGCCGCCGCGACGGTCACCGGCGCGCCGCGGTATGCCGTCTCGAACCGCCGCAACGCGAGGAGCCGGCGGTCCTTGTGCCAGTGGACGACGTGGTCGGGCAGGCGCAGGTGCTCCACGACGCCGTCGGGCGCTCGCCGTAGCCGAGGGTCGTCACGGAATACCGGGACGAGAAGAGCCTGATCTGGCGCAGCACCCGGGCGTCCGAGCGCAGCGTGCTCCAGGCCATGATCAGGAGCCGGGGCCGAGGGTCAGCCGGCACGGCCGCTCCCCGCCGCGTCGGCGACCGCCCGGACCGCGCGCACCCAGGCCGGGGACTGACGCTCGTCCGAGAGCTCCCGCGCGGCCCGGGTCGCGGCGTTCTTCCAGCGCGCGACCCGGCCGGCCTCCACCTGGCTGATCGCGTCGGTGACCGAGGCCACGTCGAAGCCGTCGGCGACCACCCCCACCCCGTGTGCGGTCACCATGTGCGCCATGTCTGGGCTGGGGCCGACGACCATGCCGAGCCGCGCCTGGACGTAGTCGAAGATCTTGTTGGGCAGCGCGTGCCTGTTGTTGAACGACAGCGGCGGCAGCACGTGGATCCCCACGTCGTGCCGGTTGAGGACCGCCAGCAGGTCGGCGTAGGGCACCGGGTCGTGCACCCGGACGACCCCGCCGCTGGCCTGGGCCGCCGCGCGCAGCTCGTCGAGGTGCCCCGGGTCGTTGGGGGTGAGGTAGAGGTCGAGGGTCACCGGGGCACCCTGCGCCGCGGCAGCGACGACCGCCTCGGTCATGACCGCCAGGTGCCGGTTGCGCAGGCACGCGCCGGAGTGGACCAGCCGCACCGGCGACCCGACGGGGGTCGGGGCGAGGTCGGCGTAGGGGGTGGCGTTGGTGACCACGCCGACGTCCACGCCGAAACGGTCGGCATACTCCTGCGCGATCCGCCCGCTCACCGTGGTGACCGAGGCGCACCGCGGCAGGTAGGTCCGGCACAGCCACTCCTGGTAGGGCGAGATGCGCCGAAGCCACGCCTCGTCCTCCTCGTGCAGCAGCGGGAAGAACTCGTGCAGGTCGGCGTGGACACCGGCGCGTGGCGCGAGCCACAGCGCGAGCGGCACCGCGTCGAGGTCGTTGGCGAGCACGACGTCGGCCGCGCCCCGGGGCAGGTGCCGCAGCGCCCACCGCACCCCTGCCTGCGCTGCGTAGGCGGCGCGGTAGCTGTGCACGGTGATGAGCCGGCCGTCCAGGGTGTTCTGCCGGTCGGCCGGCACCTCGACGTGCCCGAGCACCCCCTCCGGTGCCGGGCCGTAGCCGCAGGTGACGACGTCGAACTCGCGGGACAGGTGGCGCACCTGCTTGAGCACCCGGGCGTCGCGGGCGATCGGGCTGAAGGAGAGCACGAGCACCCGCGGTCGCTGCGCGTCGTGGAGGGTATGCCGACGGCCCAGCCCGGCGCGGACGCGCGCCACCGCGTCGTCGACCGCGGCCTCGGCGTGGGCCCGGACCGTCGACTCCGGGGCGAGGTTGTCGCGCGGGTCCGGTGTCAGCAGGATGTCCCAGCGCGAAGCCTCGCCGCGGGCCGCGGCGGCGGCCGCGAGGGCGTCGGTGTCGCGGGCCACGAGCACCGCGTCGAGGAGTGCCCGGTCCGCGCGGTGCAGGGCACGCGGCGTGCCGGGCGCCATCGCCAGCAGGTCGCGGGTCAGTCCGCGGACGAGGGCCGCCTCCCCGGGTGCCCAGTCCAGCGGGGCAGGGCGGCGGCGCACGGCGCCCAGGACGTGGATGCGCAGGGTCTTGACGGCGATCGCCTCGCGGGCGGGCTCGGGCAGCGCCCGCACCCAGCGCAGGTCGAGCAGCCGCGCGTGCGCCGCCAGCTCGTCGGCGACAGGACGTCTCGCGGCAGTGGTGCGGCCCTCGCCGCGGGTGCCGATGACGTAGGCGGGCGCCTCGCGCGCCAGGTCGATGCGCTCGCCCGAGGCCGACAGGCGCAGCGAGAGCTCGACGTCCTCGCCCGTCTGCAGGCCGGGCGTGAGCGGGCCGTCGCCGTCGAGCAGGCCGAGCCCGTCGAGCGTCTCCCGCCGCAGCAGCCCCAGCGGCGCGGTGCGGTAGGCCAGCCGGTCGGCCACGAGGTCGAGGTCCCGGCTGCGGCCGGGGCGGGTGCGCGGCGTGCGGACCTGCTCGCCGTCCTCGGTCTCCAGTCGGGCCATGAGCCACGCGGAGCCCACCTCGTCGGCGAGCCGCACCCATGCCGGCAGTGCGCCGGAGGCATACCGGTCGTCGGAGCCGATGATGCTGACGTAGCGCCCGTCGGCGGCCAGGAGGCCGGCGTTGAACGGCCCGGCGGGGCTGCGCAGGCCGTCCCGCACCGCGAGGTAGCGCACGTGCGCGGCGAGCTCGGCGGCCTCCTCGCCCTGCCCGGCGAGCCCCTCCTCCACCGCGCGGCGCACCGCGTGCTCGTCCACCTCGTGGCAGACCACGGTCACCCTGACCCGCGGCCCGCCGTCGACGATGCCCCGCAGGTCGGCGCCGTGCAGCGCGGAGTGGACCACCCGCCACACGGGACGGGCCAGGTCGTGGACCGCGACGACGACGTCGACGTCCACCGACGGCAGCCAGCCGCGCGCATCAGCCAGGTCGGTGCCGCTCGTGCCCGCCCCGGGGGTGTCGGCCCCGCTCGTGCCCGTCCCGCTCATGCCAGCCCCGACAACCGCGCCTGGGTGGCGAACTCCGGGTGCGCGGCGACGACGTGGTCGAAGTCGCCGCGCGCCACGATGGTGCCGTTCTTCATGAAGCACACCTGGTCGCTGTGCCGGACCGTGGAGAGCCGGTGGGCGACCGCGATGACGGTGACCTCCCCGTGCAGCTCGCGGATCGCGGTGGCGACCGCGTCCTCGGTCGCGGTGTCCAGCGCCGAGGTCGCCTCGTCGAGCACGAGGACGAGCGGGTCGGCATACAGCGCGCGCGATGCCGAGCCGCTGCCGCTGCCCGCCGGAGAGTGCCAGCCCCCGTTCCGCGACCCGGACCCCCAGGCCACCGCGCTCGGTCACCACGTCCAGGAGCTGGGCCCGCTCCAGCGCGCGGGTCACCGCGCCCTCGTCGATGTCGTCGCCCCAGGTCAGCGCGACGTTCTGGGCGATGGTGCCGTCGAAGAGGTTGACCTCCTGCGGCACGTAGCCACCCGCGCCCGCCACGCGCCGAGCACCTCGGGCAGCGGCGCGTCGTCCACCCGGATCTCCCCCGCCGAGGGCGTGAGGAGGCCGAGCAGGACGTCCACCAGCGTCGACTTCCCGGCCCCGCTGGCCCCGACGAGCGCGACCGAGGAGCCCAGCGGGACGTCCAGGTCGACATCGCGCAGCGCGGGCTCGGCGGAGCCGGGGTAGGTGAAGGCGACCTCGCGCAGGGCGAGCAGCCGCGGCTCCTCCGGCAGCGGCTCGGTGCCGAGCCGCTCGGCCGCTTGACATAGCCCTGGGCGTCCTGGATGTCGGTGATGACCGCCTCGGCGTGCGGCAGCGTCGAGGCGGTCTGGGTGATGATCGACTGGAAGCGGTTGACGCTGGGGATCATCCGCATGCCGGCCACCGCGAAGAGCGCGACCGCCTCGAAGGCCTGGTCCGCGCCGCCGAGGAGGTAGGCCGCTCCCCCGACCACCGCGAAGCCGAGCACCAGCCCGGTGTCGGTCACGAACTTCGGGACGGTGTTGAGGAACATCAGGTGCGAGCGTGCCCGGGTCGCGTGCACCCGGTGGGCGTGCACCTCGTCGGCCACCTCCTGCGCCTTGCCGCGCAGCGTGACCTCCTTGAGCGCGCCCATCATCTCGGTCATCAGCCCGGCGACCTTGAAGGAGTAGTCCCGGCCGACGCGCCCGGCCACGACCGCCCGCGGGGAGATGACGAGGTACATGAGCACGGCGAGTCCGCCGAGGTAGGCGAAGGTGACCAGCGCGGTGAGCGGCTGGGCGACGAGCAGCACGACGAGCACCGCGCCGAAGGTGGCCACCTCGGCCGGCAGCGAGGCGGCCGGCAGCAGCAGCCCGGTCGTGGTGTTGGCGATGCCGACGTCGGCGAGCCGCACCAGCTGGGAGGTGTTGCGCCGCAGCCGCTCGGTCCACGGCGCGCGGATGTAGGCGCCGAAGAGCCGGTCGCCGATGACGAGGTCGTAGGCGGCCAGCCGCTTCGCCACGACCCACTGCAGGGCCATCGTCGCCAGCCCCTTGGCGACGACGAGCGCGCAGATCGAGCCGAGCAGCCAGGCATACCGCTCCGGCGGCACCGCCCCGAGCAGCGGCAGCTGCACCGGGTTGCCCTGGATCATCGGAGCGAGGGTGAGCGCCAGCAGCGAGAGCGCGAGGATGTCGACCACGGCGAGCACGCTGGAGGCGACCGCGAAGCCGATGAGGAACCAGCGGGTGCTCGGCGGCAGCAGCGGCAGCAGGCGACGCAGCGCCCGCAGCAACCGGATCATGCGGGCAGCCTGGTCATGGGCTCCATCGTAGGCTGCGGGCGTGGACCCACCCGTCAACCTGCGGCGGCTCGCCTGGCGCGCGCTCGCTGCGACGCCCCGCCCGGTGCGCGAGCTCGCCACCCTCCCGGTGCGCCGGCGCGCCGACGCCGAGCTGCGCGGGCTCGTGCCGATGCCCGCCGCGGCGCGCCGCCTCTACGTCGGGCCGTGGAACACCGCCGGCCAGGGGTATGCCTGGGCCCGCGCAGCCGCCGACCATCTTCCGGACGTGGCGGCGCAGAACCTCGTGGCGGCCAGATCTCTGACGGCGTCGTCCTTCCGCTTCCCGGCCGACCACGAGCTGTCGGTGCTCGCGCAGCGCGGGCACGTCCGCGCTATCCACGGCGAGCGGGTGCTGCGGGAGGCCACGCACGTGCTCTTCGAGTCCGGGCGACCGGTGCTCGGCGACCTGCACGCGGGGTCGATGCTCCACGACGCGGCGGCGCTGGACGCGGCCGGAGTCCGGCACGCGGTGGTCTACCACGGCAGCGAGATCCGCGACCTGCGCCAGCACGCCGAGGCCTACCCGCACAGCCCGTTCGACGGTGACTGGGACGACTACCTGCGCACGCTGCAGGCCGTGGTCGAGCGCAACACCCGCGACCTCGCGTCCTACGACGGGCCGGTGCTCGTCTCGACCCCCGACCTGCTCGACGTGCTCCCGGAGGCGACCTGGCTGCCCTTGGTGGTCGACGTCGACCGGTTCGCCGGGGCGGGGTCGCGGCCGGTGCTGGAGCGGCAGCGGCCAGTCGTGTTGCACGCGCCGTCGAACCCGCGGCTCAAGGGCACCGAGGTGGTCGAGGAGGTGCTGGAGGGGCTGCAGTCGGCCGGCCTGGTGGAGTACCGCCGGCTCTCCGGGGTGCCGCACGAGCAGATGGCGGCCTTCGTCGCCGACGCCGACGTCGTGGTCGACCAGGTGGTGCTGGGCAACCCCGGCGTGCTCCTCGCCGAGACGCTCGCCGCCGGGCGGCTCGCGGTCGCGCACCTGCGCCCGGGGTGCAGGAGCGCATGGCCCGCGCCGACCGTGACCTGGGCGGCGACGGGGTGGTGCCGGTGGTCGAGGCCGACGCCGGGTCACTCGAGCAGGCGCTGCGGGGCGTCCTGTCCGACCGGGACGGGCATACCCGGCTGGCTGCGCACGGTCCCGCCTGGGCGCGCCGCCACCACGACGGCCGCCGCGCCGCCGCCGTGCTCGATCAGACGCTGCTGTCGCGCTGAACCGAGCCGGTGGCGGGTGGGGCCCGGAGAGCCGGTCCCGGTGTCGCCGCGGTAGCCTGAGTCCCGACGCGGGGTGCCGCTGTGCGGCTGAGATCACACCCGTCGAACCTGATCTAGCTCGTACTAGCGAAGGGAACGTCGATGACGTCCGAACCCGTCCGCCCCGACCGTCTCGCCGCCTGCTGGGCCTCGTTGCGCGAGGCCTCACCGCTCACCCAGTGCCTCACGAACATCGTGGCCGCGCCGCTGAGCGCCAACCTGCTGCTCGCCGCCGGTGCGGCTCCGGCGATGGTCGACAACCCGCACGAGGCCGCCGACTTCGCCGCCCTGGCTGAGGGCCTCCTGGTCAACCTCGGGACTCCCTCGGAGGGCACCGCCGACGGGATGCGCCTCGCCGTCGCCGCCGCCGACGCGGCGAGCACCCCGTGGGTGCTGGACCCGGTCGCCGCGGGGCTCGGCTGGCGCACCAGCATCGCCCACGAGCTGCTCGGGACCACGGCACCGGCGATCATCCGCGGCAACGCCTCGGAGATCCTCGCGCTCGGCGGTGGGTCCGCAGGCCGCGGTGTGGACGCGACCCACAGCACCGAGGACAGTCTCGCCACGGCCCGTTCCCTGGCCGGGACCCACGGGTGCGCGGTGGCCGTGAGCGGCCCGGTGGATCGGCTCACGGACGGGACTCGATGCGTCGAGGTCCACAACGGCCACCCGCTCCTGACCCGGGTCACCGGGGTCGGCTGCGCGCTCGGCGCCCTCATGGCGGCCGCGGCGGCGGTCGAGCCAGACCCGCTGCTCGCGGCGACGACCGCCACGGCAGCGCTGACGGTGGCCGCGGACGGTGCCGCCGCCGCGTCGGCCGGGCCGGGGAGCTTCGCGGTGGCGCTGCTGGACGAACTCGCCGTGCTCGAGGCGGACACGCTGGCTGAGCGGGTGCGGCTGGCATGAGCCGCGCCCCGCTCGACCTCAGCCTCTACCTCGTGACCGACACGGGTATGACGCGGCGCCACGGCCTCTCCACGACCATCCGGGCCGCCGTGGCGGGTGGCGCGACGGTGGTCCAGCTGCGCGACCCGGACGCCTCGGACGAGGAGTTCCTCGCGCTCGGGCTGCTCGCCCGCCGCGCGCTCGACGGCGCGAGGTCTGCCGCCCCCCTCATCGTCAACGACCGCGTCCACCTCGCGGAGCGCATCGGCGCCGACGGTGCCCACGTCGGCCAGTCCGACCTCGCTCCCGAGGCGGCGCGCGCGATGCTCGGCGACACGGCATACCTCGGGCTGTCGTGCACGTCCGCGGAGCAGGTGCGGGCCGCCGCCGAGCTGCCGGCGGGCACGGTGGACTACCTCGGGCTGGGACCGGTGTGGGCGACGCCCAGCAAGGTCGACCACGCCACGCCGGTCGGGGTCGACGGCCTCGCCGAGCTGGTGGCCGCCGCGACGCTGCCGTCCGTGGCCATCGGCGGCATCGACCCCGCCCGGGCCGCGGCGGTCCTGGCGACCGGGGTGGACGGGTTGGCGGTGGTCAGCGGGATCTGCTCGGCCGACGACCCGCAGGTGGCTGCCCGCGACCTGGCAGACCAGGTGGGAGCCGCGCGATGACGACGATCGTGCTGACCGTGGCCGGGTCGGACCCCTCCGGTGGCGCGGGCATCCAGGCCGACCTCAAGACCTTCGCGGCGCTGGGGGCCTACGGCTGCGCGGTCCTGACCTCGCTCACCGCGCAGAGCACGCAGGGCGTGACCGGGGTGCTCCCCGTGCCGGCCGCCTTCGTGCAGGAGCAGGTGGAGACCCTGGTGGCGGACCTGGACGTCGCTGCGACCAAGATCGGCATGCTCGGCACCGCGGAGGTGGCGCGCACCGTGGGCGACCTGTGCCGGTCGGGTTCGTTGCCGCGCGTGGTGCTCGACCCGGTCATGGTCTCGACCGCGGGCTCCCGTCTGCTCGACGAGGACGCGATCGAGGAGGTGCGCTCGATGCTGCCGCACGTGGCCGCGATCACCCCGAACCTCCCCGAGGCGGCCGTGCTCCTCGGCCTCGACCCGGAGGCCCAGGCGGGTGACGTGGCGACGATGCGCGACCAGGCGCTCGCGCTGCGCGACCTCGGCGCCGAACGGGTGCTGCTCAAGGGCGGCCACCTGGCCGACGGGGACGCGGTGGACGTCTGGGCCGACGCCGACGGCCTGACCGAGCTGCGCACCCCGCGCGTCGACACCCCCCACACCCACGGGACCGGCTGCACCCTCTCCTCGGCGATCACCGCGCTGGTCCCCGTGCGCGACACCTGGATCGAGGCCGTGACCGACGCCAAGGACTGGCTCACCGGCGCGCTGGAGCGCGGCCGGGACCTCGCCATCGGCCACGGCCCCGGCCCCGTGCACCACGCCTGGCGACAGCACCACAACCCCTGACGGACCGGCCGCACGGTATGCGCCGACCGGCAACACGGTATGCGCCAACCGGCCGCACGGTATGCGCCGGCCAGTCGGCGCGTCCCTCCCCGATGAGCGCCGGTCAGGTCAGAGCGACCGCCCGCCCGAGGCTCAGCGAGTCCTCCCAGGTCTCCTGGGTCCAGGCCATCTGCCAGAATCTGATCTCCAGGTGGCAGCTGTCCTCGAATGCCTGGGCCATCCTCGCCCGCTCAGCCGGGCCGGCCTCTTCGGCGAGCCGGTCCAGGCGGTCGGTGAAGTCCTGCAGGATCTCCCCCGCGTCGGCGTAGAACTCCCACCACCCCCGGAACGGGTTGTCCGCCGCCACGGGAGCCTCCGCCTGCTGACGCTGGGCTGCCCAGATGTAGGTCCACGGGCAGGGTGCGAGTGCCGCCATGAGCACCCCCAGGCTGTCACGCCCGGCCAGCATCATGTGGTTGATGTAGGCCTGGGCGGTCGGCGCCATCCGGGCGGCGGTGACGGACGCGTAGTCGACGTCGAAGGCCGCGCACAGCACGTGGTGGGGATGTGTCTCATCCTCGAGCAGGAAGGTGATCTGGTCACGGAACCAAGCCACCCACTCCCGGTCGGGGCTCAGCGCGATGCCCTGCCCATAGCCGCGCATGAAGGCGGTGAGGTATGCGTGGTCCTGAGCCACGTAGTGCAGCACACTCTCCCGGCTGGCGCCGCCGTCGGCGAGCGAGCGCAGGTAGGGATGGTCGTAGAAGGCCTGGAACAGGTGGTCGCAGCGCTCGCGCTGCTCGGCGGCGAAGCTCATGGCATCCTCCGCGAGACACAAAGGGGTGCCATCGCCGGCACGGCCACGATCCCTCCGCTCGCATGATCGAGATCAGGTTCGACGGGTCGGGATCGTCTCCCTCTCAGCCCAGTGGGCACCCCGCGTGGCGTGCCGCTCAGGTTAGCAATCCCCTCCCCAGCGCCACCGGGTGCCCCGCGATGCGCTCGGTGTGTCTGCACCCGGGTCACCGGAGAGGACCAGCCAAGCGCGGACGCCCTCAGCCTGCGGTGCGGGCCTCCCGCCAGGCCTGCACCATCTCCTCGACGTCGAGCCGTCCCACCACCGGCGGCGACGTCGGCCCGGCGTGCGGGCGTCGGCGGTCGGCGAGCACCCGCGCGTTGAAGTCCTCGACCGCCGCGCGGACGGCCGCCTCGTCCGGCAGCGGCAACAGCGCCTCGGGATAGGCCGCCTTCTCCCGACGCAGCTGCATCACACCGGGCATCGCGCCGGAGAGGTCGAGCTGCTCCCGTTGGATCAGGCTCTTGACCCACCAGTCGGGATCGTTGCGCGTGTCGACGTCGCGCAGCGGCTTGCCGGCTCCCGGCAGATCGTCGAAGGTGCCCTGCCGCTGCGCCTGGTCGATCGTCTGGTCGACCCAGCTCTGGACCGCGCGGGCCGTGGTCGCCGCCGACGGACGCCGCTTCGTCACGCCCTGGTCGGTCAGCTGGTCCTCGGCCTTCGGCGCACCGGGCCGCTCGCCTTCCTTGCCCCACCTGGTCATGGTCGGTCCTTCCTCGGCATCCTGCTGACCACCATGTCATAGGAGTCCTCGATCGCCTCCTTCAACTCCTCGACCGGGATGGCCCCGTCCGTCCGCAGGTCGTTCCACCCGCTGCGACCGATGTAGGCCATGACGGTCGCGTCGTCGGGGAAGCGGTCGAGCCACTCGTCGGCCTCCTCCCGCGACAGCCCGCACTTCACCCCCAGCCGGCCCGGACCGAGGAAGGCGAAGATCTTGCCCCGCTCCCCCGGGCCGACCTTCGCGACGTCGCCGTCGTCCCACGGCGAGTCCCGCCACGCCCCGGGCATCCCGAGGGCGAAACCACTCAGCTCGTCGTCGACCTGTCCCATGGGGGGAGCCTGCCACCCGGGCCTGACAGACCTGCCTCCAGCACGATCCTGGCCGCGCCCTCACCGGTCGCCGAGAGGCTCCGGTGCTCCCGGACCCACTCCACCCGGCGGGCGCGCTCCTGCTCGTCCGGCGAGGCGCGCAGGGCAGCCACCATCGCTGCGGCCACGGCCCCTGGCTCGTGCTCGACGGCCGCCCCGAGCCCGTGGTCGCGCACGTCCGCCGCGGCCGGTCCCGGCCCGGCGAAGACCACGGGCGCCCCGCACGCCAGCGCCGCGACCACCTTCGTCGGATAGGCGAAGTCGTATCCCACCCCTGGTCGGACGCTCACCAGCGCCGCGGCGGCCCCGCGCAGCCAGGCGGCGGCCTCTTCCGGGGGCACGAGCGGACGCAGCTCGATCGTCCCGGGCGGCAGCTCGGCGGCGATCCGCTCCAGCGTGGGCCAGGACGAGCCCTGCCCCAGGAAGACCAGCCGCGCGCCCGGGACGGCGCGCACGACCTCGCGCATCGCCTCGGCGAAGACCTCCGCGCCCTGCCACTCCGAGGCGGTCCCGGCATACACGAGGTATGCCGTCTCAGGCGCGTCCGCGTGGACCTCGCCGTCCGGGGTGAAGACGTCGGTGTCGATCCCGTTGGGCACGACCGTCACCGGCGCCCCGGGTCCGGCCAGGGCCCGCACGCGCTCGGCGACCCCGTCGCTCACCGCGACGACGTGCGCCGCCCCGCGCAGAGCGTAGCGCTCCACCGCACGCATCAGCCCGACCACGGGCGCAGGTGCACCCATCGAGGCCGTCGCGTCGGACCACACGTCGGCTGCGTAGTAGACGTAGGGGATCCCTCGCCCGTGGATCCCGCCTCGGAGCGCTAGCGCGACCCGAGTCACCGCGCCCGTCGTCGGCGGCGGCTCCACGACGACCACGTCGGGGCGTGGACCGGTGAACAGCCGGAGGGCGAGCGGCAGGTCGAAGGACAGGTAGGGCAGGTAGCCACGGACATACCCGGTCGCGTCGCGCAGCACCGGCCACCGCGACACCTCCACCCCTTCCGCGCTGGCGCGCCCCTCCTCCTGCTGGCCCTCACCCCCCACCGCGCGTCGCGCCGGGTTGCCCTGGACCCCACCGAGCGTCGACCGTGGTGGGCGCAGAGCCGGGGGCGGCGTCGTGGTCAGGACGCGGACCCGGGCGCGATCGGTGAGGGCACGCACCAACGCCGACAGCCGGAAGGTCGCGGCCGCCGCCTCGGGGGCGTAGATCCGCGACGCCAGGACGACGAGAGGCTTGCGCTCACGCACGGTTCAACCACTCACAGTCGCCGGAGGACACAGGAAGTGGACAGAGGTTCCTGGGGAACGGACCCCAGAATCCTCTGTCCAGAAAGGCGCGTCGGGCAACCATCGGCGACGTCCGGTCGGGTCTGGAGCAACCATGCGCGACGCCCGGTGGGATGAGGGGTGGGGTGGTCACAGAGCGATGGTGCGGTTGGTCGCGGCGGACTCCAGCACCGCTTCCACGACCCTGAGGGTGTGCACCCCGTCGGCCATCGACACGATGTCGGAGTCGCGGCCCCAGAGGGCGTCCCGGAAGCCTTCCTGCTCCACGCGCAGCGGCTCCCGGCGAGCGATGGCATACCGGATCGAGTCGCCCTCGGAGACCCCGCGGAAGACCGAGACGCCGTCCCACTCGCTGCGCACGTCGCCGTTGGCGACGAAGGTCAGGTCGCCGGAGAGGGTGTTGGCGACGAACGACCCGTTCTCCCCCGTGGCGACCGTCTCGCGCACCTTGCGGGGTGAGAGCCAGTTGACGATGTGCGACACGATGATGCCGCTCTCGAGCTGACCGGTCGCCACCACCATGTCCTCGTGCTCGCGACCGGACCGGTGCGTCACCTGGCCGGCGACGCTGACGTAGGGCGACTGCGCGATCCACGCCGTGAGGTCGATGTCGTGCGTCGCGAGGTCCTTGACCACGCCTACGTCGGCGATCCGCGCGGGGAACGGGCCCTGTCTGGACGTCGTGATCTGGTAGACCTCGCCCAACTCACCCGCCTCGATCCGCCGCCGCATCTCCCGGAGCGCCGGGTTGCACCGCTCGACATAACCCACCGCCCCGACCAGCCCGGCCTCCTCGACGCGCGGGCCACGCGCTCCCCCGACTCCGCGGTCGCGGCGATCGGCTTCTCCACCATCGTGTGGACACCGGCCTCGGCCAGCGCCAGTGCGACCTCCTCGTGCAGATAGGTCGGCACCGCCACCATCGCGGCGTCGATGCCCTCGCCGATGAGCGCCTCGACATCGGGCAGCACCGGCAGCGGCCCGGCCACCCCGTGCTTGTCGCCGTAGGGATCGGCCACCGCGACCAGGTCCATCCCCTCGACCTCACGGATCACCCGCGCATGGTGCCGCCCCATCGAGCCCAGCCCGATGAGCCCCATCCGGATCGTCGTGCCGTCCTCCATCACGCGCCGGCTCCCGCGCCCGCGCGGACGACGGCCCCGACCGCGTCGGCGACCCGCTCCAGGTCCTGCTCGGTGAGCGAGGGGTGCACCGGCAGGCTGATCACCTCGGCGGCCGCCCGCGCCGTCTCCGGCAGCTCCCCGGCCGGCGCGAAGCGTGCCAGGGACACCAGCTCGTGGTTCGGCGTCGGGTAGTAGACCCCGCACCCCACGTGGTGCTCCTCGCGCAGCGCCGCGACCACCTCGTCCCGCTGCTCGCCCGTGGCCCCGTCGATCCGGACGGTGTACTGGTGGTAGACGTGCGTGCACCCCTCCCGCACCGGCGGCACCACGACCCCGTCCACCCCGGCGAGGTGCTCGTCGAGCCAGCGCGCGTTGGCCTGCCGCGCCTCCGTCCACGCGCCGACCTTGGTCAGCTGCACCCGCCCGATGGCCGCGTGGATGTCGGTCATCCGGTTGTTGAGCCCGATGACCTCGTTGGCGTACTGCTTCTCCATCCCCTGGTTGCGCAGCAGCCGCACCCCCCGCGCGATCTCCTCGTCGGCACAGGCGACCATCCCGCCCTCGCCCGAGGTCATGTTCTTCGTCGGGTAGAGGCTGAACATCGCGAACGAACCGAACCGGCCGACCGGCGTGCCGTGGTAGGTCGCCCCGTGCGCCTGCGCCGCGTCCTCGAAGAGCTGGACGCCGTGCTCGGCGGTCACCGCGCGCAAGGCGTCCATGTCCGCCGGGTGGCCGTAGAGGTGCACCGGCATGACCGCGGCGGTCCGGTCGGTCAGCGCGGCCCGCACCGACTCCGGGTCGAGGTTGAAGGTGTCCGGGCTGATGTCGGCGAAGACCGGAGTCGCCCCCGTCAGCGCCACCGCGTTGGCGGTCGCCGCGAAGGTGAAGCTGGGCACGATCACCTCGTCGCCGGCGCCGATCCCGCAGGCGAGCAGCCCCAGGTGCAGCCCGGAGGTGCCGGAGTTGACCGCGACGCAGGTGCGCCCCGCGACGAGCTGGTCGCCGAACTCCCCCTCGAAGGCCGCGACCTCGGGCCCCTGGGCCACCATCCCCGAGCGCAGCACCCGGTCCACCGCCGCGCGCTCGTCCTCCCCGATCAGCGGCTTGGCCGCGGGGATCATGGGCTGCTCGGTCATGTGGTCTCCTCATCGGTCCCGGCGCGGCGCAGGGCACCGTCGCTCTCGAGGTATGTCGTCCCCGTCTGCGGGCAGCGCCACTGCCCCGGGGTGCCGCTCGGCTCGAGCGGGCGGCCGGCGTGTCCCACCCACCCGACCTGCCGGGCCGGGACGCCGACGACCAGGGCGTGGGCGGGCACGTCCTTGGCGACGACCGCCCCCGCGGCGACGGTGGCCCACGGGCCGATCTCGACCGGGGCGATGCAGACGGCGCGGGCCCCGATCGAGGCCCCGTCGCCCACGGTGACGCCCACGGCGTCCCAGTCGCTCGCGTCCTTGCGTGAGCCGTCCGGGTTGACCGCGCGGGGGAAGGTGTCGTTGGTCAGCACGGCCGCGGGACCGACGAAGACCCCGTGGCCCAGCCTGGCCGGCTCGTAGACCAGCGCGTAGTTCTGCAGCTTGCAGTGGTCCCCGAGGTGCACGCCGGTGCCGACGTAGGCCCCCCGCCCCACGATGCACCCGGCGCCGACGACGGCGTCCTCGCGCACCTGCGCGAGGTGCCAGACCGAGCTGTCGTCACCGATGCTCGCGCTGTCCGCGACATCGGCGCTGTCGACGATGCGTGTCGTCACGGGACTCCCAGGGGTAGCGGTGGGGGACAATGCAGCCATGACTCTATCGCCCGTGCAGGAGGACGCCTGGCTGGTGATCCCCCTGTTCGACGAGGCGCAGGTGGTCGAGGAGGTCCTACGCGAGGCACGGGCGTTGTTCCCCCACGTCGTCTGCGTCGACGACGCCTCCCACGACGCCTCCGCCGAGCGCGCCCGGGAGGCCGGTGCCGTGGTCGTGCAGCACCCGTTCAACCTCGGCCAGGGGCCGCGCTGCAGACCGGGATGCGCTACGTCCTCGACGCGACGGACGCGGCATACCTCGTCACCTTCGACGCCGACGGGCAGCACCGGCCGGCCGACGCGGCGCAGATGGTGCAGCGTGCCCGGGACGAGGACCTCGCGATCGTCTTCGGCTCCCGCTTCCTCGACGACCGCACCCGCCCGGGGGTGCTCAAGAAGCTCGTGCTCAAGGCTGCGGTCTGGCTGACCAACCAGCAGACCGGGATGAAGCTGACCGACGCGCACAACGGGCTGCGGGTCATCCGCCGCGACGCCGCCACCCGGCTCGACCTGCGCCAGAACCGCATGGCCCACGCCACCGAGATCGTCCTGCAGCTCGGTCGCACCCGGCTGCCGTGGGCCGAGCACCCGGTGCACGTGCTCTACACCGACTACAGCCGGGCCAAGGGCAGTCGCTGATGAACTCGGTCAACATCCTCGTCGACACCATCCTGAAGTGACATCGACCGCGTTGACATGGACCGCAGTGACGCCCACGACCGTGACACCGACGAGAGCGAGGCGCTGACGTGCTCGACCAACCCGTGATCAAGCTGGTGCTGCTGGTCAGCGTCGTCGTCGTGACCGCGATGCTCACCCGCTCGACCGCCGGGGTGCGGCACCAGGCGGTGCGGCGGCTGCTGCTCGTGGCCTTCGTCGTGCTCGCGGCGGTGGCGATCCTCTTCCCCCGCGTCCTCACCCAGGTGGCCCAGCTGCTCGGGGTAGGCCGGGGCGCGGACCTGCTGCTCTACGGCCTCACCGTCGTCTTCCTGGGATATGTCGCGGCCTCCTACCGCCGTATGCGCCAGCTGGAGCAGCAGGTGACGACGCTGGCGCGGGAGCTCGCGCTGCGGGCAGCCGTGCACGACACCACCGAGCACGACACAGCCCAGCATGAACCGCCACGCTCTCAGGAGACCTGACGCAGCCGGTCCAGCACCGCCTGGCCGGCGGTCGCGAAGATCCCGCGCGGGTCGCTGCGCGGGGTATATGCCTCGCCCTCGTCGGTCGCGACCAGACCACCCACCTCGTGGACGAGCAGCGCGCCGGGCACGTGGTCCCACGCACGCGTCCCGTGGTAGACGAGCGCGTCGCAGGCCCCCTCCGCGAGCTTCGGGTAGTCGATGCCGCAACTCACCCAGGTGAGCGCCATGGGCGCGGTGCCGCCGAGCGACTCGCCGACCTGCCGCCGGGCGGAGGTGTGCACCCGCCAGCGGGCCGGGTCGGTGCCGGGTCGCAGCGGCGGGAGCCGCTCGCCGTTGCGGGTCGCCCCCGCGCCCCGCTCGGCGACGTAGGCCAGGCGGTGCTGCGGCTGCCAGATCCAGGCCCGGACCGTCGTGCCGGCCCGGGTCTCGGCGACCATGACCGCGTGGTCCGGTGAGCCGTGGACAAAGTTGCGGGTGCCGTCGACCGGGTCCACCGTGAAGGCGTGCTCGGCGCCACGGAAGGCGTCCATGCTGGCCGGGTCGTCGGCGAAGGCCTCCTCGCCGAGGACGACGGCGTCCGGGTAGGCGGCCCGCAGCTCCCGGGTGATGAGCACCTCCGCCTCCCGGTCGGCGACCGTGACCAGGTCACCGGGGTGGCTCTTGGAGCCGATCTCGTCGTCGGCGAGCGCACGGAAGCGCGGCGTGATGGCCTCGTCCGCCACCTCCTGGAGCAGGGTCAGGACGGCATCCGTCGTCAGCGCGGCCACCGGTCCACTGTGTCACGACTCACCGGTAGGTGAGCACGCGCGGTCAGCCGAGCCTCACCGGTGTCGGTGCGCGAGCTCGAGGTAGGCGCCAGAACCACCCAGCAGCGCACAGCTCAGCCAGATGGCCGCCGCGGGGCCGAGCGGCGCGGCCACGAGGCCGGCGAGGAGCGGCACGGCGACCTGGCCGACCCGGTTGCCGACGAGGCGCACCGCCAGCGCCTGGGACCGCCACTGCGTCGGCACGCCGGTCGAGATCAGCGTCATCGTCAGTGGTTGGCCCAGGCCCAGGAAGAGGCCGCCGACCGCCAGGCACGCGGCGGCGAGCAGCGAGCGGTCGAGGACCAGCGGCGGCAGCGCGAGCGCGAGCGCGGCGCCCACGAGCGACACCAGGACCCAGCTCGTGCGGGACAGCCACCCGGTGAGCAGCGGGAGCGCGAGCAGGGCCACCCCGGTGCCCACCCAGAGGGCCAGGTCCACCCGGGCCAGCCGGTCCCCCGCACTTCCGGCTGCCGGGCCCACCAGCGCGCCCCCGAGCAGCGGCCCCAACGCCTGGCCCAGCGAGTAGGACGCGGTGAACCACCCGAAGCCGAGGTCGAGCTCGCTGTCGCGCGAGTAGCGCGCGATGGCGGCCTGCCCCGCGAGGGTGAACAGCAGGTGGCCCACCCCCAGGACCATCGTCCCGGCCACCACCAGGAGGACACCGTCCGCCAGGGCGAGCAGGGCGCCACCGGTGCCGAGCACCACGGTCGCCGCGCCCGCCGCCCGCAGCAGCCGCCTGGTGCGATCGGCCCGGCGCGCCAGCGCGAGCGCCGCCACGAGCGGGACCAGGGCATAGACCGCGGTGACGAGACCGACCGTCAGGCCGTCGGCGCCGAGGGCCAGCAGCTTGTACGACGTGACCGGTCGCAGCAGGTTGACCGAGCCCTGCGCCAGCACCCCGGCGGCGACCAGGACCCCGAGCCAGAGCGGTCCTCTCAGCGCGGCGCCTTCACCGCGAGCACGGGGGCGGCCGCCTCGAGCAGGATCTGCTGGGCGGAGGAGCCGAGGATGAGCTTGCCGATCGCCGAGCGGTGCTTGACGCCGATCACGATGAGGGAGGCGTCCTCCTCCGCGGCGATGTCGAGGAAGTCCCCAACGACGTCGCGGTCGCGCTCGTCGGGGGCGTGCACGCGCACCTCGACGCCCTCGGCCGCCACCTCGGGGCTCCCCTCCTGCATCGGCACGACCACGAGGTCCAGTGAGCGCCGTCGCGCCTCGGCGACCGCGGTCTCCTGCGCGGCCTGTCCCTCCGGCGTCGTGGTCCACGCGAGCACTACGGTCATGGCGGCTCCCCGTCCTGTTGCTTGTCAGTTGACGCTGCGTCAGTGATAGTAGTTTGAGGCGCTGACCAGCGAAGGAGCAGGATGAGCGGGGAACAGGTGCGCAGCGGCGGACGACCACGGTGGCCGATGCTGGTGTATGCCGTCGTGGCGGCCCTGGTGATCGGTTCGGCGTTCACCCTGTCGGCGCAGTCCGCCCAGGACGGTGACTCCGACCTGCGCTCGACCCTGACCCTCATCGCCCCCGCCGGCGCCGGCGGGGGGTGGGACACCTTCACCCGCGAGCAGCAGGCCGCGATGCGGGCCGACGGCATCGTCAACAACGCCACCGTGCTCAACATCCCGGGCGCGGGAGGCACCATCGGGCTGGGCAAGTTCTCGACGCTGGACGGGCAGGCGAGCAACCTGCTCACGACCGGGACCGTGATGACCGGCGCCATCGCCCTCAACGACTCCCCGGTGGCCTTGACCGACGTGCGCCCGCTGGCCCGGGTCAGCGAGGAGTACGACATCATCGTCGTCCCCGCGGACTCCCCCTACGAGACCATCGACGACCTCATCGTCGACTGGGAGCAGGACCCGGGCGGCTTCCCCTTCACCGGTGGCTCGGCCGGCGGCCTGGACCACCTCATCGTCGCCGACCTCGCCATCCGGGCCGGTATCGACCCGACGCAGATCACCTACCTGCCGCAGTCCGGCGGCGGCGAGGCCATCCAGGTGCTCTCCTCCGGGGACGCGCGGGCGGCGGTGTCCGGCTACAACGAGTTCGCCGACCAGATCGAGGCGGGACGGATGCGCGGCCTTGCCGTCGTCTCCCCGGAGCGGATCGAGGGCATCGACCTCCCGACCCTCATCGAGCAGGGCTACGACGTGTCGATGACCAACTGGCGCGGCTTCCTCGCCCCCGCGGGCATCACCGACGAGGAGTTCGCCGAGCTGGAGGCCATCGTCACCGAGACCGCGCAGAGCCCGGAGTGGCAGGAGGCGATGGAGCGCAACAGGTGGACCGACGTCTTCCTCACCGGGCCTGAGCTCGTGGACTTCATCGAGGAGGACACGCGCCAGAACGAGGCGCTGATCGAGGAGCTGGGCCTGTGACCGAGCGCGGCTTCTGGCACGGCCGTTCCGGCCTCGTCGTCCCGGCCCTGCTGGCCGCGTGGACGACCTACCTGCTCGTCGGGGTCCTCACGATGGAGGTGCCCGAGGGCACCGACTTCCCCGGACCGCGCTTCTTCCCCAACATCCTCATCGTCGCGGGCTACGCGCTCTGCGCGCTGCTCGTGCTGCACTACCTGCGCTCTCCCGAGCCGGTGGACACCGACCACGGGGACCCCACGGACCCCGGGACCGCGCGATGGCGCACCTTCACCGACTGGCGGGCGGTGGCGTGGTGCGTCGGCGGTTTCCTCGTCTTCGCCCTGACGATCGAGGTCCTCGGCTGGATCGTCGCGGCCGCGGTGCTCTTCTGGTGCGTGGCGCGCGGGATCGGCTCGACCCGGGCGCTCTTCGACGCCACGCTCGCGCTCGTCGTCTCCTCGGCGATCTACCTGGCCTTCGCCCAGGGCCTGGGGCTCAACCTCCCGGCCGGCTTCCTGCTCGGAGGGATGTGACATGGAGTCGTTGTCGCTGCTCATGGACGGCTTCGCCGGGGCCCTCACCCCCATGAACATGCTCTGGGTCGTGCTCGGCTGCCTGCTCGGCACCGCGGTCGGCGTCATGCCCGGCCTGGGCAGCTCGATGGCCGTCGCCCTGCTGCTGCCGATGACCTTCGCGCTGGAGCCGACCGCGGCCTTCATCATGTTCGCCGGCGTCTACTTCGGCGGCCTCTTCGGCGACTCCACGATGGCCATCCTCATGAACACCCCCGGTCAGGCCTCGGCCATCGCCTCGACCTTCGAGGGCCATCGGATGGCCAAGGACGGGCGAGCACCGCAGGCCCTCGCCACCGCAGCGCTCGGGGCCTTCGTCGGCGGCTTCTGCGCCGCGGTCGTGGTGGTCTTCCTCGCCCCGTCCCTCGCCGACTTCGCGGCCGGCTTCGGGGCGGCGGAGTACTTCGCGCTGGCGCTCTTCGCCTTCGTGGCGACCTCCTCCATCGTGGGTGACTCCGCCGTGAAGGGCATCTCCGCGCTGGTCGTCGGGCTGGGAATCTCGACCGTCGGCATGGACCCCGTCTCGGCGACCGAGCGCGCGACCCTGGGCATACCCGAGCTCTTCGACGGGATCTCCATCGTCACGGTCACGGTCGCGGTCCTCGCGCTCGGCGAGGTCTTCCACATCGCCTCGCGGGTGCGCCGCGACCCCAAGACGGTGGCGATGAAGACCAGCGGGCGGGCGTGGCTCTCGCGCGCCGAGTTCCGCGAGGCCGCCCCCGCCTGGGCCCGCGGCACGGCGATCGGCCTCCCCTTCGGCATCATCCCGGTGGGCGGCTCCGAGGTGCCCACGTTCATGGCCTACGACGTCGAGCGACGGATCGACCGCAAGCGCCCGCGGCCGATGTTCGGCAAGGGCGCGATCCGTGGGCTCGCCGCACCGGAGGCCGCCGGCAACGCGACCACCGGCACCGCGATGGGAGCGCTGCTCGCCCTGGGACTGCCCGTCTCGCGACCGCGGCGATCATGCTCGCGGCCTTCAAGCAGTACGGCCTGCAGCCCGGTCCCCTGCTCTTCGACCGGGCACCGGACCTGGTGTGGTCGCTGCTCGCGAGCTTCTTCGTGGCGCTCGTGGTGCTGCTCGTCATCAACCTGCCGTTCGCCCAGCTGTGGGCCAGGCTGCTGCTCATCCCCGCGCCCTACCTCTACGGCGGCATCACCGTCTTCTGCGGGCTCGGGGTGTATGCCCTCTCCGCCGCCCAGTTCGACCTCTACCTGCTGCTCCTCATCGGCGTCGTCGGTTTCGTCATGCGCCGCTACGACGTGCCGCTCGCGCCGCTGATGATCGGCATGGTGCTCGGGCCGCTCGCCGAGAGCTCGCTGCGCGAGGCGCTGCTGTCCTCCAACGGGGACTACGCGGTGCTGGTGAGCAGCTGGATCACCTGGGTGCTCTACGGCATCCTCGCCGTCGTGCTCGCCGTCACCGTCCGCGCGAAACTCCGTGGTCGACGCGGCGCCGACGTCTAGACCGGGTCTACCCTGGGCACCACCGCCGTCGAGGAGGCACCATGACCGAGGACCTGCCGATCCTGACGCTGCTGCCGCCGATCATCGCGATCGCGCTGGTCATCGCGACCAAGAAGGTGCTGCTGAGCCTTGGTGCGGGCGTGCTCGCCAGCGCGCTGCTCGTCGCGAACTTCAACCCGCTGGAGACGCTGCGCCTGGTGTGGACCGGCGTCGCCGGCATCTTCTGGGCCGAGGGCGCGGTCAACACCTACTACGTCTACATCCTCGTCTTCACCCTGGCGCTGGGCGTCATCGCCTCGCTCATCCTCATGTCCGGCGGCAGCCAGGCCTTCTCGGACTGGGCGATCCAGCGCATCCGGACCCGCCGTGGTGCGCAGGCGCTGGGCGCCGGGCTCGGCGTCGCGATCTTCATCGACGACTACTTCAACGCCCTCGCCGTCGGACAGGTCGCGCGCCCGGTCACCGACCGGCACCACGTCGCCCGCGCCAAGCTGGCCTACCTCATCGACTCCACCTCCGCGCCGGTGGCGGTGCTCGTCCCCTTCTCCAGCTGGGGCGCGAGCATCATCGGCATCATGGCCCCGCTGGTCGCCGCCTCGTCGCTCACCGTGAGCGACGTCGGCGCCTTCCTCGGTGCCGCCGGGATGAACTACTACGCGATCGCGGCGGTGCTGCTCGTGTGGATCGTCGTGGTCTTCGGGATCGACTTCGGCCCGATGCGCGGCCAGGAGCGGCGTGCGATCACCGAGGGCGAGACCTACGACGACAGCGAGGAGATCCCCGGCGAGATCGCGGAGGACCTCCCGGTCCACTCCCCCGGCCACAAGCGCGCGCTGGTCATCCCGTTCCTGCTGCTGGTCGCCGGGGTGCTGGGCGGCATCGTCTGGACCGGCTACCGCGGCACGGTCACCGCCGAGGACTACGTCGCCGGCAGCGGCGTCGGCGTCCTGGACATCATGGCCTCGACCGACGTCACCCAGGCGCTCATCTACGGCGCCGTGCTCGGGCTCGCGTCGGCCTTCTACTACTACGTGCGCTACACCTCCTCCAACCCCAAGTTCTCCACCAGCACCCTGGGACGCGGCGTCTGGAGCGGGATTCAGTCCATGCTCCCGGCGGTCTACATCCTGCTGCTCGCGTGGATCCTCGGTGACCTCATCGGTCAGCTCGGCACCGGCGAATACCTCGGTGGTCTCGTCGAGAGCGCCAACATGGCGCCGCAGTGGCTGATCCCGGTGATGTTCGTCCTCGCCGGCGCGATGGCTTTCTCCACCGGCACCTCGTGGGGGTCCTTCGGGATCCTGCTCCCGATCGCGGGCGACATCATGGTCAACGTCAGCGGGGGCGATGAGCTGCTCCTCGCGGCCTTCGGCGCGGTCCTCGCCGGCGCGGTCTGGGGCGACCACTGCTCCCCGATCAGCGACACGACGATCCTGTCCAGCACCGGCGCGAGCTGCAACGTCATCACCCACGTCATGACCCAGCTGCCGTATGCCATCTCCGGCGCCGTCATCGCGCTGCTCGGCTACGTCGTCTTCGCCGCGACCGGCAGCGGCTGGCTCGGTTTCGTCGCCGTGCTCGTCGGGCTGGTCGTCGTCGCGATCCTCGGCAAGACCGTCCTGCAGCGGCTCGAGGACGAGATCCCGGAGGAGGAGCAGGCGGAGCGCTCGCTGTCCTGACCGGGGGACGAAAACCCGTTGCTGCGCCCGACCCGGGCGCGGCAGACTCCGGAGCACCACGAGCACGCGCCGGGCGTGCTCACCTGAGAGGAAGGGGGCCAGCGATGTCCGACCGCGCCCCGGGGCACCCGCCCCACCCCCCTCTTCCTCCCAGGAGCACCTCGTGCACACCCCGCACCCCACGGGCGACATCGACCCGTTCTTCGTCTTCGACTATGCGCCGCTGCACGCGGCCGACGACCTCAGCACCGACCAGCGTCTGACGACCTACTGGGACGTCGAGGCGGGCCAGCGCGGCCCGGCCCCCGTCCCGCCGTGGGTGGTGCAGGACTCCGGCGCCATCGACACCGAGCTCGGCGTGCTCAAGACCGGCAAGGAGGCCGATGTCTTCCTGCTCGAGCGCACGGCGAGCACGCCGGGCACCGACGCCGCCTGCCTGCTCGCCGCCAAGCGCTACCGCGACGCCGACCACCGCTCGTTCCACCGCAGCGCGAGGTATACCGAGGGTCGCGGCGTGCGTCGGTCCCGCGACCAGCGGGCGCTGGCCAAGGGGACCACCTACGGCCGCGCCGTGGCCGCGGGCCGCTGGGCGCACGCCGAGTGGGAGGCCATGTGCCACGCCTGGGAGGTCGGCCTGCCCATCCCCTACCCGGTCTCGATCCAGGGCACCGAGCTGCTCATGGAGTTCGTCGGCGAGCCGGACGGGACGGCGGCGCCACGCCTGGCCCAGGTCACGGGCGATCCCCCGCTCCTGGCCCACCTATGGGACCAGACCCGGGACGTCGTCCTCGGCCTGGCCGGTCAGGGCTGGGCGCACGGCGACCTGTCCGCCTACAACCTGCTCGTCCACGGAGAGACCCTGGTGGTCATCGACCTGCCCCAGGTGGTGGATGTCGTCGCCAACCCGCAGGGCGCGGACCTGCTGCACCGGGACTGCACCACAGTGACCGCGTGGTTCCTGCGGCGCGGGGTCGACGCCGACGCCGAGGAGCTCTTCGCGGAGGCCCTCGCGCTGGCCCTGTGAGGGCGGCCGCGGAGTCGGGTCAGGCGCAGCGACGTGAGCCATCCCACAATTTTGGGTGGTGCAGCGGGGGGAAAGATCACTTAGGTTAGGGTTACCTTCGGTGTCAGGATGCTGGTGCCGACCCCGAACCTCAAGGAGAAGCATCATGCACCTGCGTCGCCCTCGCGCCGGCCTCGTGGCCGTCGCGACCGCCGCCGCCCTGACCCTGGCCGCCTGCGGCAGTGACGAGGGCACCGACAGCTCGTCCGAGGGCTCCGCCGCCGACGAGTCCGCCGACAGCGACGACTCTGCCGAGGGCGACACGTCGTCGGAGGAGGCCGCGTCCGGCACCGTCGAGGTCGAGGACTTCCAGGGCACCGTGGAGGTGCCGGTCCCGGCCGAGCGGATCATGGTGACCGACAACCGCGTCGTTCGCGCCCTCGACGCCTGGGGCGTCCCGGTCGTGGCCGCGCCGCTGGACATCTTCCCGAAGGACATCGGCTACGCCAGCGACGACTCCGTGGTCAACCTCGGCAACCACGGCGAGCCCGACCTGGAGGCCATCGTGGCCGCCGACCCCGACCTCGTGCTCACCGGCTACCGCTTCCAGGACTTCTACGAGGACATCACCTCGCTCGTGCCCGAGGCCGCCATCGTCGACACCACCACGGACTACGAGACCAACCCCCTGGACGAGGAGCTCATCCGCCAGATCGAGCTCGCCGGCCAGGCCGTCCAGCATGAGGAGGACGCGGCCGCGCTGGTCGAGGAGTTCGAGGCGTCCATCGCCGCGGCCACCGAGGCCTACGACAGCGAGCAGACGGTCATGGGGCTGATCACTTCCGGCGGCGACATCGGCTACGTCGCCCCGAGCACCGGCCGCGCGATCGGTCCGGTCTTCGACGTCCTGGGCCTCACCCCGGCCCTGGAGCAGGAGGGCGGCAGCGGCCACACCGGCGACGACATCTCGGTCGAGGCGATCGCCGAGTCCAACCCGGACTGGATCATCGTCATGGACCGCGACGCGGCCGTCGCCGCCGAGGGCGAGGAGTACTCCAGCGCCGAGGAGCTCATCGCCGAGTCCGAGGCACTGGCCAATGTCACCGCGGTGACCGAGGGCAACATCGTCTACCTGCCGGCCGACTTCTACCTGACCGAGGACATCCAGGCCTACACCACCATCTTCAACGACATGGCCGACGCGATGGGCGGCGCCGCCCGCTGACCGTGACGCCCAGCACCTCGTCGACGACGTCGACCTACGCAGGACCCCCGGCCGGCCGCCCTGGCCGCCGCCGGGGGTCCTCGGCGTGGGCTCTGGTGGTCGCCCTGGTCGCCACGGCCGCGCTGCTCGCGCTCTCGCTCTCGGTCGGGGTCTACGACATCACCGCCGGGCAGGACGGGTGGGAGATGTTCGCGATCACACGGGTGCCCCGCACCATCTCTTTGGTGCTCGCCGGAGCAGCGATGTCGATGTGCGGGCTGGTCATGCAGCTGCTCACCCAGAACCGCTTCGTCGAGCCCACGACGACCGGCACCACCGAGTGGGCCGGCCTGGGTCTGCTGCTCGTCTTCATCCTCGTCCCGGGCGCGAGCCTGCTCACCAAGATGACCGGAGCGGTCGTCATGGCCTTCGTCGGGACGATGATCTTCTTCGCCTTCCTCCGCCGGGTCTCGTTGCGCTCCTCGCTCATTGTGCCGATCGTCGGCATCATGATCGGCGCCGTCGTCGGCGCCGTCTCGACCTACCTGGCGCTGGGCTTCGACATGCTGCAGCAGATGGGCATCTGGTTCGCCGGCAGCTTCACCTCGGTGGTCCGGGGCCGCTACGAGATGCTCTGGATCGTCCTCGTGGTGACCGTCCTCGTCTTCCTCATCGCCGACCGGCTCACCGTGGCGGGGCTCGGCAAGGACGTCGCGACCAACGTGGGGCTCGACTACGACCGCGTCATCCTCCTGGGCGTCGCCATGGTGGCCGTCGCGACGGGCGTGGTGACCGTGGTCATCGGGTCGTTGCCCTTCCTCGGCCTCATCGTGCCCAACGTGGTCTCGCTCCTGCGCGGCGACAACCTGCGCAGCAACCTGCCGTGGGTCTGCCTGCTCGGCGTCTGGGTGGTCACCGTCTGCGACATCATCGGGCGCACGATCATCATGCCGTTCGAGGTGCCGGTCTCGCTCATCCTCGGCGTCCTTGGCGCGGTCTTCTTCATCGCCCTGCTCGTGATCCGGCAGCGCCGTGCCTGAGACGAGGACCGCCGCCACCGACGCGCCGCAGGTCTGCGGGCATACCCCTGGTCCCGGCGAGCGCCGCACCGGCCCGTTCGTGCGCGGCCGGGACCGGCTCCGGTATGCCGTCGTCATGGGGCTGCTGGTGCTCCTCGCCCTGGGCTTCACGGCCGGGATCCTCGCCTACGACAACCCGATGCCGGTCGGCACCGACGGCTTCTGGCGGATCGCCGAGCTCCGGGCCACGAGCATCGCGGTGATCCTCGTCGTGGCCTTCTGCCACGCCTTCGCCACGGTGAGCTTCCAGACCGCCACGAGCAACCGGATCATCACCCCCTCCATCATGGGCTTCGAGGCGCTCTACGTCGTCGTGCAGACCGGCGCAGTCTTCTTCCTCGGCGCCTCGGGCGTGGCCGCGGTCACCGGCACCGCACAGTTCCTGCTGCAGGCAGGGCTCATGGTCGTCGTCGCGACGATCCTCTACGGCTGGCTGCTGTCGGGCCGCTTCGGCAGCATCCACATCATGCTGCTCGTCGGGGTGATCCTCGGCGGTGGGCTGGGGTCGTTGTCGACCTTCATGCAGCGCCTCCTCACGCCCAGCGAGTTCGACATCCTCACCGCCCGGCTCTTCGGCAACATCGGCAACGCGACGCGGCTACCTGCCCTATGCCGTGCCGATCGCGCTGGCCGCCGGTGGCACGCTGTGGTGGCGGGCGCGGCGGCTGGACGTGCTCGCCCTGGGCCGGGACGCCACGACCAACCTGGGGCTGAACCACCGGCGCGAGGTCATCGTCGTCCTCGTCCTCGTCTCGGTCCTCATGGCGATGACGACCTCCCTCGTCGGCCCGATGACCTTCCTCGGGTTCCTCGTGGCGATGCTCGCCTACCAGTTCGCCGACACCTACGACCACCGGCTGCTGCTGCCGATGGCCTTCCTGCTGGGGTATGTCGTGCTCAGTGGTGCCTACTTCGTGCTGCGCCACGTCTTCTACGCCCAGGGCATGGTCACGATCATCATCGAGCTGGTCGGCGGCCTGACCTTCCTGGTCTACATCATCCGAAAGGGCCGGCTGTGATCGAGCTGACCGACGTCACCAAGACCTACGGCACCGAGACCACGATCGGTCCGGTGACCACGCAGATCCCCGCCGGAGGGATCACCGCGCTCATCGGGCCGAACGGCGCCGGGAAGTCGACGGTGCTCACCATGATCGGCCGGCTCCTCGGGTTGGACGAGGGGTCGATCACGGTCGCCGGGCACGACGTCGTGCACACGCCGTCGCGCGCGATCGCCACGATCCTGTCGATCCTGCGCCAGGAGAACCACTTCATCACCCGACTCACGGTGCGCCAGCTCGTCGGCTTCGGCCGGTTCCCCCACTCCCGGGGCCGGCTCACGCCCGAGTGCGAGCGCCACATCAGCGAGGCGATCGACTTCCTCGACCTCACCGGCCTGGAGCACCGTTACCTCGACGAGCTGTCCGGCGGCCAGCGGCAGCGCGCCTACGTCGCGATGGTGCTCGCCCAGGACACCGACTACGTGCTCCTCGACGAGCCGCTGAACAACCTGGACATGCAGCACTCGGTGCAGATGATGCGCCAGCTGCGCCGGGCCGCGGACGAGCTGGGACGCACCGTGGTCATCGTGCTGCACGACATCAACTTCGCGGCGCGCTACGCCGACCAGATCATGGCGATGAACGACGGGCAGATCACCGAGTTCGGGCCGCCGGCGCAGATCCTCAACGACGCGACCCTCACCCGCGTCTTCCACACCCCGGTGAAGGTCATCGACGGGCCCGACGGGCCGCTCGCGGTCTACTACTGACCTCGCGGTCCACGACCGGCTCGCGGGCCGGGCACAATCAGGGGTCAGGGGTCAGGAGGCCGACCAGCCGGGGCCGCGACGGACCCGGACGGGTCCGCTCGCCGTCGAGGGGTCGACCACCCGTCCGCCCTGGGTGATCTCGACCCGGCCCGCGACGACGAGCCGCCGGGCGGCCCGGCGGGCCGGCTCCATGAGCTCCCGCCACGCCTCGGGGTCGTCGGAACCCTCGCCGTCCTGCCCCTGGGTGCGGACGACCTGGCGCGCCGCCTCCGACGGGCAGACCGAGGAGGTCGCCGCCCGCCGCGCGAGCAGGTCGACCAGCGCCTCCTCCAGCTCGCGGTCGACGGCCCGCACGCCCCGCCGGCGGCAGGCACTGGAGCAGTACCTCACCTCGTCCCAGGAGCGCTCCCACTTCTTGCGCCACTCGATCCGGCGCCCGCAGGAGGCGCACCACTTCTCGACGTCCCGGGCGTGATCCCCGCCCTCGTCGCCGGCGCGCCGCCCGCTCATCGCAGCCCGCCGGCACCCTCGTTGGCCTCCTCGAAGGCCGCGATGGCGGCCCGGAAGCCGGCCAGCTCGGCGTCGGTCCCCCAGGTGGTGAAGGACAGCGTGCCCTCCACACCCCCGGAGCCGGAACCGGTGGAGAAGCCGCCGCAGCCACCCAGGACTGCCGGGGTGTCCGCCCCTCCCATGGCAGCGAGGAACGAGCGTCGGGTGAGTCGCATGCGAACTCCGATGATCGGGCGCGGACGGTGACAGGCGCCGTGCGGGGAGCGGCCGGGTCAGCCTATCCGCAGATCCGCCTCCTCGGCGGTCAGAACGTCCTCGAGGTGCGCCCGCTGCCGCGGCTCGAGGTCGAGCCGGGCCACGCCCTCCCGCGTCGCCCCGGCGACGGCGTGCGCCTGCTCCCGGGTGAGCAGGCCGAGCCGGAGCGCGTGGCCGGCGGCACCGGCATAGGTGTCGAAGACGTGCACGCCGCGCTCTGCCCACGCGGCCCGCGCCGCCCCGTCCAGCCCGGTGACGTCGTGCAGGAGGGTGCCCACCACGTGGTCGTGGGGGCGGGCCGCCATCTCGGCGCCGACGTCGCCGTCCGCCTGCCCGCTGTCGCCGACGAAGACCATGCGGCACTCGGGGAAGAGCAGGTGGTCACGCTCCATGTTCTGCAGCTTGCGCTCGGCGATCGCCGCCTTCGTGTGCAGGTTGAGCAGCGACCCGCCGAGCACGGAGTGCGGCGGCAGACCGAGGTCGGCCAGCCCGTCCCGGGTGTACTCCTCGATGAGCCCGGCCGGCCCGCCCGGCCGGGCGGTGACGAAGGTGAGGTCGCCCACCCGGCCCGGGTCCGCCGCCGCCCCGCGGTCGAGCTGGGTCAGCAGCTCGACGACCCCGGGGTAGACCGTCCCGCGGGGGTAGCGGTCGTCGTGCAGCGCGCACCGGAGCGTATCGTCGATGTCGCAGAGCACGCGGAGGTCGGGGGTCGGGTCGGCCTGCGCCTGCGCGGCGATGTGCTCGAGGAGCCGGTCCTGGAGGTCCTCGTCCAGGTGGTCGAAGACGAGGTGCTCGAGGTCATGGTGGTCGCCGGTGGCGTTGAGGCGGTACTTCAGGTCGTGGAAGGGGGCGCCGGTCACCGCGGTCATCGTGTCCACGATCGCCTGCTGGTCCTGGCGGGTCACCCGGCCCCGGTGCAGCGGCCCGATGAGGCGCGCCAGCAGCTCGGTCGGCACGCGGGCCGTCACGGTGGTCGGATCCATGGTCCCTCCTGGGGCGGCCCTGGTCGGAGTGCCAGGAGGAGCAAGCCTGCCAGGTGGCGCCACCGGCGTCGAGCCACGGTCGACCGCAGCGGCCGCGGGCGGGACGGATCAGGTGCTGGCCGCGTTCGAGGGGAGCCCGTCCACCGCCGCCTCCCCCACCACGGCGGACATCAGGGTGACCACGCCACGGGCCCGACGCTGCAGCTCCCCCCGGCGACGGTAGGCGAAGGCGGCGAGGTCGAGGTGCGCGATCAGCTCGTCACGCGGCAGCACCATCGGGTCGGACAACGTCCGCAGCGCCTCCACCTCCGCGCTGCCCGGGCGGATCGTGGGGTCGGCGAGGCGGATGATCGTGACGTCCCCGAAGCGGTGCACCACGACAGGCCCCTCCCCCCGGTCGATCATCTCCTCCACGTCCGTCGTCGGGACGGCGACGAGATGCTGCGGTGCGGTGAGCGGTGGGCTCATGGATCCCTCCTTCGTCGGGGGGCAGAGCACGGAGCCTCGCGCCAGATACGTCCCGTCCTCGGATCAGCGCTCCCGCGCCACCCGCACCGCACCCGGCTCGACCGTGATCCTCGCGGACACCGCGCGCGGCACCACGTCGCCGTCGATTTGGAGCGGCCCCGGCGCCCGCATCCGGACCTCGACGACCTGCCCGCTGCGGTAACGCAGCGCCGGGTGCTCCCGGTGCCGCACCCCCACCCCGGTCGCCGCGACGCGCCCCCACTCCCTCAGCCGCCGCGGCGCGACGACCGCGACGTGCAGCAGCCCGTCGTCCATCCGCGCACCGGGCACCAGCCGCGCCCCGAGCGGGAGGCGGCCCCCGTTGACGACGAGCACGCTCCAGGCACGCTCCTGCTGCTCGACGGCGTCGTCGACCCGCACCTCGACCGTCCGTCCGGGACGGTGCAGCCGCCGCAGCCCCGGCGTGACGTAGGCCAGCCACCCCAGGCGCGCCTTCGCCACCGGCGACAGGGACGCGAGGACCTCCGCGTCGTGGCCCACGCCCACGACCACGAGGAAGGGGAGACGGATCGAGGAGCCGTCCTCCTGCCACACCTCGACCCGGCCCACGTCGACCGGAGAGGCGTCCGCGCCCACGGCCAGCCGGGCGGCCGGTCGCGCCCGCAGCGGCAGCCGCAGGCTGCGGGCGGCCAGGTCGGCGGTGCCACAGGGCACGATCCCGACGGTGGCCGCGGGGTCCGTCGCCCCGACGACCTCGCGCACGGTGCCGTCCCCGCCCGCGACGACGAGGCGGCGACACCCCAGCGCCAGCAGCTCGCGGGTCTGCCCCGGCCCGGGGTCGGCGACCGTCGTCGACCGGACCACGGGCGGCGGCAGCGCGGCCTCGGCGCAGGCGATGGCGACCTCCGAGCGGGCGCGCTCCGCTCCGCGTGCGGCCGGGTTGAGGACGAGCCCGACCGTGGGCACGACCTGCTCCCTCAGCCCAGCTTGGCCGTCAACGAGGTCGCCACCGCGTCCGGCGTCAGGCCGATGCGGTCGAGCACCTGGTCGCGGGACCCGTGGTCGAGGAACTCCCGAGGTATGCCGTAGCCGTGCACCGGCACGTCGACGCCCGCCTCCACGAACGCCTGCGACACCGCGCCGGCGATGCCGCCGCCGACGATGTTGTCCTCGATGACGGCCACCCGCCCGGCTCCGCGGGCGAGGTCGACGAGGTCAGGGCTCACCGGCAGCGCCCAGCGCGGGTCCACCACCATGACCCGGCGCCCCTCGGCACCCAGCTTGTCGGCCACCTCCAGCGCGGTGGCGGCCATGGAGCCGACGCCGACGAGGAGCAGCTCCAGCTCTCCCTGCTCACCGCCCAGGGCATCGACGTCCCGCAGGACGTCCAGCGTCCCCACCTGACCGACGGCCTCGATGGGGGCGCCCACGCTGCCCTTCGGGAAGCGCACCACGCTCGGCCCGTCGTCGATGTCCACCGACTCGCGCAGCGCGAGCGCCACCTGCTGCCCGTCGCGCGGGGCCGCGACCCGGATGCCGGGCACGATCCCGACGAGGGTGAGGTCCCACATACCGTTGTGGCTGGCGCCGTCCGAGCCGGTGATCCCGGCCCGGTCGAGGATGAAGGTGACGCCCTGCCGGTGCAGCGCGCAGTCCATGAGGAGCTGGTCGAAGGCGCGGTTGAGGAAGGTGGCGTAGATGCACACCACCGGGTGCATCCCGGTGAACGACAGGCCGGAGGCCATCGCCACCGCGTGCTGCTCGGCGATGCCCACGTCGAAGACGCGGTCCGGGAAGCGCTCGGCGAAGGGCTGCAGGCCGACCGGGATGAGCATGGCCGCGGTGAGCGCGACGATGTCGTCCCGCTCCCGCCCGAGCCGCACCAGCTCGTCGCTGAACTCGTCGGTCCAGGACCGCCCGGAGAGCTCGAGCGGCAGCCCGGTCTCGGGGTTGATCTTGCCGACGGCGTGGAAGCGGTCGGCCTCGTCGGCGGTCGCCGGGTCGTAGCCGTGACCCTTCTCGGTGATCGCGTGCACGAGCACCACCCCGCCGAAGTCGTGGGCGCGGCGCAGCGCGGTCTCCATCGCCTCGACGTCGTGACCGTCGACCGGGCCGAGGTACTTCAGCCCCAGGTCCTCGAACATCCCCTGCGGGCTGACGATGTCCTTGAGCCCCTTCTTCACCCCGTGCAGCGCCTCGTAGACCTGGCGCCCGACCACCGGGGTGCGGGAGAGCTGCCGCTTGCCCCAGGAGAGCATGTGCTCGTACTCCTGGGTGGCGCGCAGCGAGGCGAGGTACTCCGCCATGCCGCCGCGCGTCGGGGCATACGACCGCTCGTTGTCGTTGATGACGATGATGAGCGGCAGGTCCGGCTGGTCGGCGATGTTGTTGAGCGCCTCCCACACCATGCCGCCGGTGAGCGCGCCGTCGCCGATGACCGCGACCGTGTGCCGGTCGGTCTCGCCGCGCAGCTTGCGGCCGGTCGCGATGCCGATGGCCCAGGACAGCGAGGAGCTAGCGTGGCTGTTCTCGACGACGTCGTGGTCGGACTCGGCACGGCTGGGGTAGCCGGACAGCCCGCCCTGCTTGCGCAGCGTCGAGAGGTCGTGCCGGCCGGTCAGCAGCTTGTGCACGTAGGAGATGTGCCCGGTGTCGAAGAGCAGCGTGTCGCGCGGGGAGTCGAAGACCCGGTGCAGGGCGATGGTGAGCTCGACGACGCCGAGGTTCGGGCCGAGGTGGCCGCCGGTCTGGGACACCGAGGAGATGAGGTAGGCGCGGATCTCCTCCGCGAGGGATGTCACCTGACCCTGCGTCAACCGCTTGAGGTCGGACGGCCCGGTGATGGTGCGCATCAGTGCCACGTGTCGTCCTCCGGCCTCGACGGCGTCGTTGTCAGCCGGATCAGTCTACGTGGCCGGTCCTGGGAGGACGCTGCACCCGGGCCTCGTGCGGTGGACGACGCCGACCCGCGCCTACGCTGGTGGGATGAGCGCGCAGCCGGGTCCGAGGATCGTCGGCGTCTACGACGCCCGGGACAGCGTGCTCGGGGAGGTGGCGGATGCCTGGGGCAAGCTGCGCGGCACCGCGCACTGCTCGTTGTGCGACATCACGCACTCGCCGGTCCGGCGCAAGAAGGGGTGGGACGAGATGGCCGCCAGGATGGAGGCCACCCTCGAGCTGCGGCACCTCGACGAGCTGACCCCGGCGCTGGAGGCCGCGGTGGACGAGGCCGGTGCGCCCGTGGTGCTGCTCGAGCGTGGGCGCGGGGAGGACGCCGGGCATACCGTGCTGCTCGGTCGGGCGGAGCTCGACGAGCTCGGGGGCGACGTCACGCGCTTCGAGGAGGCCCTCCGCCGGCGCCTCGCCGAGCACGACCTGGCCTGAGCGCACCGCCGTCTCCGCGCCGGTGACCGTGGAACGCCGGCCCCGGCAGCACTTTCCCGGTCGGTGGGCGCATCTCTGCGCCGGTTCGTCATCTGGCAGCCTGGTCGAGGAGGCTCGCAGTGGACGACGAGGCTGTCAGGGGGCGGCTCGCCGGACGCCCGGGCTCAGGCGATGGGGGCGCGCAGCCGCAGGGCCTCGAGCAGCAGGCCGGCGGCCCGGTGGTTGGCGCGCAGCCGCAGCCCCTCCCGGGCCAGCGACTCCAGCACGTCGCCGATGGTGCCCGGCGGCAGCGCCGGCCCGAGCTCGGGGCGGACGTCGCGCCACGCGCCGCGCATGGCCTCGAGCTGGGCCTCCAGGTGCCGGGTCGCCATCCAGGCGAGCGCGGCCGGGTGCCGGCGCCAGGCGGCATACGCCCGGTAGTCGGCCGGGCACTGGTCGAGCAGCCAGGACACCGCCGCCTGCTCCCAACCCGCGACACCGGCCGGCGGGACCCGGTCGGGCCACCCGGGCGGTCCGCTGTTCATGCGAACAAGTGTACGACCACCGACGTCGGCCCGTCGTGTGCCGTCCTCGAGCCTCTCGTCCCTTATTATGAGCACGCATTCCTTCTCTATTTGACGAACGGGGCCCATCATGACCACCGCCGCCACCCCAGCCCTGCAGCGCGGTCGCCAGCTCCACCCGCTCCACGTCCGCCGCGCCACCGTCAGCCGCGTCGAGCCGCTCGGCGGCCGGATGCGGCGGGTCACGCTCGACCTCGAGGCCGGCGCGCCACCCATCCCCTGGGTGCCGCTCGCCGTCGGCGACCACGTCAAGGTCGCCTTCCCGCACCCGTCGACCGGCGAGCTGACCCTCCCGACCGTGGTGGACGACCGGCCCCAGCTCCCCGAGGGAGCCTCGCGGCCGGTGACCCGCGACTACACCGTGCGCGGCGTCGAGGACGCGCGGCCCGACGGCAGCCAGCAGGTGAGCATCGACCTCGTCGTGCACGGCACCGGACCGGCGAGCACGTGGGCCAGCAGCGCCGGGCCGGGCGATGTCGTCGGGCTGCTCGGCCCCCGGGGGTCGATGACCGAGCCGTCGGACGCCCGGCGCTACGTGCTCCTCGCCGACGAGACGGCCATCCCCGCGATCGGCCGCTGGCTCGAGGAGGCGCCCGCAGGCATACCGCTCGAGGTCGTGGTCCCGCTGCCGCAGCGCGACGGCGCCCGCATCACCTGGCTCATGAACGAGATGGACACCACCCTCGCGCAGGCCCTGCGCGACCTGCCCCCGGCCCAGGGGGACTACGTCTGGGCCGCAGGCGAGGCCGGCGCGATGGTCCAGGTGCGCCGTGCGGCGGCCGAGCTCGGCGTCGGCGGCGAGGCACTGCAGCCCAGCGCGCTGCAGGTGGACGGCTACTGGCGGCGCGGCGTCGCCGGTCGCGACCACCACGAGCCGCTGGAGAGCTGAGCCTCTTCACGACGCGCCGTCGTAGTGGCACGATGACCCCATGGCGACGCGCAGCAACGCGAAGAAGACCGAGGCGACCACGGGCGGGAGCACCGCAGGACCGGTGCCGCGGCTGAACAAGAAGGTCTACGAGGCCGAGCTGCTCCGGCTCCAGGAGCAGCTCGTCGAGATGCAGACCTGGATCAAGGAGACAGGCCACCGCCTCGTCATCGTCTTCGAGGGACGCGACGCCGCCGGCAAGGGCGGGGCGATCAAACGGGTCACCGAGTACCTCTCCCCCCGCGACGCCCAGATCGTGGCCCTGCCGACCCCGACCGAGCGGCAGAAGACACAGTGGTACTTCCAGCGCTACATCGAACACCTGCCCGCCGCCGGCGAGACCCGGCTCTTCGACCGCTCCTGGTACAACCGCGGCGGGGTCGAGCGGGTCATGGGCTACTGCACCCCGGAGGAGCACCGGCGGTGGCTGCAGCAGACCCCGATCTTCGAGCGGATGCTCATGGACGACGGGATCCTGCTGCGCAAGTACTGGTTCTCCGTCTCCGACGACGAGCAGGAGCGCCGCTTCCGGTCCCGGATGGAGGACCCGATGCGCCGCTGGAAGCTCTCCCCCACCGACCTGGAGTCGCTGACCCGGTGGGAGGACTACAGCCGGGCCAAGGACGAGATGTTCGTCCACACCGACATCCCCGAGGCGCGGTGGAACGTCGTGCCGTCGGACGACAAGCGCTCGGCCCGCATCAACATGATCGCCCACCTGCTCTCGACGATCCCCTACGAGCAGGTCGAGCAGGCCGAGCTGACCATGCCGGAGCGCCCGGACTCGACCGGCTACCAGCGCACCGACCGACGGCTGCAGCTGCCGGTCCCCGACCACGCCGCCGCCGTCGGTGAGGCCGCCGGCAAGCCCGTCGAGCGCCGCTCGCAGCAAGACCTCAGCTAGATCCCGCAGCGCCCGACCGGCCGAGCTTCCGGTATGCGCGCGCTCAGTGTCGCCCCGGTGCCGCGAAGCCGCGTGCGGCCGCGACCCCGACCCCGGGCTCGGTGAGGTGCGAGCCCAGCGCCCGGACCTGGTCCGCGGTGACGTCCACGCCGGCGCGCAGCACCTCCTCGACCCGCGACCCGAGGTCCGGGACGAGGTCGTCGTCTCCCTCACCCTTGGCATACTCGGTGATTGTCCGTCGCGCGCGGTCGTCGGAGACGGCCGGCAGGTCCAACGAGGCGAAGCCGTCGTCGAGGTCGTAGGGCGCCCGGCGCCACCGCTGCCCGTCGAAGGCGTAGATGAAGGAGACCCACTGACCGTCTCGCCGGTCGTGCCAGCCGAGCGCGTCGCCCCACCACGGCTCACCCGCCGCCAGCAGGTCGGTCTCGGGCCGCTCGAAGTATGCCGCCGCCTCCCCGTAGAAGGTGTCGGAGTACTCGTGGTCGGAGCCGACGAGGAGCGCGCGTCCGTCGGCGTAACGGTAGAGACGGCACCAGTTGCCACCGCCGTCGTGGTAGTACCAGTCACCGTCGTCCGAGCGGCAGTCCTCGCTGCCGTAGCCCACGCTCCCGAGCACCGCGGCGACCGCGGCCCAGCGCGGTCGGAGCTGGTCCGGCGCGGGCAGGTCGAGCTCCACTGGTCCGCGCGGCGGATCCCCCACGCGTCCGTCGGCGGCGGTCTCGGGCCCGTCCGCAGGCGCACTGTCGCGGTCCGCGGGCCTTTCCTTGTGGTCGCGCCGCCCGAACATCGTCCGGAACCATCCCATGACGGCTCCCCTCCCCTGGCTGTCGTCTGCGCTGCGTCAGTCGATCTGCAGCTCGCCCATCGGCTCCCAGCCCTCACCCTCGACCTGCCGGGAGATGATCTGCGGAGTGCCGGTGAGATGCGGGCGCATCGCCTCGATGCCCTCGGTGAAGTGCGGGCTCTCGACGTGCTTGGCCGCGCCCTCGTCGGTGAACGTCTCGACGAGGACGTACTGCAGCGGGTCCTCCAGGCTCCGGGACCACTCGAAGGAGATGTTGCCCTCCTCGCTGCGGCAGCCGGCGGTGTAGTCGGCGACGATCTCGGACCAGCGCTCGGCGGACTCGGGCTTGACGGGGAACTTGACCACGATGAAGTACATGCCCCGATCGTCGGGTGCCCCGCGCCGGACGTCAAGCGCGGCTGCCCCATGATGGGGGCGTGAGCACGACACCCGCCGGTGCGCGCACCGTGGAGCGCACCTTCGACCTGCTGGAGCTCGTCGCGGACCGGGGCGGCGCCACCGCGCGGGAGCTCGCCGACGAGCTCGGCCTGCCGCTGTCCACGGTCTACCGGCTGGCCGCGGACCTCGTGGCGAGGGACTACCTGCTCCACCTGCGCCACGAGGGCCGCTTCGAGCTCGGCTACAAGCCGCACCGTCTGGGCCTGGCCCTGCACCGGCAGATCGGCCTGTCCGCCCAGGTGCGGCAGCGGATCGTCGACCTGCACCGCGCGACCGGCTGCGCGGCATATCTCGCCGTGCGGCGGGGCGCCACCCTGGCGCTCATCTTCGTCGCCGACTCGCCCGAGTGCCCTCGGCTGGAGCCGATGACCTTCGGCTTCCGCCAGGCGCCGCACGCGACCGCCTTCGGCAAGATCCTGCTCGCCGACCTGGACGACACCGAGCGGCAGGTGGAGCTCGCCCGCCACGGGCTGCCCGCCCTCACCCCGCGCACCATCACCGACACCGGGGTGCTCGAGGCCCACCTGGCGCGGGTCACTCGTCGCGGCGTCGCCTGGGAGTTCGAGGAGTTCCTGCCCGGCAGCAGCTGCGCCGCGGTGGCGGTGCGCCGGCCAGACGGCGGCCTGCTCGGCTGCGTGGCCGTCTCCGCGGGTGCCGCGCGCTTCGACGGACCGGACCTGCGCATCGAGCACCGGCTGCGGATGGCGGCCCGTGACGTCGCCGCGTACTTCCGCCGCGTCGACCCCGACGTTCTCACGCACTGAGAACAACCGTGGCGGGCTCCGCCGGGCGCGCCTAGCGTGGGCGACACGTCGCACGACGCGGTGCGACGGGGACGAGGAGGCTCCATGGCGGACAAGGACTCGGCGACGATCAAGCGGGACACCAGCTCCGCGCTCCGGGGCGGCCCGGCCACGCTCACCTCACGTCAACGCCAGATCCTGGTGCGCGTGCTCCGGCTGGCCTACCCGCACGACACCTTCCCCGACGGCCCCTACGAGCGCACCGCGGACGCCGTGGTCGAGGCGACCGCCGACGACCGGCGTCTGGCCGCCACCCTGGGTCCCGACCTGGACATGCTCGACACGATCAGCGACGGCGACTTCCTCGGGGCCTCCGACGAGACGGCGACTCTGCTCCTGCGGGAGTACGCCGACGAGCCCTACTTCCGGCAGATCCGCGGGGTGGCGGTGGTCGCGCTGTACGACGACCGCGAGGTGTGGGAGCTGCTCGGCTACGAGGGGCCGAGCTTCGACCAGGGCGGCTACCTGACCCGGGGTTTCGACGACCTGGACTGGCTGCCCGAGCCGCGGATCACCGAGTACGACGGTGAGCCCCGAACCGAACTGCGCGACGTGGAGGAGCAGCGATGAGCACGCACGGAAACCCCATCCCGCTCAACGAGCCGGTCGTCGTCGTCATCGGCTCGGGGGCCGGCGGTGGCACCGTCGCCCACGACCTGGCGACCGAGGGGGTCAAGGTCGTCGTCCTCGAGGCCGGTCCCTACCTTACCGCGGACGACTACACCAACGACGAGTGGCCCGCCTTCAACCAGATGGCGTGGCTGGACATGCGCACGACCTCCGGCTCCTACCGCGTCGCGCGGGACTTCCCCAACCTGCCGGCGTGGATCGTCAAGGCCGTCGGCGGGACCACCACGCACTGGGCCGGGGCGACGCCGCGGTTCATGGCGCACGAGTTCGCCGCCCGCAGCACCTACGGCGAGGTGGAGGGCGCGAACCTGCTGGACTGGCCGGTCACGCTCGAGGAGATAGAGCCGTGGTACGACCGGGCCGAGAAGGCGATGGGCTCCTCGCACCGGCACGGGCGGCCGCCGATGCCGGCGAACAACAACTACAAGGTCCTCGCGAACGGTGCCGAGCGCGCCGGTTACAAGTACTACGCCACCGGTCCCTACGCCACCAACGCCGAGCCCTACGACGGCCGCCCCGCCACCGTGCAGGACGGGTTCAACTTCCAGGGGGACAAGTCCGGCGCCAAGTGGTCCACGCTCGTCCGGGAGATCCCGCGGGCCCTGGAGTCCGGGAACGCCGAGCTGCGCCCGCTCTGCCAGGCGGTGCGGATCACCCACGGCTCCGACGGACGGGCCGACGCGGTGGAGTATCTCGACGCCGACGGCAACCTGCACCGGCAAGCGGCGCGCGCCGTGTGCGTCGCCGGCAACTCCATCGAGACGCCGAGACTGCTGCTCATGAGCGACTCGCCCTCGCACCCGGACGGGCTGGCCAACTCCTCCGGTCAAGTCGGCCGCAACTACATGCGGCACCTGACCGGGTCCGCCTACGCCCGCTTCGAGCAGCCGGTGCGGATGTACCGCGGCGAGACGATGGCCGGCATCATCGCCGACGAGGCGGTCCACGACCCGTCCCGCGGGTTCGTCGGCGGCTACTACATGGAGACCCTGTCACTGGGTCCGGCCTTCCTGGCCACCTTCGTCGAGCCGGGCAGCTGGGGCCGCGAGTTCACCCGGCTGATGGACGCCTACGCCAACACCGCCGGTATGTGGCTGCTCGGCGAGGACATGCCGCAGGAGTCGAACCGGGTCACCCTCGACCCCGACGTCAAGGACCACTGGGGACTGCCCGCCCCGCACGTCCACTTCGACGACCACCCGAACGACATCGCGATGCGGCGGCACGCCTACCGTTCCGCGGACACCGTCTACCGGGCCGCGGGTGCGGTCGGGGTACACCACACCCCGCCCTACCCGGCGACGCACAACCTCGGGACCTGCCGGATGACCTCGGACCCTGCCGATGGACCGCTCAACGGGTGGGGCCAGGCGCACGACGTGCCCAACCTCTTCGTCGCGGACGGATCGGTGATGACCACCGGTGGCGCCGCGAACCCGACCCTGACCATCGTCGCCCTCGCCATGCGACAGGCCGACCGCATCCGGGAGCTGCTGCGCACCGGCGACCTGTGAGGGGCCTTGAGACCAGGCTCAGGTCGGTGGGCCTGCCGGTTCCTCGATGCCGAGCCGTCGCCCGACGGGGCCGAGGGTGAATCCCTGGACCAGCACCGAGACGACCACGAGGAAGAAGACGACGCCGAAGACGTCCCCGGCCTGGGCCAGCCCGGCGGTCGCCGGGAAGGTGGCGAGCACGACCGGCACGGCGCCACGAAGCCCGGCCCAGGAGACGTAGGCGCTCTCGCGCGCCGAGAACCCGCTGGGGAGCAGGCACAGGAAGACGCTCACCGGTCTCGCGAGGAACATGAGGATGAGCGCCAGCACGATGCCCACCGGAGCGACCCCGACCAGCTCGGAGGGGAAGACCAGCAGCCCCATGGTGATGAACATCGCGATCTGCGCAAGCCACGCCAGGGCGTCACTGACCTGGATGATGAGGCGGCGGTGCGAGCGCACCCGGTTGCCGAGCACGAGACCGCACAGGTAGACGGCCAGGAAGCCGTTTCCCTCGAACGCCTGCGCGGTGCCGTAGGTCGTCAACGCCACCCCGAGGCACAGCACGGGGTAGAGACCCGGGATGGACAGTCGCAGCGCGTCGGCCCCCACAGCCGCGACGCCCCCCAGCAGCAGGCCGAGCACGGCGCCGACCACGATGCCCAGCAGCACGCCCGCCAGCGCCGAGCCGAGGCTGGCCTCCCCACGGGTGAGGATGCCGATGAGGGTCACCGTGAGGATGACCGCCATCGGGTCGTTGGTGCCGGACTCGAGCTCGAGCAGCGACCGCAGCCGTCGACGGGGCGCGGGGCTGCCGGACCGGAAGAGGCCGAAGATGGCCGCCGCGTCGGTGGAGGACACGATCGCGCCGATGAGCAGCCCCTCGGTCCAGCTGATGCCGTCGCCGCCCAGGCGCAGGTCGGTGTAGGACCCGAGCAACCACCAGGCGGCGGTGCCGAGGATGAGCGTGCTCACGAGCACGCCACCCGTCGCCAGCAGCAGCCCCGGGCCGACGACCGAGCGCACCGAGGACCACGCCGTGTCCAACCCGCCGGCGAAGAGGATCACCACCAGGCATACCGTGCCGACGCTCTGCGCCAGGCCCGGCGAGTCGAAGGCGATGCCGCCCGGACCCTCCGACCCGGCCGCCATGCCCAGCCCGAGGAAGAGCAGCAGGACCGGCATCCGGAGCCGCTCCGACAGCCGCACCGACAGCACGGCCAGGATGAGCAGCACCCCGGCGGCGAGCACCGTCAGATCCATGATCCCGGTGCCCGCCGCGCCAGTGGCCTCAGACGGTCGCCAGGGAGCGCAGGACGTACTGCAGGATGCCGTCGTTGCGGTAGTAGTCCGCCTCGCCGGGGGTGTCGATGCGGACCACGGCGTCGAACTCCACGGGCTCGCCGTCGTCCTTGGTGGCGGTGACCTTGACCGTCTTCGGCGTCGAGCCCTCGTTGAGCCCGGTCACCCCGGAGATGTCGAAGGTCTCGGTGCCGTCCAGGCCCAGGCTCTCAGCGTTCTGCCCCTCCGGGTACTGCAGCGGGAGGACACCCATACCGATGAGGTTGGAGCGGTGGATCCGCTCGTAGGACTCGGCGATGACCGCCTTGACGCCCAAGAGCCGGGTGCCCTTCGCCGCCCAGTCGCGGGAGGAGCCGGAGCCGTACTCCTTGCCGGCGAGCACGACGAGCGGAGTGCCGGCCTCGGCGTACGCCTGGGCCGCGTCGTAGATCGTGGTCTGCCCGCCGCCGTTGCTGAAGTTGCGGGTGAAGCCGCCCTCGACCCCGTCCAGCAGCTGGTTCTTGAGCCGGATGTTGGCGAAGGTGCCCCGGATCATGACCTCGTGGTTGCCGCGGCGCGAGCCGTAGGAGTTGAAGTCCTTGCGCTCGATGCCGTGCTCGGAGAGGTACTTGCCGGCGGGGCTGTCCGCCTTGATCGAGCCCGCGGGGCTGATGTGGTCGGTGGTGACCGAGTCGCCCAGCAGCGCCAGGACGCGAGCGCCGGAGATGTCCTCCACGGCCTCGGGCTCGGCGCCCATGCCCTCGAAGTACGGGGGCTTGCGGACGTAGGTCGACTCGCCGGCCCACTCGAAGGTGTTGCCGTCCGGGGTGTCCAGGCTCTGCCAGCGCTCGTCACCGGCGAAGACATCGCTGTAGTCCTCGGTGAACATGTCGCGGCTGATCGAGGAGGCGATGGTCGCCTCGACGTCCTCCGGCGCGGGCCAGATGTCCTGGAGGAAGACGTCGTTGCCGTCCGTGTCCTGCCCCAGCGGCTCGGCGTCGAAGTCGAAGTCCATCGTGCCGGCGAGGGCGTAGGCGATGACCAGCGGCGGCGACGCCAGGTAGTTCATCTTCACGTCCGGGTTGATCCGGCCCTCGAAGTTGCGGTTGCCGGAGAGCACCGAGGTGACCGCGAGGTCGTTGTCGTTGATCGCCTGGCTGATCTCCTCGACCAGCGGGCCGGAGTTGCCGATGCAGGTCGTGCAGCCGTAGCCGACGAGGTGGAAGCCGAGCTGCTCCAGGAAGGGCCACATGCCCGCCTTGTCGAAGTAGCCGGTGACCACCTTGGAGCCTGGGGCCATCGACGTCTTCACCCACGGCGCGACGGTCAGGCCCTTCTCGACGGCGTTCTTGGCCAGCATCGCGGCGGCCATCATCACCGAGGGGTTGGAGGTGTTGGTGCAGGAGGTGATCGAGGCGATCGCAACGATGCCGTGGTCGATCTCGAAGGTCTCGCCGTCCATCGTGACCTCGACCGGCTTGGATGCGCGGCGGGTGGACCCGTCCTTGGAGCGCCCGGAGCGCATCGGCCGGGCGGCCTGCTGACCGGCGTCGCTGGCGTCGTGCGACGGGGCGTCCGAGGCCGGGAAGGTGTCCTCCAGCTCGTGGTCGACGGCCGACAGCTCGGCCTCGCCATCGGCGTAGTTGACCAGGTCGGCGCAGAACTGCTGCTTGGCGTTGGTCAGCTCGATGCGGTCCTGCGGGCGCTTGGGCCCGGCGATGGAGGGCACGACGGTGGACAGGTCGAGCTCGAGGTACTCGCTGTAGCGGGCCTCGTTGGCCGGGTCGGCCCACATGCCCTGCTCCTTGGCGTAGGCCTCGACGAGCGCGACCTGCTCGTCGGACCGGCCGGTGAGCCGCAGGTAGTCGAGGGTCACGTCGTCGATCGGGAAGATCGCGCAGGTGGAGCCGAACTCCGGGCTCATGTTGCCGATCGTGGCCCGGTTGGCCAGCGGCACCTGGGTGACGCCCTCGCCGTAGAACTCGACGAACTTGCCCACCACGCCGTGCTCGCGCAGCATCTCGGTGATCGTCAGCACCACGTCGGTGGCGGTCGCGCCGGAGGGCACCGCGCCGGTGAGCTTGAAGCCCACGACCCGCGGGATGAGCATGGAGACCGGCTGACCGAGCATCGCGGCCTCGGCCTCGATGCCGCCGACGCCCCAACCCAGGACGCCGAGGCCGTTGACCATGGTCGTGTGGCTGTCGGTGCCCACGCAGGTGTCGGGGTATGCCTGCAGCGCGCCGTCGGCGCCCGACTCACGGGTCATGACGGTGCGCGCCAGGTGCTCGATGTTGACCTGGTGGACGATGCCGGTGCCCGGGGGCACGACCTTGAAGTCCTCGAAGGCGGTCTGGCCCCAGCGCAGGAACTGGTAGCGCTCCTCGTTGCGCTCGTACTCGATCTCGACGTTGCGCTCGAAGGCGTCGGGGCGGCCGAAGACGTCGATGATGACGGAGTGGTCGATGACCAGCTCGGCCGGCGCCAGCGGGTTGATCTTGGTGGGGTCGCCGCCGAGGTCGCCCATCGCCTCACGCATGGTGGCGAGGTCGACGATGCACGGCACACCGGTGAAGTCCTGCATGATCACGCGGGCCGGGGTGAACTGGATCTCCGTGTCCGGCTCGGCGTCGGCGTCCCAGCCGGCGAGCGCGGTGATGTGGTCGGCGGTGATGTTGGCGCCGTCCTCGGTGCGCAGCAGGTTCTCCAGCAGCACCTTGAGCGAGTACGGGAGCGTGTCGGCACCCTCCAGCCCACCGATCCGGAAGATCTCGTAGCTGGCGTCCCCCACCTCCAGCGTGCCCTGGGCATCGAAGCTGTTCGGATTGGTGCTCAACGTGGGTCGCTCCTTCGCTCACTGGCTATTTATCTTGACATCAAGATATCTCACCCAGGGTGCCTGCCGCAACGCGCGGGCATACCCGGATGTCGCCCATCCTGCCGCACCCTGGCCCCGACGTCAGGTGAGGCTTGCCTGTGCCCTGCTGTCCGGTGCGGCCGGGTCAGCCCAGGCCGTGCCGCCCGAGCGGCCCGATGAGCTCGCGCTCCTCGTAGGCCAGGTGCGAGAGCAGGGTGTCGGTGAGCAGGTCCAACGAGCGCTGCACCCCCTCCAGGACCTCCTCGCCCGCGCGCCCGGTCCCGTCCTCGGCGACCAGCCGCACCAGCGCCTTGTCGAACTCGTCCAGCACCTCGTGGATGACGACGTGCTCCTCCGCGAGCCGGTCCAGCACCGGCGCGAGGTCGGGCTGGCGGTGCCGCAGGTGGGGGAAGACGCTCCGGTCCTCCAGCGTGTGGTGCCCGGTGACGATCCGGCAGTAGGACTCGCAGTAGGCGCCCAGGGTCCAGTTGTTCTGCCGCATCGTCATCGTGTTGATCACCGAGCGCGCCGCGCCGACCGTGACGTGCCCCCGCCGCACCTGGTCGAGCACGTCGCGCACCTGCTCCAGCTCGGAGCGCAGGCCGTCGTGGATGTCGACGAGGTGCTGCGCCTGCTCGGGGTGCCGGCCGGGCTCCCCCGCCGGGGCGGAGGGACGTGCGCCCTCATCCCAGGGCATCGAGGGCGAGAGGCGTGTCCCGTCGTCCGGCGTCGCGGTGACGGTATGCCCCTGCCCGTGCTGCTCCTGGACGGCGCCGTCCGCGGTCCCCGGTCCCGCGTCGCGCGGAGCGGAGGTCGCTGGGACGCCTGTCGCCTCCGCCGACTGCTGCGCCCGTCGCGCCCGCTCGGCGTCGACCAGCTCACGGGTCGCCGGGGCGACCTCGGCGGCGTAGCGGCGCACCACGTCCGGGTCGTCGGTCCCGAGGACGTAGCAGCTCATGCCGACGTCCAGGGTCAGCTCCGCGAGCTGCTCGGCCCAGTCCTGCGGGCGGCCCCGGAGGAAGCCGCTCCCGGTCCCGAACGACCCGAAGACGTTGTAGATCCGGCGCACGGCGGCGGGCGGGCGCCCCGCCTCCAGCGCCGCCTCGTCGACGCGCGCGGCGCGCCGCAGGGAGGGCGGGCGGGTCGGCATACCCCATGCTCGGGACCCACCCGTCGGCGAGGCGTCCGGTGAGCCGCAGCATCCGCGGCTTGTAGGCCCCGAGCCAGATCGGGATGTCGTGGGCCGGGGCCGGGCCGGCGTGCAGACCCCGCGCCGTGTAGTGCTCTCCCTCGAAGCGCAGCGTGCCGCCGGCCCAGAAGGCCCTGATGAGCTCGACCGCCTCCGCCAGCGCGTCGACCGCCTCGCCCGGAGTGCGACGCGGACCGCCCGCGGCGACGATGGCGTCCCAGAAGGCGCCGGCCCCGAGCCCGAGCTCGACGCGCCCGTCGGTGAGCAGGTCGAGGGTAGCGGCCGCCTTGGCCAGCACGACCGGGGGCCGCAGCGGCAGGCTCGCGACGTTGGGGGCGAGCCGGATCGTCGTGGTCCGCGCGCCGAGCACGGAGAGCAACGTCCAGGTGTCGAGGAAGCCGTCCTGGTAGGGGTGGTCCTGCACCGAGACCACGTCGAGGCCCTCGACCTCGGCGAGGGCGACCAGCGAGAGCAGGTCGGGGATCCGGCGGGCGTCCGGCGTCGGGAAGATGCCGAACTCGAGCTGCTGGTCCAGATCGGGCATGGTGCCTCTCATCGTTCAGCGCGGGGCGCCGGGGCGCAGCAGCGCCAGGCACTCCACGTGGTGGGTCATCGGGAAAGCGTCCAGCACCCGCAGCGCCTCCGGCTCCAGCCCGGCCTCGCGGGCGGTCGCGAGGTCGCGGGCCAGCGCCGCCGGGTCGCAGGCGACGTGGACGACCGCGCGGGGACGCAGCGCGGCGAGGGCACGGACGACGTCGCCGCCGGCGCCGCTGCGCGGTGGGTCGAGGACGACGAGGTCCACCCGCTCCCCGTCGGCCACCAGCCGCTCCAGGACGGCGGCGGTCGGCTCGGCGACCGCCCGCACCCAGGGGTATGCCGACAGGTTGCCGCGCGCGGACCGGGTCGCTTCCTCGTCCGCCTCGACGGCGAGCACGCGGCCCTCCGGGCCGACCGCGTCGGCGAGGGGCGCGGCGAAGAGCCCGACGCCGGCATACAGGTCCAGGGCGCTCTCCCCCGGCTGCGGGTCGAGCCAGGCCAGGACCTGCTCGGTGAAGGTGGCGGCGGCCCCGGGGTGCACCTGCCAGAACCCGCGGGCGGAGACGGTGAAGTCGTGCTCGCCGACCCGCTCGGTGACCTCGGGGACCGGACCCACCGGCACCGGGGGTCGGCGGGCCGCTCGCCGACCGGTGCCCGGGCGGCGGCCCCGGGGACGGTGGCCGCCGGAGGGCGCCGCGAGGGGGACGACGACCGGCTCGCCCACGGCCGGGGCGACGACGTCGAGAGCAGTGACCACGTCTGCGGCCCGGGACCGCCCGGTCGTGCCGGGGACGAGCTCCTGCGCAGCGGCGAAGACCCCGGTGCCGACCACGCCGGGTGCGGCGATGCGGCAGTCGTCGACGTCGACCACCTCGTGCGAGCGGTGCGCCCGCAGGCCGGAGACGGGCGGGTGCCCGGGCACCTGTCGCAGCGCCACCTCGACCCGGGTGCGCCACCGCAGGCCGTGGTCGTCACCGGGGACCGGGTCGCAGACCAGCTCCGCTCCCTGGCCGAGGCGGCGGACCTCCTTCGGTCCCAGCCCACCGACCCGCAGCAGCTGCTCGGTGACGACCTCCGCCTTGAGTGCGCGCTGCGCCGCGAGGTCGGCGTGCTGCCAGTCGCACCCGCCGCAGCGTCCCGGGCCGGAGAAGGGGCACGGGGGCTCGACCCGGTCCGGCGAGGCACGGTGGACCGTGAGGGCGTCGGCGCGCAGGAAGCGGCCGCCGCTGCCGACGCCGGTCACGCGCGCCCGCACCTGCTCCCCCGGCAGGGCGTGCCGGACGAAGACGACGAGGCCGTCGTCGGTGTCCCCGACCCTGGCCACGCAGTGGCCGCCGTGCGCCACCGGGCCGACGAGGAGGTCCAGCTCGTCGCCGACCGCCGGGACCGCGGCCGCGTCGGTGCCCGGCACCTCAGCGACCCTGCGTCGGGTCGATCGCGGCCGTCCCGCTCGCGTCGTCCTGGGGCTGGGCGGGGGTGCGTCCGGTCGCGAGCATCCAGCCCATGACCACCACGGCCAGCAGGTAGGCCGGCCAGCTCAGCACGATCTTGGTGACGCCCAGCCAGGCGACCTGCTCGGCGAGGTAGAGCGGCAGCATGATCGCGACGCGCAGCGCGAAGAGCGCGACGAGCACCCAGGTGAGACGGGCGCAGACCGCGACCAGGCCGGGGTCGCGGCGCCAGGCGGTGGGTCGCTCGGCGAAGTCGGGGTCGCCGAGGGCGACGATGAAGCCCAGCAGGGGCCAGCGCGTCAGGATCGACGCCAGGGCGGCCACGCCGTAGAGCCCGCTCACCAGGATCCCGGGGAGGAAGGCGTCCTGGGCCTCGCCGGAGCGCAGCGCGAAGAAGGCGGCGATGCCGGTCGCGAAGATCGCCGAGCCGAGGAAGCGCCACGAGCCGCCGACGAACCCGCGGATCACCGTGAGCACCACCAGCAGCGCCGCCGCGGCCACCACGGCCGGACGGACGGCATCGGTGACGAGCCAGGTGGTCACGAAGGCGACCGTCGGCAGCGCCGTCTCCAGCGAGCCGTACCACCCGCCGAGGGCCTCGCTGATCCGCCGGCGGATGACCTGCTCGACGGTCTCCTGCGCCGAGCCGGTGGACCCGACGGACCCTGCCGCGGGCTCCTGCCCCGGCCCGTGGTCGGTCATGTGAAGTCGGGGTTGCGCGGGGCCTTCGGCGCGTCGGTGGGTGCCGGCTCGGGCGCGGAGGCCGCTGCCTCGCCCGAGGTGTCCGCCGCGTCCCCGGTCGACAGCCCGACACCCGCGACCGCCGTGGCGTCGCTCGAGCCGCTCGCGGAGGGTGCCTTGCGGACGGCCTCGGCCGCCGCGGCGCGCCGGGCCTGCTCCTGCTGCTCGCGCCGCGCCTGCGCCTCCTTGGCGACGGCCTCCGCGAAACCCTGGGGCGGGGTCAGGGTGAGGACCTCGCGCGGCGGGCGGGGCTCGTCGCCTCTGGTCACCACGATGCGCCGGACGAAGGACAGGATGCCGCGGACCTGGTGGTCGTCGGTCGCGGCCGGGCCACCGATCACGACGCGGAGGAACCACCGGGGACCGTCCACGCCGACGAAGCGGGCCGGCTGGTAGGCGACGCGCCCGTCCGGGGCGCGCCCGGGCATACGAGCCCGCAGTTCCTTGCCCATGCGCCCGTCCACGACCTCGGCCGCTCCCCCGGAGTCGACCAGGCCGCGGGCGATCTCGGCCCGGAGCTCCTCCCAGATGCCCTCGGTGCGGGGCGCCGCGAAGACCTGCACCTGCGCCTGCGAGGCGCCGAACCCGAGGGTGGCGCCGATGACGCGCCCGGAGCTCTGCTCGATGTCGAGACGCAGCTGCATCCCCTTGACCGAGGGGATGCGGAGCGCACCGAGGTCGATGCCGCCGTCCACCTCCGGCCACTCGGTGATGTCGTAGGGCCCGTCCTCGGCGCGCACCCAGTCCCGGTCGACCCCAGGCTCCCCCTCGGCGGGCTCGGGCCGGACGGCGACGGTGTCCTCCTCGTCGAGGAGGAGCTCGTCGTCGCTGAGCTGCTTGGTCTTGCGTCGGCCGAAGAGTGCCACGGGTGGCTCAGTCCTTCTGCTGGGTCGGTCCGGCGGTCGCCGGGAGGGGGGTGGAGCGGCCGGTATGCCCGTGGCCGCCGGCGCCGCGCGCCGACTCGCCCAGGTCCTCGACCTCGGTGAAGACGGGACGGGCCACCTGTTGGACGACGAGCTGGGCGATGCGGTCGCCGCGCTGCACGTCCACCGGCGTCCGCCGGTCGGTGTTGAGCAGGTTGACGAAGATCTCGCCGCGGTAGCCGGAGTCGACCGTGCCGGGAGCGTTGACGATCGTCAGGCCGTGCCGTGCCGCGAGCCGGAGCGGGGGTGGACGAAGGCGGCATACCCCTCGGGGACGGCGAGCGCCACGCCGGTGCCCACGAGCACGCGCTCCCCCGGCGCGATGCTGACGTCCTCGCGCGCGTGCAGGTCGACCCCGGCGTCGCCGGGTCGCGCCTGGGCGGGCACGGGCAGGCCGTGGTCCAGCCGTCGCAGCGCGACGGGGACGGTCAGCGGCTCGGGGGGCATGGTCATCGAGGGTAGCCGCCCGCCGGGCGGGGACGGCCGGTGACCGTCCCCGCCCGTGACGGCGTCGGCACGGTGCTCAGGCTGCGCACTCCGTGCACACCGGCATCCCCCCGACCTCCTTGGCCAGCTGGCTGCGGTGGTGCACGAGGAAGCAGCGCGAGCAGGTGAACTCGTCCTGCTGCCGGGGCAGCACGTGCACCGACAGCTCCTGGTCGGACAGGTCCGCCCCCGGGAGCTCGAAGCCCTCGGCCTGCTCGGTCTCGTCGACGTCGACACTGCCCGAGGACTTGTCGTTGCGCCGAGCCTTCAGCTCCTCGATCGAGTCCTCGTTGAGCTCGTCGTCGTTCTTGCGTGGTGCGTCGTAGTCGGTCGCCATCTTGCCTCTCTTGCCATCGCCGCGTGGTCTCGTCGTCCCTGAACGCCGAGAGCCTCGATTTTGTGCCCACCGCCGGCCGCCGGTGCACATCCGCCGCGCGGGAGTATGCCCTATCCGCCCCGGGCCGCGCGAGGCGGTATCGGACGGGCGCTCAGGGGCGGGCGGAGAGCCGGTCGATCTCGTCGCTCAGCAGGGGGTGGAGGGTCGCGTTGGCGGCGAGCGCAAGGTCGCCCGAGGGCGGGCCCGAGCCGCCCGGTCCGGTGACCACGCCGCCGGCCTCGGTGACGACGAGCCACCCTGCCGCAAGGTCCCACGGCTGCAGCCCGCTCTCCCAGTAGCCGTCCACGCGGCCGGCCGCGACATGGCACAGGTCGAGAGCCGCGGCACCCATCCGTCGGACGTCGCGCACGCGGGGCAGCAGGTCGGAGACGACCGCCGCCTGACCCCGCCGCACCGCACGGTCGTAGGAGAAGCCGGTGGCGAGCAGCGCCGACTCCAGCCGGTCCTGGTTCCCCACGGCCAGCGACCGGGTCGTCCCACGTCCCGTCACCCGGGCGCCACCCCCGGAATGCGCGTGGAAGACCTCGTCCGTGCGGGGGTTGATCACCGCGCCGGCGACCGGCGTCCAGGCGCCCGGCGTCGTGGGGTCACCGAGCACGACCGCGACGGAGACGGCATACGAGGGGAGGTCGTAGAGGTAGTTGACGGTGCCGTCGATGGGGTCCAGGACCCAGGTGAGTCCGGTGCTCCCCGCCCCGAGGCCGCCCTCCTCGCCCAGCACGCCGTCCTCGGGTCGGGCCGCGGCGAGGCGGTCCCGCAGCAGCGCCTCGGCGCGGGTGTCCATCTCGGTGACGACGTCGAGGTCGCTGCTCTTGGTGTGGGCGACCCCCAGCCCGTCCGGCCGCTCCTCGCGGATGAGCGCCCCCGCCTCCTCGGCCAGGTCGACGGCGAGGCGCTCCAGCTCGGCCCGTTCGTCGGCCGGGACCTGGTGCGGGTCAGGGGCGCCCTCGAGGTCGGGCGCGCCGTCCATCAGTCGCTCCCGCAGGCCGCCGGCTTCGCCTGACGCAGGTTGGGGCAGCAACCGGGGCGGCAGATCGAGGGGCGCGGCTCGCCGCCCGGCCAGGTGGGTCGCTCGACGTCCTCGTCCCGCGCCTGCGCGGCGCGCTCCAGCGCGAGGTCGACCAGGCCCATGACGAACTCGGTGTCGGTGCCGACGGTCGGCACGCGCAGCATGTCGATGCCGAGCTCCTCGGCGGTCTCGGCGGCCTCGGTGTCGAGGTCGAAGGCGACCTCCATGTGGTCGGAGACGAAGCCGATGGGGGCCACGACGACGTCGGTCACCCCGCGGCCCGCGAGCTCGCGCAGGTGGTCGTTGACGTCCGGCTCGAGCCACGGCTGGCTCGGCGGGCCGGAGCGCGAGCAGTAGGTCAGGTCGTGCTCGACCTCGACGCCGAGCGTGGCCGAGACCTCGCGGCTGATCGCGGCGGCGAGCTCGGTGTGCTGCGCGGAGTAGAGGTTGCCCTCCTCGTCCCCGGGCCCGGACGTGTCGTCCATGGCGACCGGGAGGGAGTGGGTGACGAAGACCAGGTGCGGAGCGTCGCCGGAGCCGCTCGACTCCATCCGCTGCCGGACCGCCTCGGTGACGATGCGGGCGTTGGTGCCGGAGAAGCCGGGGTGGTTCCAGTACTGCCGCACCTTGTCCACGTGCACCTCCTGCCCTTCGGCGCGCAGCTCCTCCTGGGCCGCCGCGATGTCTTCGCGGTACTGCCGGCAGGAGGAGTAGCAGGAGTAGGCGCTGGTGGTCACCGACAGCAGCCGGGTCATGCCCTCGGCGGCGGCCTCCCGGAAGGCGTCGGCGAGGAACGGCTCGGAGTTGCGGTTGCCGAAGAGCACGGGGATGGTCAGCTCGCGACGGGCGAGCTCGGCCCGGATCGCCTCGATGAGCGCGCGGTTCTGGTCGTTGATCGGGCTCTTGCCGCCGAACTCGTAGTAGTGCTCGGCGACCTCCGCGAGCCGCTCGTCGGGGATGCCCCGACCGCCGGTGACCCGGCGCAGGAACGGCATGACCTCGTCCGGGCCCTCCGGACCGCCGAAGGAGGTGAGGACGATCGCCTGGTAGGGGAAGAGGTCGTTCTCCTCCGACTCCTGCAGGGTCTCCTCGAGCTCGGCGACGACCTCGTCCTGCGCCGAGCCGGCCTCGGGTCCGGTGGCCGCGGGGTCGGCGACTCCCGGGTCGGCGGCGTCGCTGGGGTCGGTCATGGGGTTGCTCATGCTGCGTCTCCTCGAGAGGGGATGGGGGTCGGGGCGTGCAGGTCGAAGACGATGGCGGCGACCCGGATCCCCAGCACGAGGGCCAGGGTGGACCAGACCACCAGGAAGGACAGCTGTCCGAGCTCGGCCGCGGTGACCACGACCGCGGCGCCGAGCAGGGCGGGCACGGCATACAGCTCGCGGCGGAGCACCTCGGGCACCTGACCCACGAGCACGTCGCGGATGACCCCACCGCCGACGGCGGTGATGCCGCCGACGAAGACGGCTGCCAGCGGTGGCGCGCCCAGGACCACGGCCTTGAGAGCACCCGCCACGGCGAAGGTCGCGAGCCCGACGGCGTCGAGGTACTTCACGGCCTGGCTGATCCGGTGCAGCCGCAGCTTGGGCCGGTGACGGGAGAGGTCGACGAAGAGGCCGTGGAAGGCGAAGACGACCAGGCCGGCGAGCAGGACGGTGAGGACGTACCAGGGGTTGCTGATGCCGTCGGGAGGGACGTCGCCGAGGAAGACGTCGCGGATGATGCCGCCACCCAGGCCGCTCACCCAGGCGAGCACCGCGACGCCGAAGAGGTCGAGCCGGGCCCGCACCGCGACCAGCCCACCCGACAGCGCGAAGACGAAGATCCCCGCGAGGTCGAGGGCGAGACGCACATCGGCGGAAGCGGCGATCATGGCCCCTTCAGGGTATCCCGCGCGGCGTGCCCTCCCGCGAGCGGTCCGGGCGGGGTGGCACAGTGGTCAACCATGCAGCAGCTCCAGTTCGTCGAGCTCGACGAGGGTGGTCGTCTGGTCCTCACCGGTGACGACGGGTCGCAGTATGCCGTCCGGGTCGACGACCGGCTGCGCGCGGCGCTGCGGCCGCGGTCCCGGCAGGCCGAGTCGGAGGGCGCGGGCCGTCGGGCGGTGAGCCCGCGCGACGTGCAGGCGATGATCCGGGCCGGGCAGCCGGCCGAGGACGTCGCCGCCTCGACCGGGTGGGAGCTGGAGCGGGTGCGCCGGTTCGAGGGCCCGGTCCTCGCCGAGCGGGAGCACGTCGTGGGGCTGGCGCAGCGCGCGCCGGTGCGGGCGAGCGGGCGGACCGACGGGTCGCACACCCTGGACCGCCGGGTCCGGGAGCGGCTGCAGAGCCGGGGCGTCGACCTCACCGCGGTGTCGTGGGACGCCGCCCGTGGGGAGCCGCAGGAGCCGTGGACGGTCATCGTGGCCTTCGGTGCCGGGGGGCGTGAGCGCCGGGCGGCCTGGCACTACGACGTGCGCTCGCGTGCGGTGGAGGCGCTCGACGACGAGGCGCGCTGGCTGAGCGAGGACGAGCAGGCGCTGCCCGGCGGGCTGTCGGGCCACCCGCTGCTCGGCGGGTCCCACGGCGAGGACGAGGCCGCGGCCGACCTCATGGCCACGATGCGCGAGCGGCGCCAGCGTCGCGGTCGGCGCACCCAGCCGGCCGCGCGCCAGGGCGCTGACGACCCGGGCCACGTGCCGGGTCAGCGGGAGATGCCCGGCGAGGTGCTCCCGCTGGAGGACCTGCCCTACGACCCCGGCACCATGGGCGACCCGCCCGCCGCGCACCCGCGGGGCTCGGCGCCGGAGTCCCCCTCGCCGGTGGGGCCGACGGGGGACGAGCCCGTCGAGGACCCGGTCGCCGTCGAGCCGGCCCCCGAGGTCGCGGCGGGTCCTGACGTGGTCGCTGAGCCGGAGGTCGTCGAGGAGCCTGAGGTGGTCGCCGAGCCGGGGCCGGAGGAGCAGCCCGAGCCGGTCACCCCGGAGGAGGCCCGTCGTGCCGTCGGCCGTGGCAAGGGCCGCAAGCGGCGTCGCCTGCGGTTGCCGTCGGTGGCACCCGCTGCGCACGAGGAGGAGGGCGTCGAGGCGGAGGGCAGCTTCGCCCGGACCCGCCACGACCCGCAGGAGGTCACCTTCGACGAGTTCTTCGGAATGGAGGACGACGACCTGGACGTCGAGGAGGGCCAGCCTCAGCAGGACGACCTCCACGAGCCGGACGGCGACGACGAGTCGGCCGCGGAGGAGCGCGACGGCGACGGGGAGCTGCTCGAGGACGAGGTGCTCATCGAGGACGAGGCCTTCGAGGGTGCCGACTCCGCGGACGAGCCGGCTGCTGCGGAGTCCCAGCCCGAAGATGTGCAGAAGGGCGAGCCCGGTCCGGAGGCGGAGGGCGTCCACCAGGAGGAGCCGACTGACGACGTCGGCGACGGGTCGTCGTCCGACGACGCATCCGAGGAGCCCGTGCGCGAGGAGGCAGCCGCGGACCAAAGGGCTGCAGCGCCTCTCGATGACGAGGTCTCCGCGGATCATGGGATCGAGGAGCCCGTCGACGAGGAGTCCGTGGGCGAGGAGTCCGTCAGCGAGGAGTCCGTGGGCGAGGAGTCCGTGGGCGAGGAGTCCGTCAGCGAGGAGGCTGACGCTGAGCCGTCGTCGTCCGACGACGCACCCCAGGAGCACGCCGACGAGGAGGCGGCCGCAGATCAGGTGGAGGTCGATGACGCGGTCGAGGAGGACGCTCCCGAGGAGCCGGCCGCGAAGCCGACGTCCGGACGCAAGGGCCGCACCAGCGTCCCCAGCTGGGACGACATCATGTTCGGCTCCCGCCCCCCGCGCGGCTGACCCCCGGCATACCGCCGACCGGCAAAGTCCTGCCCCGGCACGCTTTCGACGGTCACCAGGGGTACCCATCACCCCACCGACCGGCGAAATGTCGCCCCGGCGCGCCTTTCACGGTCACTTCCGGCCCCCCATCACCCCACCGACCGGCGAAATGTCGCCCCGGCGCGACTTTCACCGTCAGCGCAGGGGTTCGGCAGCTCCGGGCAACGGGCAGAGGTCGAGGTCGAAGGGCAGCAGCTCCGGGGAGGTCGAGGCCGTACGGGCGGCAGCCGAGTTCATGCGGCGCATGTAGTGCCGCCGGCAGAGCACCTCGTACTCCACCACCGGCGCATGGTCGCTGCTCGCGGCCGCCTCCTCCCCCTCGTCCTCCGCTCCGCCGACGTCCCCCACGACGACCTGCTCGCCCTCGATGACCATGGTGCCGTCGACGACACGGGCGTTGACCGTGGCGGGTTTGCCGCACCAGCACAGCGCCCGGACCTGCAGCTGCTCGGTGCGGTCCGCGAGCTCGATGAGACGACGCGACCCGGGGAAGAGCTCGGTGCGAAAGTCGGCGGTGATGCCGAAGGCATACACGTCGATGCCCATCTCGTCGACCAGCCGGGCGAGCTGCTCCACCTGCTCGGGACGGTAGAACTGCGCCTCGTCGCAGATGACGTAGTCGATGGCGCGACCGTTGGTGCGCTGCTCCACGACCAGCTCCCAGAAGTCGAGGTCGTCGCCGACCTCGAGCGCGTCCTTGGTCAGCCCCAGCCGGGAGGAGAGGACCGCGGCCCCGGAGCGGTCATGCTGGGTGAAGAGCAGCCCGCGACGGCCGCGCTGGTGATGGGTGTGGTCCATCTGCAGCGCGAGGGTCGACTTGCCGCAGTCCATCGTTCCGGTGAAGAAGACGAGCTCGGCCACCCCGGCAGTCTACGGACCACCCACCGAGCGCCGTGATGGGTTGCCGGTATGCCGTCGGCCAACCATTCGCGACGCCCTGTCGTGGCTGTGGCAACCATTCGCGACGCCCGGTGGGGTCGTAGCCAACCATTCGCAGCGCCGGTCGGGGCTGTGGCAACCATTCGCGACGCTCGGTGGGACGTGGCTCAGGTCGTGGCGACCAGCAGCGGGACGGCCGTCTCGGCCTCGGTGATCGAGCGTGGTGGCCGCGCAGCCGCAGCACCTCGGGTCGCAGCAGGCGCGAGTCGAGCACGGTGGCCTGGCCGAGCATGGCGACGACGACCTCGCCGATGCGGGAGTCGTAGGCCTCGCGGACCGGGCCGAACCACCCCGCCTCGACCGCCTCCTCGCGGGTGAGCACGATCGCCTCCTCGCCCAGCTCCTCGCGCCAGGTGGCGACGACGTCGTCCACCGCACCGGGGCGGCACCAGGCCTGCGGCGCCCGTGGCTCGCCCGCGAGCAGCTCGACGCCCTCGTCCAGCACCGGATCGAGCGCCAGGTCGCGGCGCTGGTCGAACGGCGCCTCGATCATCCCGTGGTCGGCGGTGACGAGCAGCGTCGTCTCCGCCGGAAGGCGCGCGAGCAGCCCGGCGACCCACGTGTCGAACACCTCGACCGCCTCCCCCCACTCCAGCGAGTCCGGGCCGTACACGTGGCCGGCCTTGTCGATCTCGTCCCAGTAGGCATACACCAGCGCCCGACCGCGCCGTCCGGCCTGCATCAGCGACTGCAGCACGCCGCTGGTGCGCTCGTCGTGGGTGCCGGCGCCGACGTAGCCGCCGCCGCGCAGCGAGGCCCGGGTCAGCCCGGAGCCGGAGAAGGCCTGCTGCGAGACGGTGGTCATCGACACGTCGCGCCGTGCCGCGTGCTGCAGCAGCGTCGGCACCGGCTGGTAGGTGTGCGGGTCGGGGCCGTCCTTCCACGCCAGGTGGCTGAAGAGCCGCCCCCGGTAGCTCGTCTGCCACCCGACGATCCCGTGACCGCCCGGCGGCAGCCCGGTGCCCAGGCTGGTGAGGCTCGTCGCCGTGGTCGACGGGAAGCCGCAACCGAAGCCCTCGGCGCCCTCCGGGGTCGCGAGGTCACGCAGCGTGCGCGCGTGGCCGCTGCGACGCGCGAGCTGCTGCGCTCCCAGGCCGTCCGCGAGCACCACGACGACCCGCCGGGTCGGGTCCACCGACCACACGGGAGCAGCCACCCCCTCGGGCAGGTCCTCCACGCCCAGCGCCCGGAGCGCACCGGGCAGCACGGAGGCCAGGCCGGAACCCGGCGCCGGGGGCTGGTATGCCTCCCGCGCGGCCGCGACCACGTCACTCGTGGCGGGGCGAGCCGGGGAGTCCGCGCCGGTCCCGCCGCTCGCCGACGGACGGGCGGCGCCTGCCGGGCTCACTGGCCCAGTCGGGCCGACAGCTCGCTGGCGAAGAGCAGCGTCTGCTCCAGGCGCTGCTCCCCGTGCGTCTCCGCCGCCACCCGCAGCGAGATGTCGTCGCTGGAGACGGTGCCCTCGTAGCCGTGGTCGCCCTCGCACTGCGGGTCCTCGCACACCGCCGGCAGCAGGTCGACCCGGGAGACCGCGCCCCAGCCCAGGGTCAGCGTGACGCCCCGCCCGGCGAGGCCGCCGTCGTACTGCTCCGGGTCCGGCACGGTGTGCGTGAGCATGACCCCGCGGACCGACCGCAGCGGCACGGTCTCGCTGGTCGCGGTCGCCATGCGCTGCCCTTCCGGCCCCTCGTGGTCGTCGGCGTGGGCGATGACCAGCCGCCGGTCGGTGAGCACCAGGACGGTGAGGTGGTTGCGCACCGCCATCTCGTCGAAGGTCGTCTCGTCGTGGACCAGGTGGGAGATCACCGAGTCCCGCCCGACGGCGGTGACGATGACGTCGTGGACCACCGCGGGGAGGTAGCCGGCGGCCTGGATATCGGCGACCAGCGTCTCGGGCAGGGGCGACCTCACACGACGGACCATGCGCCCATCGTGTCAGACGTCGTGTCAGACGTCGGCGAGCAGCGTCCGACGCTCGGCGTCGGTGCGGGTCGGGGCAGGAGCGACCCGGACGGTGGCTCCCAGCACCTCGACCCCGTCCTGGTGCGCCAGCACGGGGTTGAGCCGGACGTGAGCCAGCTCGGGGTGGTCGTCGGCGAGCACGCTGACCCGCGCGATGAGGTCGTGCAGGGCCGCGTGGTCGACGGGCATCGCCCCGCGGTAGCCGTCGAGCATCGGGGCCGCCTTGATCGAGGACACCATCTCGCTGATGTCGACATCGGTCAGCGGTGGGAAGCGCAGCGCCTCGTCGCCGAGCAGGTCGATCGGCAGCCCGGCCACGCCGAAGCCGACGACCGGCCCGAAGAGCGGGTCCTCGGCCGAGTTGACCTCCACGCTCACCCCCGAGGGTGCCATCCGCTGCACCGCGATGCCGTCGACGCCGAGCGGCTGCAGCAGCGCCGAGAGGTCACGGTATGCCTCGCGCACGGCCTCCGGGCTGCGCAGCGCGGTCCGGACCCACCCCTGCCCGGGCTGGTGCTGCAACAGGGGCGAGGTCGCCTTGAGCACGACGGCGTCACCCAGCTCACGCGCCACGTCGACCGCCTCGTCGGCGGAGCCGACGAGGACGCGCGGCCACACCCGGATGCCGTAGGCGGCGAGCAGGGTGGTGACCTCCTCGGGCTCGAGGTCGGTGCCGCGCGGGGTCCGGGCCAGCGCGGCGTCGACGATCTCCGAGACCGTCGCCCGCGTCACTCCGTCCAGGCGCACCCGCTCGCCGTGGTCACGGCGGCGCCACTGGGCATACCGGACCGCGGCCGTGAGCGCGCGGACGGCGTCCTCGGGCATGGGGTAGGACGGAACGCCCGTGCCGGGGGTGACGCCGCGCATCCCGACGAAGGTCGCCACGCACGGCTTCTCGTGGCCCTCGGCCGCAGCGGACACGGCCTGGACCACCTCGGGGTCGATGTCGGCGATCGGCGGGACGAAGCAGGCGATGAGCGCGTCCACGGCGTCGTCGGCGAGGGCGACGTCGACGACCTCACGGAACTGCTCGGTCAGCGCCTCGGCGGACACCGTGACCGGACCGTGGGTGACCCGCAGCCCGCGCGCCGAGGCGGAGTCGGCCGCCAGCGATCCGAGGGCGTCGTTGTTGCTGACCACCGCGACCCGCTCCCCCTGCGGCAGCGGCTGGTTGAGGACGAGCTGGGCGACGTCGAAGAGCTGGTGGGCGTTGTCGACCCGGATCACGCCGGACTGCCGCAGCATCTGGCCGAAGGTCTCCGGCTGCTCCTGCGTGAGCCGCACGCGGTGCCCCTGCGGGATGGCGTGCTGTCCGATGCCCGACTTGACCACGATCACCGGCTTGCGCATGGCGAGCTTGCGGGCGATGCGGGTGAACTTGCGCGGGTTGCCCATCGACTCGAGGTAGAGCCCGACGACCGTGGTGCTGTCGTCGTCGGTCCAGTACTGCATGAGGTCGTTGCCCGAGAGGTCGACCCGGTTGCCGGCCGAGGCGAAGGTCGACAGGCCCAGGCCGCGGCGCCGGGCCGAGGCGAGCAGCGCGATGCCCAGCCCGCCGGACTGGCTGAACAGCCCCAGGTGCCCGAAGGGCGGCAGCTGGTCGGCCGAGGCGATGGAGGCGTTGAGCCGGATCCCCGGGTCGTTGTTGATGAGCCCGAAGCTCGTCGGCCCGAGCACCCGCATCCCGTGGTGGCGGGCGCGGACCAGCAGCTGACGCTGCAGCGCCCGGCCCTCGGTGCCCGCCTCGGCGAAGCCCTCGGAGGCCACGACGAGCGCCTTGGCCCCGGCGTCGGCGCACTCGTCGACGATGCCGAGCACCTCGTCGGCGACCACCGCGACGACGGCGAGGTCGATCCCGCCCTCGATGTCGCGCACCGAGGCGACGGCGGGGTGGCCGTTGATGAGGGTGCCGGGCTCGGCCGCGTTGTTGACCGGATGGACGCGGCCGGTGAAGCCTCCGGCGACGATGTGGTCGAAGAAGGCCCGGCCGATGGTGGCGGGCCGCCGGCTGACTCCCACCACGGCGACCGACTCCGGGTGCAGCACGGCACGCACCGAGCGCACCTCCGAGCGGTGCTCGCGCGACATCCGCACCGCCCGCGACTCCTCGGTCGGCTCGATGTCGAAGGACACCGCGATGACCCCGTCGTCGAACTCGTGCGAGACCTCGAAGCCGGCGTCGCGGAAGACCCCGATCATCTTGCGGTTCTGCGGCAGCACGTCGGCGACGAAGCGGGTGATCCCGGCCTCCCGGGCGATGTCGGCCAGGTGCTCCAGCAGCACCGAGCCGATCCCCCGGCCCTGGTGCTGGTCGGACACGTTGAAGGCCACCTCGGCCACACTCCCGCCCTCGCGGAGCCGGTCGTAGCGGCCGATACCGACCAGGTCGTCACGGACATACATCACCAGCGCGACGCGGTCGACGTAGTGACGTGGGTGAAGCGGTGCACGTCCTTGTCCGACAGCCGCTTGATCGGTGCGAAGAACCGCAGGTAGATCGACTGCTCCGACTGGGCGCCGTGGAAGAGGTGGATGGCCTCGGTGTCGTCGGGCCGGATCGGCCGCACGTGCGCGACCATGCCGTCGGAGAGGACGACGTCGGCCTCCCACTCGCGGGGGTAGCCGGGGGGCAGCGCGTCGGCCTCGCTCATGGCCTCATCATCCCATCGTCGGCCGACAGGCGTCCGTGGTCCTCGCAGGGCCGCCCGGTCATGGTGCGGCGGCCGTAGGCTGGTCAGGGAGGACGCCGACCACCGCCGGAAGGACCTGGGTATGCACCCCGCCCCCCAACGCCGCCACCGTCCCCTCGCGCTGTGCCTCGCCGGCGTGCTGCTGGCCGGCTGCTCGACCGCGGGGACGAGCGCTCCGTCTGGCACGGACGAGACCGCCGGGACCGGGCAGGAGGGGTCCGCTGACGGGGCTGGGACGGGGGCCCCCGAGGAGTCGTCGGCGGCGGCGTCACCGGACATCGCGGTGGCGGAGGTCGACACCTTCGCCGAGCCGTGGGCGATGGCCTTCCTGCCGGGCACCGACGACCTGCTGGTCACCGAGCGCAGCGGCACCCTGCACCTGCGCGACGCCGAGAGCGGCGAGCGCATCGAGGTGGCGGGCACCCCCGAGGTGGTCGACGACGGCCAGGGCGGTCTGGGCGACGTGCTGCCGGGGCCGACCTTCGACGAGGACCAGGTCGTCTACCTGAGCTGGGCCGAGGCGGGCGAGGGCGGCACCGGTGCGGCGGTGGGCCGGGCGCGGCTCGTGACCGACGGGGGCGACGCCGCGCTGGAGGGCCTGGAGGTCATCTGGCGGCAGACGCCGAAGGTCGAGGGGTCGGGCCACTTCTCGCACCGGCTGGCGCTCGACCCCGACGGCGAGCACCTCTTCGTCTCCTCCGGAGACCGGCAGCAGCTGGACCCGGCGCAGGACACGAGCAACACGCTGGGCACCGTGGTCCGGCTCACCCTGGACGGCCAGGCCGCACCGGGCAACCCGCTGGCCGACCAGGGCGGGGCCGCGGCGCAGATCTGGAGCTGGGGGCACCGCAACCCGCTCGGCCTGGAGTTCGCGCCGGACGGCACGCTGTGGTCCTCGGAGATGGGCCCGGAAGGCGGGGACGAGCTCAACGTCGTCGAAGAGGGCGGCAACTACGGCTGGCCCGAGGTCTCCAACGGCAGCCAGTACGGCGGCGGAGAGATCCCGGACCACGCCGAGGGCGACGGCTTCGTCGCACCGGTCGAGTCGTGGAACCCGAGCATCTCCCCGGGGAGCCTGCTCATCTACACCGGCGACCTCTTCCCCCAGTGGCAGGGTGACGCCCTGCTGGGGGCACTCTCCGGGCAGGCGCTGGTGCGGGTCGACCTCGAGGACGGCCGGTCCCGGGGCAGCGAGGTCATCGAGCTCGGGCAACGGATCCGCGCGGTGGAGCAGGGGCCGGACGGCGCGGTGTGGGTGCTGGAGGACGAGGGCAGCGGCCGGCTGCTGCGGCTGACGCCGGAGGGCTGAGGGCCTGGGCCTCGAGGGGCCGCCCGTCGGGACCAGGGTGCCGCCTGCGACCGCCGCGGGTGTCGGTGCCCCGTGGCAGGATCCGCGGGTATGGAGTTCCGCGACGTGGTGCGCGCCCGCCGGATGGTGCGGGCCTACGACCCCGACCGGCCGGTGCCGCGGGAGGTCGTCGACCGGGCGCTGCGCCACGCGATCCGGGCGCCGAGCGCCGGCTTCTCCCAGGGCTGGGACTTCGTCGTCCTCACGCGCGAGGAGGAGCGCGGCCGCTTCTGGTCGGCGTCGACCGGAGAGGTGGCGCGCGAGCGCATGGACTCCTGGCTGCGCGGGGTGAGCAGCGCCCCCTGCCTCGTCGTCTGCCTGTCCGACAAGCAGGCCTACCTGGACCGGTATGCCGAGCCGGACAAGGGTCTGACCGATCGGTCCGAGGAGCACTGGCCGGTGCCCTACTGGGACGTCGACACCGGCATGGCCGCGCTGCTCATGCTGCTGACCGCCGTGGACGAGGGTCTCGGCGGGTTGTTCTTCGGTGTGCCGGGCGACCGGCAGGAGGCGACGCTCGACGCGCTGGAGGCACCGCCGGACCGGCGGATCGTCGGTGTGGTGGCGATGGGGTATGCCGCGCCGGACCGCCCCTCCCCCTCGCTGCGTCGCGGACGGCGCCCGGTGGGCGAGGTGGCGCACGAGGGGAGGTTCGGGACGCCCTGGACCGGGTGAGGCCGGAGGCGAGGGGGTCGAGGCCGAGGGAGGTCGGGGGAAGCGAGGTCAGGCGTTGCGCAGCAGGCTGATCGTCGCCAGGAGCGCCAGCCCGATGCCCACGAGGAGCAGGACGACCGAGGCCCCGGCGACGACGGCACTGGTCGGCGCCAGGGCGCTGGCGACCGGTCCGGCCACGACGACGAGCAGGGCGGCCAGCGCCAGCTGGACCTCCGGCGCGTGGCGGGTCGGGTCGAGGACGGCGGCCCCGCCGCGAGGCGTGCGACCGCGGCGGGCTGGCGCGGCGAGGGTCGGCTGGTGCGGCGAGCTGTCGAGGTCCATCGCGTCATCCTTGTCGTCGAGGTGAAGGACGGCGCCCCCTGCGCGCCGGCCTCTGACCTCTAGATGCCCAGCATGGCGTCTGCCGTTGCGTCCACGGGGAGAACGTGACCGGATCGTGACCCTGCCGGCCCCCCGCCCACCTCCTGAGGCTCACCAGCCCGGGCAGCACCACGACGCGCACCCGCCCCGGGCTGGGCGGGCCCGGGCACCTCAGCGCGAGGCGAGGAAGTCGTCGACCTCCGCCGAGGTCGGCGCGGTCGCCGGACCGCGCCGGGTGACCTTGATGGCCCCCGCCGCGTTGGCTCGCCGTGCGGCCCCCACCCAGCCGCGGCCGCCCGCCACCTCGGCGCACAGGACTCCGGTGTGCGTGTCCCCGGCCCCGTTGGTGTCGACCGGGGTCTGCGGGAAGCCGGCCACCGGCGTGGTCTCGTCGCCCACCCGGACCGCGCACCCCTGGGGCCCGTCCCGGACGACGACCACCGCCCCCTCGGGCAGTCGGGCGGCGACGGCGTCGCACAGGTCGGCGGGCGGGCCCTCCGCCCCGACGAGCTCGGCCGCCTCCGCGGCGTTGGAGGTCCACACCGTGGTCCGGGCCAGCACCCGCTCGACGAGCTCGGCATCGAAGGTGGCGAAGGGAGCACCGGGGTCGAGCACGACCTCGACGCCTTCCGGCAGGCCCTCCACCCAGGTGAGCAGCGGGTCGCGGGTGGGCTCGAAGAGGGTGTAGCCGGACAGGCACACCAGGTCCCCCGGTGCCGCCGCGCTGGTGGCCAGCGATCCCGCGGTGATCCGCCGCTCGGCGCGCGGGTGGTGACGAAGGTGCGCTCGGCGCTCGGCTCGACGAGGACCACGCACACGCCGGTGTCCAGCTCTTCGACCGGTGCAGCGCTGACCTCGACCCCCTCGCGCTCCAGCACCTCCCGCACAAGGTCCCCGTTGGGCCCGGTGCCGACCGCCCCCGCGAGCACCGCCGCCGCCCCGGAGCGTGCCGCCGCGACGACGATGGTGACCGAGCCACCGGCATACCTCGTCGCCCGGTCCGCCATGACGTTGCCGCCGCGCGCGGGCAGGTGGTCCACCTCGAGCACGAGGTCGACCATGGCCTGACCGGTGTGGATGACCCTGCGCGGCGTCTGCGTCATGGGTCGTACCCTGCCACGGCGGGCGAGCGCATACCCTCACCGCATGAGCACCCCCACCGCCGCTGTGCTGGCCGCCCTGCCCGACGTCCGGGAGTGGGTGGAGGACCTCTACCGCCACCTGCATGCCCATCCCGAGCTGTCGATGGCCGAGCACGCGACGGCTGCCCGGGTGGTCCAGGAGGTCTCGGGTATGCCGACGGCCGGTGAGCTGGAGGTGCGCACCGGCATCGGCGGGACCGGGGTGGCCGTGGTCGCGCGCAACGGCGAGGGTCCGACCGTCCTGCTCCGGGCCGACATGGACGGCCTGCCGGTCGCCGAGGACACCGGCCTCGACTACGCCTCGACCGTGCGGGTCACCAACGACGCGGGCGAGCAGGTGCCGGTGATGCACGCCTGCGGGCACGACACCCACGTGGCGACGCTGCTCGGCGCGCTGCGGCTGCTGCTCCAGGGGCGCGAGCACTGGGACGGGACGGTGGTGGCGGTCTTCCAGCCGGCCGAGGAGCAGTTCAACGGCGCCGAGGCCATGGTGGCCGACGGGCTCGTCGACCTGGTGCCCCGGCCCGACGTGGCGCTCGGCCAGCACGTGCTGCCCGGCGCGGCCGGGTCGGTGGAGGTGGCTCCCGGACCGATCATGGCCAGCTGCGACGACTTCCGGATCACGCTGAACGGCAAGGGTGGCCACGGCTCCGCGCCGCACACGGCGATCGACCCCGTGGTGATGGCCGCCTCGCTGGTGATGCGGCTGCAGACAGTCGTCTCGCGGCAGGTGTCGCCGCAGGCGACCGCGGTGGTGACGGTGGGCCGGATCAGCGCCGGCACCAAGACCAACATCATCCCCGAGCACGCCGTCCTGGAGGGCACGGTGCGCACCTACGACGGTGCGGTGGCCGCGCACTGCCTGGAGGTCATCGAGCGGACCGCGCTCGCCGAGGCGCTGGCCTGGGGTGCCCCCGAGCCCGGCTTCGAGACCTTCGACCACCTGCCGGTGACCGACAACGAGCCCGATGCCACGGCCCGGGTCCGGGCGGCCCTGGAGGCCGAGCTCGGGACCGACCGGGTCGGCGAGTTCACCCCGGAGATGGGCTCGGAGGACTTCGGGGAGCTGCCCGCGGCGTGGGGCGCCCCGTCCTGCTACTGGGGCTTCGGCGCCTTCGACGCCGGGGCCTGGGAGGCGGCCCGGGAGCGCGGCACCGAGCGGACAGATCCTGCCTTTCCCGACAACCACTCCCCGCACTTCGCGCCGGTGCTGCAGCCGATGCTGGACACCGGGGTGCGGGCGATGGTCGCCGCGGCGATGGCCTGGATCGGGCGGTAGGGCTCGTCCGGACGGGGGCTGTGCGGCGCCGGGTCTTCCACAGGCGGAGCAGTGAGGCCGGCTGCCTAGCAGTTCTAGACATAGCGTGAGGCCATGAGGCGAATTCATGGATACATAGCCGTCTCGGCTGCGCTGGCATTGTGCACAGGGGGCTGCAGCGCCGCAGACAGCCCATCGACCTCGTCTACCACCGAAAACGGTCCGGCGACCTCTGCCCCGGGTCCTGGTGATGAGCATGGAGCGACTGCGGAGCCTGAGCCGGATCCGGCTTGGACCTGGGCGGCAAGTCTCTTGTCCAATCCCGTCATGACCGAGGGTCGCATCATCAGCTTTATCGAGCCTGAGGATTCTCAGGACTCTTCAGAGCTTCTGCTCGCCGGAATCGACGCTGACTCCGGGGCAGAGGAATGGCGTCTGACGACTAGCCTCTCGGGCGCAACACGTGTTTCGGCGCCTCCCCTTCTCAGCGATCTCGTCATCGTCACGGTCCCGAGCACTCATCAAGCGCCATGGGTGCACCTCGTGGCGATCAACGGGTCCGGGCGCGAGGTAGCGCGTCTCGAAGAACCGGTCGCCGTTTATGCGCTTCCCTGGGCCTGTCTCGATGATCGCGTGTGCTTCCGCGGCTATGTGGGAGATGACGAGAATTACACCGACTGGCAGGTCACGCTGGACGAAGGCGAGCTCAGGGTCGGCGAGCATACGTCAACCTCTTCACCAGTCTCGGCAAGCGATGGCATCGTCGTGCGGAGGATGGATGTTGAGGGCGTGGAAACCATGCGTGGGCTTGACGCCGACGGAGTTGTCTGGGAGCGCCCACTGGTGGAGCTTGAGCTGCCCCGTGGCCGCGTTGTTGCCGGGAGCACACGCAAGGCCGCTGGGGTGTACATCGCAGACTTGTACTACTCCCAGGAAGACGAGGTAGGTGAACTGCCCCTGCAGGATCACCCACTTCTCGCCCTCGATCTCGAGACAGGCGCCGAATTGTGGCGAAGAGACGGTGCGGGCCTCTGCGGTGGCGCCGCAGATGAAGAATCAGACGTCGTCCTGGTCTGCGAGGGGACAGGTGCGGCGAGGGTGGACTACGACATGGGGACGCTCAATTTCGATGGGACGAACCAAGTCACGCTCTCCGGTGTCGTGGAGTCGACCGGTGAAGAGCTCTGGAGCATCGCCATCACGGGAACCGACTGGACCGCTATGAACTCCGAATTGAGCAGACCTGTTGACTCGAAGCTGGAGACAGTGCAGCAACAGGGCGATGTGATGGTGGTCGACCCTCAGACAGGGGAAGCCCTATCCGGAGGCAGTGCCTCTGTCCCGGACGGCTTCCGCTGTTTCAGATCACGGCTGCTGGGCCAGAGCGAGGAGAAGTTCCGCAGCGACCACCTACTCTTCACCTGCGGTCTTGATGGAAAGCCACAGAACCCACCGACGGCGCGCGCCCTAGAGGTGATTCTGAAGGACCCCCCACACGAGCTCGACGTCGTCGCCGGGCCAGACGGGATCTCGCGCTACCCCTGACAACAATCATGGCGCTGTCGGTGCGTGGGCCTACGATCGTCCTCCGTGACGACCATCGAGGTGCATCCGTGACCATCATCGAGGCGAGGGACCTGCGCAAGACCTACCGCTCGCGCTCCGGCGACGTGCACGCCCTGGACGGGCTGTCGCTCAGCGTGCCGGAGGGCACCGTCAAGGGCCTGCTCGGTCCCAACGGCGCCGGCAAGACGACCACCGTCAAGGTGCTCAACACGCTGCTGCAGCCCGACTCGGGATCGGCGACCGTCGCCGGGGTAGACGTGCTGCGCGACCCGGAGGGTGTGCGCCGGGTGATCGGGGCCAGCGGGCAGTATGCCGCCGTCGACGAGCACCTCACCGGCCGGGAGAACCTCGAGATGGTGGGGTGGCTCTACCACCTGGGCGGCGGCACGGCCAGGGCCCGGGCGAGCGAGCTGCTGGAGCAGTTCGACCTCGTCGACGCCGGCGACCGCCCGGTGAAGGGCTTCTCCGGAGGTATGCGCCGCCGGATCGACCTCGCCTGCGCGCTCGTCAACGACCCGCAGATCCTCTTCCTCGACGAGCCGACGACGGGGCTGGACCCGCGTAGCCGGCTCGGGCTGTGGGACGTCATCAAGACCCTGGTCGGCCAGGGCACCACGGTGCTGCTGACCACGCAGTACCTCGAGGAGGCCGACTACCTCGCCGACGACATCAGCGTCATCGACCACGGCAAGGTCATCGCCGAGGGCACCGCCGACGAGCTCAAGGCGCAGGTCGGCGGGCACCGGGTCGTCGTCACCCTGGTCGACTCGGCCCAGGCCGCGACCGCGCGCGAGGTGCTGCACCGGCACGGGACCGACGACGTGCAGACCGACTCGGCCGGGCGCACCCTGTCCGTGCCGGTCGACGGCGGACCGCAGACGCTGCAGCGGGTCCTCTCCTCGCTCGGGGAGGCCGGGGTCGAGCTCCACGACGCCGGCATGCGCCGTCCGACGCTCGATGACGTCTTCCTCACCCTCACCGGCCGCGAGCAGGCCGACGACACCGATGTCCTGGAGGACGAGAGCGCATGAGCACCCAGACCGCACCCGCCCCGGCCGCCCACCGCGCGGCTCCCCGCTCCGGCCTGACGACCTGGGCCTCCGACGTGCGCACGGTCACGTGGCGCAACCTCATCAAGTTCCGCCGCAACCCGGAGATGCTGCTCTTCGCGGTGCTCCAGCCGATCATGTTCGTCCTGCTGTTCAGCCAGGTCTACGGCGGATCGATCCAGATCGAGGGTGGCGACTACACCAACTACCTCATGGCCGGGATCTTCGGCCAGACGGTGCTGTTCGGCTCGACCTTCTCCGGCTTCCAGATGGCGCAGGACCTCAAGGAGGGGATGATCGACCGTTTCCGGACGCTGCCGATGCACGACTCGGCGGTACTCTTCGGCCGGACCAACGCCGACCTGGCGCTGAACTCCGTGTCGATGGTCATCATGATGCTCAGCGGCCTCGCCGTGGGCTGGCGCTTCACCGACGGGTGGGTGTCGTTCCTTGGCGGGGTGCTGATCCTGCTGTTCTTCAGCTATGCCTTCAGCTGGGTGATGACGTTGCTGGGGATCATCGTGCCCACACCGGAGGTGATCAACAACGCCTCGTTCATGATCCTCTTCCCGCTGACCTTCATCTCCAACGCCTTCGTCCAGACGGACGATCTGCCGCGGGCGCTGGAGATCTTCGCCAACTGGAACCCGATCTCGGCGCTGGTCCAGGCCGCGCGCGAGCTCTTCGGCAACACCGGGTCGGCCCCGACCCCGGACACCTGGCCCATGCAGAACTCGGTCGTCACGGTGCTCGCAGGCTCGATCCTGCTCATGGCGATCTTCATCCCGCTCTCAGTCAACCGCTTCCGGCAGGCGTCCTCACGCTGAGGACAACCATTGGGCTCCGGACACCAGACGGTTAGACTGCCGGTGCAATCGTCGTCCGACGGGGGTATCATGGGAGATCTGGCGCGCCACCATCAGGCGTCCCATAGGCCAGCAACGGTGGGGTCCATCCCGTCGGCTGACGGTGGTCGATCCGTCGATGAGACAGAATGGTCAGGAACGACTCTCGGTCGGGACGATCTCGCACTCCGTCCCTCTGACGTCGGTGGAGAAGTTCTCACGGAGGCCCATCAGAAGATCCCCGGGGCGAGGCGACGTGCAGGCCAGTGGTCGCGTCGGCGCCTCGGCTGGATAGCGCAAGTGGGGGGCGTTGTCATCGGCGTGCGGGAGCAGCCTCTCCAGCCGCAGGCAGACGGACGCTTCAAACCCTCTGGAGCTTGGTTGTCGCCACAGACTCAGTGGTATCCGCTCACGAGCCCACCAAGGAGACGGACAGGCGACGTCCCACACGACCAGACTTTCTCCGGTGATGCGGTCGGTTCGGGGACCGCAGCCTCAGAGTCGATTCTCGGGCGGATGGAGGACGTTGCCTTTCTGCCCGTGCCCCTCAGGACCAGCCTGGTGTCACGCCTGTCGGAGGCGTGGCTCGCCGATGTCCAAGCCCTTCGCTACACCCGCGGCGACGGGAGCGTCTATCACTCCGTCTCTGCGCTGGTCATGTGCGAGTCGAGCGGGATCGCTCTGCTGGCCTCCCGGCAGCACGGGGCTGCGACATGGCAGGCCGAACAGCTCTCCTACTCGTTCGTGTCGCTCCGTACAGCGCTCGACTGACCACCATGCGTCAACCGCAGAAGAACTGGTACGAGATTCTCCGTGTCTCACCAGATGCCCCACCTGAGGTGATCAAACGCCACTTCGCTGTGCTCGCACGCCTCGACCACCCCGATTCCGGTGGCTCCGGGACTGTGGACATGCACGACCTCTGCACGGCACGGGACACGCTCCTCGACCGTGACAAGAGGCGTGCGTTCGACGCCCAGCTGGCCGCTTCAGAAGAGCAGGACCACGCATCGTCAACAGGGCCGGTCCCACCGCCACCCCCTCAACAACCTCAGGACCACTGGGGCCAGGAAGAGATCTGGACACCTCCTTCGCCCCACCCTTCCCCCGCCTCTCCGCCACCAGCGTGGGAGCAGCCGACGCCACCACCACAGTGGCAACAGCACTATCCACCACCGCAATGGCAGCAACCGAATCCACCACCACAGTGGCAACAGCACTACCCACCACCGCAATGGCAACAACCACCACAGCAACAACGTCCGTTGGCAATGTCCACCTCCGACTGGCGAGGTCGCACTCGCGCCGCCCGCCTCAGCGGATGTCTCCTGGTCCTTCTCAGTCTGCTGCCCGTCCTACCTAGCCTCATCACGCGTCAGGGCGATCTCGGCGGACTTCTCGCAGTCGGACTCGGGGCCCTGATCTCGATCCTGATCGCGATCCAGCGCATCAGCAGTGGAGGTCGCTTCGCCTACTTCGGATGGATCACCCTTGCCGGGGTCGCAGCACTCGGCACGTGGCTCGCACCAACCGACTGGGCCTGGATGGTCGCCGTGTACCTAGCGCTCTGGATCGTGAGCTACGTCGTCGCGGTCGAGACGCGACGCCGCGATCTGACCCGCAGCTGATCGCCGACCTCGCACTCAGGGCCGCGAGCGCAGCACCAGCGCCGCGGCCGCGAGATCCTCGGCGGCCGTGCCGACCGACACGAAGGCGGTCACCTGCTCGGCGGTCTCGCGCCCCGTCTCTCGCCCGCTCACGAGGTCGGCCAGGGTGAGCCGCACATCCTCCTCGTCGAGGGCACCGCGGCCCAGCGGTCCGACCAGTTCCCCCGCGGTCTGCCGCGCCTCGGGCACGTCGACGACGATCCGCGCCCGCGTCATGAGTGCCTCGTCCGCCTCGATCATCTGCGGGCTGAACGACCCGATGAGGTCGGCGTGCGTCCCGGGCGACACGTCCTCCCCCAGGACGAGCGGACTCGTGGCCGAGGTGGCGGTGGTCACGACGTCGGCGCGGCGCACCGCGGCGCGCAGGTCGTCGGCGACGTCCGCGGCATACCCCTGCTCGCGCAGCTCCTCGACCAGCCGCGCCGCGCGTGCACGGTCCCGTGCCCAGACGCTGGTGTGCCCGACCCGGCGGACCGCGGCGTAGCACGCCGGGACGGCGGCGGCCACGTTGCCGGCGCCCACGACCAGGTGCTCGCCGACCTCGTCCGGGGCGAGGTGGTCGGCGGCGAGCGCGCTCGCGGCGGCCGTTCGCCACCGGGTCAGCTCGGTCCCGTCCAGGATCGCCTGCGGCACCCCGGTGGCGTGGTCGAGCAACAGGTAGGTGCCGTGGATCGCGGGCAGCCCGCGCTCGCCGTTGCGGGGGTGGTGGGTGGCGACCTTCACCCCGAGCAGGTCGCCGCTGCGCCAGGCCGGCATGAGCAGCAGGGTCGCCTCGTGCTCGTCGTCCAGCGGCACGTGGCTGCGCTCCGGCGCGACGACGCCTCCCCCGGCGAAGACCTCACGCAGCGCCGCCACCAGCGCCGCCGGGTCGAGCGACTCCCGGACCGCGGCAGCGTCGAGGACGAGCGTCACCCCTGCACCGCCCCGGTCCCCGAGCCAGACCCAGTCACCGCGCCCGCGCCGGTCGAGCCGCCCAGCACATCCGGCCCCGCCACCGGCTCCCCCGCCAGCCACACCGAGCGCACGCGCTGGCCGAGCCCGGCCAGGTCGTCGTAGCTCCCGTCGAGCACGACCACGTCGGCCACCTTGCCCGGCTCCAGCGTGCCGTGGTCCTGCTCCACCCCGAGCAGCTCGGCGGCGACCTGTGTCGTGGCGTGCCAGGCCTCGAGCTCGCTCATGCCGAGGTCGCGCATGATCGCGAGCTCGTCGAGGTTGGTGCCGTGGGCGCCGACCCCGGAGTCGGTGCCCATCGCGACCTTGCGCCCGCGGCGATCGCTCGCCGGACCGAGTCGTCGTGCGCCTCGGACACCATGCGCGCCTTGGCGACGACCGCGTCCGGGAGGGGTATGCCTGCATCCGCCTGCGCGAGCACCGCCCGGGGGGCGAGCAGCGTCGGCACCAGCCAGGTGCCACGGTCGAGCATCATCTCGATCGCCTCGTCGTCGAGGTAGATGCCGTGCTCGATGGAGCGGATGCCGGCGCGGACCGCGGCCTTGATGCCGTCGGTGGCCTGCGCGTGCGCCATGACGTGCAGGCCCGCCGCGGTGGCCTCGGTGACCAGGGCGTCCAGCTCGTCGTCGCGCAGGTGGCCGTGCTGCGGGTTGCTGCGCGGCGAGAGCACGCCGCCGCTGGTCGCGACCTTGAGCACGTCGGCGCCGGCGCGGATGAGCTCACGCACCTTCTTGCGCATCTCCACCGGGCCGTCGACGACGGCTGACGGGCAGCCGGGGTGCTCCTGGATGAGCCCGACGTGGGCGCCGCAGGCCTGCCAGTCGTCGCCGTGACCACCGGTCTGGCTGATCATGTTGACCGCGATCTGCAGGCGCGGCCCCGGCGTCAGCCCGCGGCGCACCGCCTCCGCGACGCCGAGGTCGGCCCGCCCGCGTCCCGCACCCAGGTCACGCCGGTGGCCAGGGTCCGGCGCAGCCGGTCCGCCGCCTCGGAGAACGGCAGGCTGAACGGCGTCTGCAGCACCTGGACCATGCTCGGCTGCTCGATCATCACGTGCACGTGGCAGTCGAACAGCCCCGGCGTCACGGTCCGCCCGGAGCAGTCGACGACGACGTCCGCGTCAACACCGAGCGGGGGGCCGACGTCGACGATCCGACCGTCCCGCACCAGGACGTCGGCGACCGCCGGCTCGCCGAGGGTGCCGTCGACCACGGTGCCGCCGCTGAAGAGGGTGCTGGTCATGCCGGTCACGCTACTGCGTGCCACCCACGGGCCCACCGACGGTGTGGCTCCCCACCGACCGCCTCACGGGAGCAACCTTCTGCGCCCGGCGCGCGACATATCGGATGAGGCACACCGTGGTGCCCATCCCGTGAAGGAGCGCGTCATGCGACGATCCCGCCTGCTCAGCACCCTGCTCGCCGCCGCCGTGGTCGCGGCGAGCCCGCTCGCCGCACCGGCCGTAGAGCAGCCGGCCGTGGCCGCACCGGACGCCGGCGATCCCGACTTCCGCGTGCAGCGTCTCGCCGGCAGCGACCGGTATGCCACCGCCGCCCGCGTCGGCGCGCGCTTCCACTCCCCGCGCGTCCCGGTGGCCTACGTCGCCGCCGGCGGCACCTTCGCCGACGCCCTGTCGGCCGGTCCCGCCGCGGACCGGGAGGGTGGTCCGGTGCTCTTCGTGCGGCACGGCACCGTCCCCGGGCCGACGGCCGCCGAGCTGCGCCGGCTGCAGCCGCGCAGCATCGTGGTCGTCGGCGGCACCGGCGTGGTCAGCGACGACGTGATCGCGGCGCTGCGCGGTTATACCTCTGGGTCGGTCCATCGCGTGTCGGGCGGCACGCGCTACGACACCTCGGTCGCGGTGAGCCGCCGCGCCTTCCCCGGCGGCGCCGACGTCGTCTACGTCTCCACCGGCGCGGACTGGCCGGACGCGCTCTCCGCCGGCGCCGCGGCCGGGGTGCAGGACGCCCCGGTGCTGCTCACCGAGCCCGGCCGCCTGCCCGCCGCGGTGGGCGCGGAGATCGCCCGGCTCGCCCCGGACCGGATCATGGTCGTCGGCGGCAGCTCGGCGGTCTCCGAGGCGGTGGTCCGCCAGCTCCAGGGGTATGCCGTGACCGAGCGGGTCAGCGGGGCGAACCGCTACTCCACCGCGCTGGCGGTCTCCCGCCGGGTCTTCGGCCCCAGCCGCCCGGGCGTCGTCATCGCCACCGGGTCCGCCTTCCCGGACGCCCTCGCAGCGGTGCCGGCGACGGCCACCACCCGCGGCCCCATCCTGCTCGCCCGCGCCGACGGCATCCCCGGCGGCGTCGGGGGCGACCTGGACCGGCTCACTCCGCGGACGGCATACCTGCTGGGCGGGAGCGGTGCGCTGTCCATCGACGTCGCCCGCCAGGTCCAGCGCGAGCGCGGCATCTGCTGGGCCGGTCCGACCTACTCGGCGCGGGAGAGCCAGAAGGTCCTCTCCGTCGTGGGCGGCACCGACAGCCGGAAGATGGCCTTCACCCTCGACATGGGCGGACGGCTCACCGGTGCCCGGGGCCTCGTCGACTACCTCGTCGAGGACCAGGTGTGCACGACGTTCTTCTCCACGAGCCAGATGGCCAACACCAGCGAGGGCCGGGCGGTCATGGCGAAGATCAGGGCTCACCCGGAACTCTTCGAGGTGGGCAACCACACCGTCCACCACTGCGACCTCGTGCGCGGCGGGGGCGGCTCCCCCAGCGGCGAGCCGTGCCGTCGCCGGATGACCGACGCGGTGGTCCGCGCCGAGATCGCCGGCGCCACCCCGGTGCTGCGTGACCTCACGGGTATGCCGGTCACCCCGATGTGGCGGCCGCCCTACGGCGCGCAGGACGCACGGGTGCGCGGCATCGCCGCGAGCGAGGGCTTCCCGGTCACCGCGATGTGGGCCAGGGACACGATCGACTGGAGCCCGGACACCTCCGCCGCCGAGATCGTGGCGCGGACGACGAGCCCGCTGCCCGCCAGCGGCAGCATCGTCCTGGCGCACATCGGCGGCTACCGGACCGCCGAGGCGCTGCCCCAGATCGTGCGCACGATGCGCAGCCACGGCTACACGATGACGACGATCTCCGACATGCGCGATGGCTGACCGGCGTCCACAGGGCCGCCGCGCCTCCGCCGACCGGGCGGGGGCGCGGCATACCCTTGCCCTCAGACGCCCGCCCCGCGTGATCCGGGGCAGGGCCGCGCCCGCCCGACCTGACCGACCCAGGAGCACCGCCACCACATGGCCCGTCGCAAGCGCCCGCAGAGCGAGGACCTCTTCGACGTCGAGGAGAAGATCCTCGAGGTCGACGCTGTCGAGGAGATGGAGGGGGCGTTCCTGGAGTATGCCTACTCGGTCATCTACTCGCGGGCGCTGCCGGACGCGCGGGACGGGCTCAAGCCGGTGCAGCGGCGGATCCTCTACGGGATGCACGAGCTGGGGCTGCGGCCGGACCGGCCGCACGTGAAGTGCTCGCGGGTCGTCGGTGAGGTGATGGGTAAGTACCACCCGCACGGGGACACCGCGATCTACGACGCGATGGTGCGGATGGCGCAGCCGTTCACGATGCGGCTGCCGCTGGTGGACGGGCACGGCAACTTCGGGTCGCTGGACGACGGGCCGGCGGCCAGCCGCTACACCGAGGCGCGGATGGCGCCGGCCGCGCTGCTCATGACCGGCAGCCTGGACGAGAGCACGGTCGACTTCGTCCCCAACTACGACGACCAGCTCTTCCAGCCCGACGTGCTGCCCGCGGCATACCCGAACCTGCTGGTCAACGGCGCCACCGGCATCGCGGTCGGGATGGCGACCAACATGCCGCCGCACAACCTCGGCGAGGTCATCGGTGCGGCGCGGCACCTCATCGCCAACCCGGAGGCCGACCTGGAGGCGCTCATGCGCTTCGTGCCCGGCCCGGACCTGCCACTGGGCGGACGGATCGTGGGGCTGGACGGCATCCGTGAGGCCTACGAGACCGGGCGCGGGTCGTTCAAGACGCGGGCGACCGCGCGGATCGAGAACGTCACGCCGCGCAAGAAGGGCATCGTCGTCACCGACCTGCCCTACCTCGTCGGGCCGGAGAAGGTCATCGAGAAGGTCAAGCAGCTCGCGCAGAGCAAGAAGCTGCAGGGGATCTCGGACATCATCGACCTCACCGACCGGACCAAGGGGCTGCACCTGGTCATCGAGATCAAGACCGGCTTCAACCCCGAGGCGGTGCTGGAGCAGCTCTACAAGCTGACGCCCATGGAGGAGTCCTTCGGGATCAACAACGTCGCGCTGGTCGAGGGGCAGCCGCGCACGCTCGGGCTGCGCGACCTGCTGGGCGTGTATGTCGACTTCCGCACCGACGTGGTGCGGCGCCGGACCGAGCACCGGCTGGGCAAGAAGAAGGACCGGCTGCACATCGTCGAGGGCCGGCTGCTCGCGATCCTCGACATCGACGAGGTCATCCAGCTCATCCGGTCCAGCGACGACGCCGCCGAGGCGAAGACTCGGCTGATGCAGGTCTTCGACCTCTCCGAGCGGCAGGCCGACGACATCCTCGCGATCCCGCTGCGGCAGCTGACGAAGTTCTCCCGGATCGAGCTGGAGAGCGAGCGGGACGAGCTGCAGCGCGAGATCGAGGCGCTGGAGGCGATCCTCGCCGACCCGCAGCTGCTGCTCAAGGTGGTCTCGGACGAGCTGGCCGCGGTCGCGGCCGAGCACGGGACCCCGCGGCGGACCGTGCTGCTGGAGAGCGACGGGACGGGCGCGTCGTCGTCGGCCGCCGGTCCGGCGACCGGTGGCAAGGCGTCGGGGATGGACCTGGAGGTCGCGGACGACCCGTGCTGGGTGCTGCTCTCCTCCACCGGGCTGCTGGCCCGCACCGCAAGCACTGACGACGAGCCGCTCGGGACCGGCGGGCGGCGGGCGAAGCACGACGTCATCACCTCGAGCGTGCGGACGACCGCCCGCGGGCACGTCGGGCTGCTCACCACCGCGGGGCGGGTCGTGAGCCTGTCGGTCGTGGAGCTGCCCTCGCTGCCGCCCTCGGCCGACGCGCCCAACCTGTCCGGCGGCGCTCCGCTGTCGGCCTTCGTCGACCTGCCCCCGGGCGAGCAGGTGCTCGGGCTGTGCTCGCTGACCGGTGACGGTCCGGGCCTCGCGCTCGGCACGAAGCACGGCGTGGTCAAGCGGGTCAACCCGGACTACCCCGCCCACCGCGACTCCTTCGAGGTCATCTCGCTCAAGGACGGCGACAGCGTCGTCGGGGCGGTCGAGCTGGCCACGGGCGAGGAGGAGCTGGTCTTCATCACCTCGGACGCGCAGCTGCTGCGCTTCTCCTCGTCGCTGGTGCGGTCGCAGGGGCGCTCCGGCGGCGGCATCGCGGGGATCAAGCTCGGCGCGGGCGCCGTTGTCGTGGGCTTCGCCGCCGTCGACACCTCGGCGGAGAACGTCGTCGTGACCGTGGCCGGCACCGCCGGCTCGCTGCCCGGCACCCAGACGGGCTCGGTGAAGGTCACCGACCTGTGGGCATACCCCACGAAGGGGCGCGCGACCGGCGGCGTCCGCTGCCACCGGCTGCTGCGCGACGAGGACGCCCTCGTCCTCGGCTGGGCCGGCGCCGCTCCTCCGCGCGCCGCCTCCGGCAACGGTGTCGCGGTCGACCTGCCCGAGACCAACGACAAGCGCGACGGCTCAGGTATGCCCGCAGCCGCCCCGATCGCTGCTGTCGGCTGACGTCGACGGGCGGGGTCATGACCGTCCGCTCATGCCGATGTCCGGATGCATGGTGGGCACGTCTACCGCCCGGCAAGCGGCGGCTGGAGCTCTGTCAGCACTGTGCGCAACGTGAACACTCGTAGACTCACGCCATGGCAAACCTTCGCACCGATGAGGTCTTCGGCATCAGCAACGTGGTGAGCGCCTACTCATATGTGGACAGAGGCAAGCTGGACGAAGCACTCGCGCGTCACCTCGAACGCCGGAACCATGTAGCCATCAAGGGAAGTTCCAAGGCAGGAAAGACGTGGCTTCGGCAAACGGTTGTACCCAACGCGCTGGTGATTCAGTGCCGCCTTGGCAAAAAAGTGGAGGACATCTACAGAGAGGCTTTGGCCGAACTCGGCGTTCGGCTCGAATTGTCTCGCAAGTCAACGTCCCAGATTTCCGGCACTGTCGAAGCGAGTTCGAAGTTTGGTGTTGCACTCATCGGGAAGGTGTCGGCCAAGCTCGGGCTGACTGCCGGATACTCGAGCGAGAGAGAGACCGCCACGTTGCGCCAGCCAATCAGCGACCTGAAGTTCATCGCTGAACTTCTTCGCGAGTCGGGAAAACGTCTCGTCATTGAAGACTTTCACTATCTGTCGAGGGACGAGCGGAAGACGTTCGCTTTCGATCTCAAGGCTTTTTGGGACTTCGGTCTCTTCGTTGTGATCGTCGGAGTCTGGAGCGAATCGAACCTACTCCTCAACCTGAACCACGACCTCACAGGTCGGGTCCGCGAGGAGTCGATCGTCTGGTCAAGACGGGACCTAGAAGCCATCCTCGACATGGGGGGATCAGCCCTAAACGTGCAGTTCTCCCGGGAGGTGAAGGATCGGCTCATCGAGGACAGCTGTGAGAACGCGGGAATTCTGCAGCGACTTGCCTTGGAAGTGCTGGACAAAGCAGGGTTATACGAGCAGGCCGACTCGCGCGTCAGCATCCATAACGTGCACTTGGCAGAAGATGCCGCAATGTTCTATGCAGAAGAACTGAATACCACTTACCAGTCGTTTGCTCAAAATGTAGCATCGGGCGTTCGCACGTACCCGAACAGCACAGGGATCTACGGTCACGCGATGGCGGTGATCTTCGACGCGTCTGATGAAGAGTTGATTTCGGGTGTCAGTATCGACAAAATATTCAGGCAGGCCAGTCAGCGACAGTCGCGCATTCAAAAGGGGAATTTGCGCACTGTCTTGGAGAAGTTCGAGCAACTTCAGGTGGACGATCAAGGTCGCGGTTTGGTCCTGTCGTACGCGGACGAAAAGGTGCGTGTTGTAGACCGACAGCTGCTTCTATACCGTCGCTATTGCACGGTACGTTGGCCTTGGGAAGACTTGATCGACCAATCTGAAGGTAGAGAGGCCTTTCGCGGAATAGCCGACAGGTAGCTGACCGAATTGGCGCAGCTGCAGAGCTGCGCCGATTCACGGGTTTCGGGAGGCGGGGCGAAGTGTGCGTCTGTGCCGCCGGTGCCACGGACTCCAAGCCCGCGGCCATGGCGGCGGCCGAGGAGCTTGGCGCTGTCACGGTCCCCTCCGGCGAGGATCAGGTCGAGCGGATCCGCGAGCTGACCGGCGGGCGCGGCGTGGACGCCGTCTTCGACATGGTCGGTGTCGACGCGACGATGCAGCTCGCCGGCGCGACGGTCGCCCAGCGCGGCTCCGTCACGATCGTCGGGATCGGCGGCGGCACCTTCTCGTGGAACTTCTTCACCGTGCCCTACGAGGTCAACTTCTCCTCGACCTACTGGGGCACCATCGAGGACCTGCACGAGGTGGTGGCGATGTACCGCGCCGGCCAGATCACGCCCGCGATCGAGCGCTACTCGCTGGACGACGGGCTCGAGGCATACCGACGCCTCCGGGACGGCGAGCTCGACGCGCGCGCCGTCATCGTGCCGCACGACTCGTGAGGCGCTGACGCCGGGGCGCATCGCTCCTCGCCCCGCGGGGAGAAGGGACCGCAGGCGGACCACCTGCTGCCCCTGGCGGGCCAGGGCGCCGAGCGGGCCGGAGCCTCGGACGGGGCGGACGGCACCGTGTCCTGGTACGACGACGACAGGGGCTTCGGCTTCATCGCTCCCGAGACGGGTGGGCCCGACGTCTCTTCGTCCACGCCCGAGCACTGCCCGCGGACCTCACCGGTCTGGACGCAGGTGACCGGGTGAGCTTCGACACCGTCGACAGCGAGAGGGCCCGCAGGCTCGCGACGTGCGGCTCGTCGGTGGGTCGGCACGTCGGGGCGCACCCGCGCGGTCGACGTCCCGCCCCCGCTCCGGGCCGCGGCGGTCGTCCGACGGCCCGGCCCGAGGGGGCCAGGGCGTGGTCGCGCTACGACGCGGACCGGGGCTTCGGCTTCATCACCCCGGACGCCGGAGGCGCGGACCTCTTCGTGCACGTCTCCGTCCTGCGCGACGTCGAGACGCTAGAGCCGGGTGACCGGGTGCGCTACCAGGTGCGCCAGAGCGACCGGGGACCGCAGGCCGACCGCCTCGAGCTGCTCTAGTCCCGTCGGCGGACGGTATGCCGCTCGTCCCGGGTATGCCCGTCGCGTGGCCAGGCACGGAGTCCGTGCCCCGCCTCAGCGTCCTGGACAACCCGCTGTGAGCATCGCTTCATGGCTGCCTGACCCGACCCCGCCACTCCCGGCTAGGCCACTAGCGTGGGCAGCATGACCTGGATGCGATCGCGAGTGGGGTGGTTCGCGGCCGTCATCTCACTGTGGGCACTGCTGCGTGCCCTGCGCCGCCTGGTGGAGCCGGACGATCGTCCCGTGGCGCTCGCCGTCGCGGTCGTCGTCATCCTCGTCGCCGCGCTGATCCCTCCCGCCCGAGGTAGCGGGCGCGTGACGGCCGAGCAGGCGGGCTGGCGCAAGGTGGTGCAGCTCTTCCTCGCGGCCGGGGTGACAGCACTCGCCGCGCTGGTGGGCGCCGGCATGCTCGTCGCCGGGGTGCTCGGTGTCGTCACCGCCGCGGTCGTGCCGCTGGCCTGGCCGGCACCGAGAGAGTCGTCCTGACCCCACCCGGTGCAGGTCAGTCCGCAATGTCGCCCAGCACGCAGAACTCGTTGCCCGACACGTCGCGCATCACCGTCCACGGGTGCCCCTGCGCCCAGTCCTCCGTCGCCAGCGAGGCGCCCAGCGAGAGGGCGAGGTCGACCAGACGGCGCTGGTCCGGCCCGTCGCGGGTCGGCCGGACGTCGAGGTGCGTGCGGTTCTGGCGCACCTTCGGCTCCGGCTCGGGGCAGAGCTCGAGCAGCGGACCGCGCAGGCTCGGGTGCCGCAGCGTGACGAGTCCGACCCCCTCGGTCGGGACCCAGCCGGTGATCGCGGCATACAGCTCGGCGTCGCGCGCCGGGTCGGCGCTGTCGAGCGGCAGCGCCGCGACCGGACCGGTATCGGCATAGGCGGCGCGCTCCTGCATGACGCAGAACGGGTTGCCGTCCGGGTCGGCGAGCACGACCCACGGCACGTCCACCTGCCCGATGTCGGTATGCCTGGCGCCCAGTCCGAGGAGCCGCTCCACCACCTCCGCCTGCTGGGCACCGCCGCGCAGGTCCAGGTGCAGCCGCCACCCCGATGGCGGTGGCTCGGTCACCGGCTCGATGCAGATGTCCAGCCACACGTCGTCGTCGATCCGCAGCCGGCCCTCGTAGTCCTCCGGGCTGCCGGGAGCCAGGTCCTCGAGCCCGAGCGCTGCCGACCAGAACCGGCCCGTGGCCTGCGGGTCCCGCGCCTGCATGACGATGTTCTCCAGCCGCATACTTGTGACCCTAGTCCGCCCCGAGGACAGCAGCGGTCCGCGAGCGCCGCACGCCCGGGACCGCGGGTCAGAGCCCCTGCCAGTCGGGCTTGTTCGCCCACGCCTCCCGGTAGTACCGGGCGAGCCCGAGCCCCGCCGCGGCCGCCTCGTCGAGCAGCACGCTCACGTGCGGGTGCCACTGCAGCACCGTGCCGGGCCAGCGCGCCGAGACCGCACCCTCGACGAGCTGGGCGACCGCCCGCGCCTTGCCCTCCCCCGTGGCGACGAGCACGACGTGCCGGGCCTGCATGATCGTCGCCAGCCCCTGGGTCAGGCAGTGCGTCGGCACCGCGTCGGCGTCGCCGTCGAAGAAGCGCGCGTTGTCCTCCCGCGTCCGCCGGGTCAGGGTCTTGATCCGGGTCCGGCTCGCGAGCGAGCTGCCCGGCTCGTTGAAGGCGATGTGCCCGTCGCTGCCGATCCCAAGCAGCTGCACGTCGACGCCGCCCGCCGCCGCGATCCGTTGCTCGTAGGCCCGCGCCGCCGCGGGCAGGTCGTCCGCGCTCCCCTGCGGGCTGTGCACCCGCTCCGGCGGGATGCCCGCCGGGTCGGTCAGCTCGCGCCGGATCTCGGTGCGGTAGCTCGCCGGGTGCCCCTCGGGCAGCCCGACGTACTCGTCCAGCGAGACCGTGCTCACCCCGGACAGGTCGAGCTCGCCCGCCCGCACCCGGGCGACGAGCTCGGCATACACCGGGCGCGGGCTGGAGCCGGTCGCGACGCCGAGCACCGCCTCCGGTCGGGTCCGCACGAGCCGGCTCACGACGTCGGCGCCGAGCCGCCCGATCTCCTCCTCGGCGCGGCAGATGACGACCTCCATCAGCCCACCACCTCCAACCGGGTCGGGGTGACCTCCGCGGGCTCGGGGAGGCGCAGCGGTCCGTGACCAGGGGTGATGCGCCCCGCCAGCCGCGCGTCGCGGGCCCCGGTGACGCCCGGCAGGGTGCCGGGCAGGCCGTGCCAGGTGAGGAAGCCGAGCAGCGCGAAGAGGCAGGCCTCCTTCGCGTCGACCGGTATGCCGTGGCTCTCGCTCGTCGTCACCCGCACCTGCGGCATCGCCTCGGCCAGCATCCTCATCAGCGTCGGGTTGTGCGCACCGCCGCCGCTGGTCACGACCTCCTGCGGCGCAAACGGCGCCAGGGCGTCGGCCACGGTGCGGGCGGTCAGCGCGGTGAGCGTCGCGAGCAGGTCGGCGTCACTGACCGGGCGACCGTGCGCGGCCAGCGCGTCGTCGACGTGCCCGAGGTTGAAGCGCTCCTTGCCGGTGGTCCTCGGCGGCTCCCGCCGGTAGTAGTCGTCCGCCAGCAGCACCGCGAGCAGCCCCTCGTCCACGCTCCCCGCGGCGGCGCCGGCCCCGTCCGCGTCGTAACGCGCCCGTCCCGCGGTCTGCCGTGCGACCACCGCGTCGACGAGCGCGTTGGCGGGCCCGGTGTCGAAGGCCAGCACCTCCTGGGGGCCGACCACGGTGACATTGGCGATGCCCCCGAGGTTGAGCGCCGCGCAGGTATGGCCCCGCCCGCCGAGCCACAGCGCGTCCCACCGGCTCGCCAGCGGCGCACCCTGCCCGCCGGCCGCGACGTCGGCGACCCGCAGGTCGGAGACCACCGGTCTAACCGTCCGCTCGGCGATCCACGCCGGCTGCCCGAGCTGCAGGGTCCCGGCGACCTGTCCGTCCACGACGTCGTGGAAGAGGGTCTGTCCGTGCGAGGCGACGAGGTCGGGCGCTCCCCCGGCCAGCTCGGCGCCGAGCCCCGCCACCGCGTCGGCGAACGCCTGGCCGAGCCGGGTGTCGAGCCGGCACACCTGCTCCATCCCCACCTGTCCGGGCGGGTATGCCGCGAGCACCTCCTCCCGCAGCGCGTCGTCGAAGGGCACGGTCCCCGAGCCGAGGATCCGGGCCTGCACGACCTCGCCGCGCAGCTCCAGGTCGAGGGCCGCGACGTCGATGCCGTCGACGCTCGTGCCCGAGCCGACCCCGACGACGATCACGACCGCACCCGGGCCAGGGCTCCGCGCACCGAGTCGCCGCCCTGCGCGAGCAGCTCGCGCGCCCGGTCGGCGTCGTGGTCGCCGAGCACCATGACCACGGCGACCTTCGTGCTCCAGCCGGCGGCCTCGAGGGCCTCGGTCGCCCGCCCCGCCTCGCAGCCGGTCACTCGCTGCACCATCCGCACTGCCCGGTCGCGCAGCTTCACGTTGGAGGCCTGCATGTCGACCATGAACGGGCCGTGCGTCTTGCCCAGCCGCACCATGACCGCGGTGGACAGCGCGCCGAGCAGCATCTTCTGCGCCGTGCCCGCCTTGAGCCGGGTGGAGCCGCTGATGACCTCCGGCCCCGTCGGCACCTCGATCGCGTGGTCCACCCCGACCGACGCCCGCGCCCCGGTGTTGCCGGACACGGCGACGGTCAGCGCACCCCGCGACGAGGCCTCCGCCAGCCCGTGCAGGACGTAGGGCGTGCGGCCGGACGCGCTGATCCCGACCACGACGTCGCCCGGACCGACCCCGGCGCCGCGCACCATCTCGGCCCCGGCCGGGCCGTCGTCCTCGGCGCCCTCCCGCGCCTGCACCATCGCCTCCACCCCTCCGGCGGGCAGCGCCCGCACGAGGTCGGGGGTGGTGCCGTAGGTCGGCGGCAGCTCCGAGGCGTCGACGAAGGCGAGCCGTCCCGGTGTGCCCGCCCCGAGGTAGAACATCCGCCCTCCCCCGCGCAGCCGGTCCGCGATGTCGTCCACCGCCGCGGCCACGGTCGGCACGACCCGCAGCAGCGCGGGCGCCACCGTCGCCTCGGCCTCCCACAGCTCGGTCAGGACCGCCGCGGAGTCACGCTCGTCGAGGTCGAGCAGGTCCTCCCGCACCCCCTCGGTCGCGAGCGCACCGATAACCTCGGTCACCTCCGCCCCTTCCCCACCCTCCTCGGCCACGGCACCCCCAGCCCGTCCGCTCCACCCTCCTCGGCCACGGCACCCTCCAGCCCGCTCCCGCAGGCTCGCACGACGCTCACCTGGTCGGCCACGACCGGGCTCACCGCGCCTGACCACGCCTGCCGGGCCAGCGCCTCGGCCCCGTCCAGCGAGGTCCCGGCGGCCCGCAACACCTCCCCGCCGACCGCGGCCGCGAAGGGCTGGGCCAGCAGGGCGCCCACCTGGGCCAGCCCGCCCGCCAGGCAGACGGGCAGCCCGGGGTCGAGCGCCTCGCGGCACGCGCGCGCCGTCCGCGCCAGCGCCGCCGCCGCGTCCGCCCAGATCTGCCGCGCCACCTCGTCGCCGTCCTGCGCCGCCCGCGCTACGTCGGTGGCGAAGGAGGCGATGAGCTGCGACGGGTGCGCCGCGGAGTGGACCGCCGCCGGCAGTCCGACGAGCTCGCCGAATCGCTCGGTCGCCGCGCGCTCCAGCGCGGCCGACCCGCCCCGCCCGTCGCGATGCTCCAGCGCCGCGCGCAGACCGGCACGGCCCACGGCATACCCGCTGCCGTCGTCCCCGAGGAGGAAGCCCCAGCCGTCCCGCACCACCGTGCGCCCGGTCGCGTCCGCCCCGAGCGCCACCGCCCCGGTCCCGGCGGCCACCACGACCCCGGGCCGGTCACCGATCGCCCCCACGTAGGTCGTCGTCACGTCACCGGTGAGCAGCACGAGGTCGGCGTGCTCCGTGAGCAGCGCCTCCGCCAGCGCCTCCCGCCGCGCGCTCGCCGCGTGGTAGCCGACCAACCCCATCGCCAGCACGTCGACCCGCCCGACGTCCAGACCCTCGAGCGCACCGCGCAGGGCGGCCATCACCTGCCGCACCCCGTCGGCCGCCGCGAGCCCGACGACACCCGGCCCCTCGCCCTCGCGCACCCCGTCCGGTCCGCACGCGCGCACCCGCGCCCCGGTCTTGCCCAGGTCCACCGCCAGCAGGGTCGGCGACCCGCCGTCACGTCTCGTCGTCGTTGACATCACAGCAGGCAGTATGCCAATGTCTGGACCGTTGGTCTAGCACCGTTGGTCTAGATGCCTCTGACAAGGACGTGAGAGCACATGCCCCAGCCGAACCCCCGCCGCCGCAACCGCGTCGCGCTCGCCCTGACCCTTCCCCTCAGCGCCGGCCTGGCGCTCACCGGCACCGGCGCCGCCTCGCACGCGGCCCCTGCCCCGACCGGCCCACCGCTGAGCAGCTGCACCCCTGCCCCGGAGGCACCCCTGCACGAGATGCGGGGCGTCTGGATCGCCAGCGTCGCCAACATCGACTGGCCCTCGCAGCCCGGGCTGAGCCCGGAGGAGGCCCAGGCCGAGCTCGAGGCGTGGTACGACGAGGCGCTCGCCTCCGGCCTCAACAGCGTCGTCGTCCAGGTCCGCCCGACCGCCGACACCTTCTGGCCCTCCGAGCTCGAGCCGAGCAGCGCCTGGCTGACCGGCGAGCAGGGCGCGGACTTCGGCGGGTGGGACCCGATGGAGTTCGCCGTCGAGGAGGCGCACGCCCGCGGCCTGGACTTCCACGCCTGGTTCAACCCCTACCGCGTCACCCTGACCGGCACCGACCCCACGGCGCTCGCCGAGGACCACCCGGCCCGGGTCAACCCCGACTGGACCGTCGCCTACGGCGGCAAGCTCTACTACGACCCGGGCGTCCCCGCGGTCCGGGAGCACACCACCGCGGTGATCATGGAGGCGGTCGAGCGCTACGACATCGACGGCGTGCACTTCGATGACTACTTCTACCCTTACCCCGTCGCCGGCGAGGAGTTCCCCGACGACGCGAGCTTCGCGGCCTACGGCGACGGCTTCAGCGACCGCGGCGACTGGCGGCGCGACAACGTCGACCAGCTCATCGAGGGTCTGCACCAGCAGATCGAGGCGGCCAAGCCGCACGTCGCCTTCGGCGTCAGCCCATTCGCCGTCTGGCGCAACGCCGGCACCGACCCGGAGGCTCGGACACGACCGCGGGGGCGCAGACCTACGACGACCTGTATGCCGACACCCGCCTGTGGGTGCAGCAGGAGTGGCTCGACTACGTGCTCCCGCAGGTCTACTGGGCGATCGGCTTCGAGCCCGCGGCCTACGACGTGCTCGTCCCCTGGTGGAGCGAGCAGGTCGACGGCACCGATGTGGCGCTGTGGATCGGGCAGGCGACCTACAAGGTCGGCACCTCCACCCAGAGCCCGGAGTGGTCGGACCCGCAGGAGATGGTCCGCCACCTCGACCTCAACGAGGACTACCCCCAGGTCACCGGGGACGTCTACTTCTCCGCCAAGGACGTCCGCGCCAACCGGCTCGACCACTGGCCGCTGCTCCAGCAGGCGCACTACGCCAACCCGGCGCTGCCGCCCGCGCTCAACCCCGGCACGACCGAGGAGGTCGAGACACCGACCGGGCTACGCACCGCCCGCACCGCGGAGGGCACCCGCCTCTCCTGGTCGCACGCGGGCGACGACGCCGGCTTCGCGGTCTACCGCGTCGACGACGCCCGGGGCCCCGGTCGCGTCGACTGTGACGACCTGGACGCCGACTCCCTCGTCGCGGTCCTCGGCGACGGCCACACCGACTGGGTCGACCCCGAGGGCGACAAGCACGACGTCTACGTCGTCACCGCGCTCTCCCGCGACAACACCCAGTCGCCCGCCTCGAAGCCGAAGCGCGGCCGATGAGCGCCGAGCCGACGTCGACCGCGCGCGAGGGTGCCCGGACCGGCGCCCCAGCGGGCGCGACGTCGGGCTCGGGCTGGGCAGTGCCCGCGTGGGCAAGGCCGAGGTGATCCGACAGCGGCTCGAGGACCTCATCGCCCCGATGAGCCCCGGGGAGCCGCTGCCCGCCGAGCGCGACCTCGCCGCCGAGCTCGGCGTCGCCCGGATGACGCTGCGCCGCGCCGTCGAGGCCCTCGTCGCCGACCACCGGCTCATCCGGCGCCCCGGCGCCGGCACCTTCGTCGCCCCGGCGCGCGTGGACCAGCAGCTGTCCGCCACGTCCTTCTCCACCGACATGCGCTCCCGGGGGATGACGCCGGGAGCGCATACCGTGTGGGCGCGGGAGCAGCCGGCCGGCATGATGCTCGGCTCGGTGCTCGGCATCGAGCCCACCGCCACGCTCGTGCACGTCCGCCGCGTCCGGACCGCCGACGGCGAACCCATGGCGCTGGAGGACCTGCACGTGCCCGGCGACCTGGTGCCGGGGCTGACGGGCGCCGACCTGGAGAACTCCTCCTTCTACCAGCTGCTCGAGTCCCGCTACGGCCTCACGATCACCGCGGCCACGCAGACCATCGAGCCGCACCTCACCACCGCCGAGGAGTCCGAGCAGCTCGCCACCGACCCCGGCTCCCTGGCGTTCCTCTTCGAGCGGACCTCGCGGGTCGCCGACGGGCGCGTCACCGAGTTCGTCCGCTCGGTCTACCGCGGCGACCGCTACCGCATCCTCGTCGACATCTTCCCCACCTCCACCGGCGAGCGCCGGTGACCCATCCCGCACCATGCGACACCCCTCGAAAGGACACACCATGAAGAGCGCATCCCGTGCCACCCGCCTCCTCGCGCTGGCGGCCATCACCTCCCTGACCCTGTCCGCCTGCGGTGGCGACGACGGCGGCTCTGGCGACGGCTCCGGCGAGAGCGGCGGTGGTGATGCCTCGGGCGAGACCCTCACCGTCTGGATCATGGAAGGCACCAACCCCGACCCGACCCCGTTCTTCGACGAGGTGAGCACCGCCTTCGAGGAGGAGACGGGCGCGAGCCTGGACATCCAGTTCGTCCCGTGGGCCTCGGCGCACGACAAGTTCACCAACTCCATCGCCGGCGGCACCGGCCCGGACGTCGCGGAGGTCGGCACCACGTGGACCCCCGAGTTCGGCGACGCCGGCGCGCTCATGGACCTCTCCGGCCACATCGAGGAGGCCGACCTCGGCGACGCCTACGTCGACAGCGTCCTCGACGCCGGCACCTACGACGACGCCGTCTACGGCGCGCCCTGGTATGCCGGTGTCCGCTCGATCGTCTACCGCACCGACCTGCTCGAGGAGGCCGGCGTGGAGCCGCCGACCACGTGGGACGAGATCGTCTCGGTCGGCGAGGCGCTCAAGGAGTCCGATCCCGAGCTCATCCCCTTCCCGGTGCCGAACTCGACGCACACCACGACCCCGTTCATCTGGGGCGCGGGCGGCGAGGTCGCCACCCAGGACGGCGACACCTGGACCTCCGGCCTGGACTCGGCCGAGGCGGTCGAGGGGCTGACCTTCCTGGAGAGCCTGGCGGGCGAGCACGACCTGTCGACCCCGGCCGCGAGCACGTGGAACGAGGCGGACACCCGCGACGCCTTCGCCCGCGGCGAGGCCGGCATGATCATCAGCGGCTCGTGGACGCCGAAGTCGATCCTCGAGGCCAACGGCGACCTCGAGGGCAAGCTCGGCGTGGTGCCGATCCCCGGCCAGGACGGCGGCATGGCCCCCTCCTTCGCGGGCGGCTCGCACCTGTCGGTCTTCGAGACGACGGAGAACGAGGAGCTGGCGTGGACCTTCGTGGAGATGATGACCACCGGTGAGTTCGCCGAGAAGTGGGGCGAGCAGACCGGATTCTTCCCGGCCACCACCGACCTGCTGACCCAGCTGGAGGAGGCCGACGACCCGCTCGTCGCGCCCTTCGCCCAGCAGATGCAGGATGGTAGCGCCACGCTCCCGGTCACCCCGCTGTGGGGCCAGGTCGAGGGCGCGCAGACGATCCCGGCGATGATGGAGTCGATCCTCGGCGGCAAGGCCAGCGTCGAGGAGGCCACCACGACCGCCGCGGACGAGATGAACGAGATCTTCGGCTCGTGAGCTCGCCCGCCCTGGGGTCGGCGCGGCGGCCGTGGCTGCTGCTCGCGCCGACCCTGGCCGTCATCGGCATCTTGCTGCTGTGGCCGATGCTCCGCGTGGTCATCCTGTCCTTCCAGGACTTCGGGCTGCGCGAGCTCGTCCGCGGCGGCGCGGAGTTCGTGGCGGTCGAGAACTACCGCGACGTCCTCACCGACGAGCGGCTGTGGCGGGTGGCGCTGCCCAACACCGTCCTCTTCGCGCTCGTCTGCGTCGTCCTCACGGTGCTCGTCGGCACGCTGGTCGCGCTGCTGCTGCACCGGCTGCCGCCGGGGTGGCGGACGCTGGTGACGATGTCGGTCATGGCCGCCTGGGCCGTCCCCGCCGTGACCGGGACGTATGTCTGGGTCTACCTCTTCGACGCCCGCGCCGGCTTCCTCACCGGGCTGCTCGGCCAGCTCGGCCTGGTCGACGTCGCTACCCAGAACCTCTTCACCGAGCGCGGCTGGTTCTACGCCATCGCCACCCTCAACGTCGTGCACCACGGCTTCCCCTTCGTCGCGGTCACCGTGCTCGCGGGGCTCATGACGATCCCGACCGAGCTGCCCGAGGCGGCGATGATCGACGGCGCCAACGCCTGGCAACGCTTCCGGCACGTCACGCTGCCGATGCTCAAGCCGGTCTTCGCGATCGTCACGATCCTGTCGACGATCTGGGACTTCAAGGTCTTCACCCAGATCTACCTCATGCCCGGCGGCGACGGCTCCAACCGTGAGGTGCTCAACCTCGGCACCTGGAGCTACATCACCGCCATGTCGCAGAACAAGTTCGGCCTCGGCGCCGCCATCGCGGTGCTGCTGACGCTGCTGCTGCTCGTCATCACCGCGGTCTACCTGCGCACCCTGTTCAAGGAGGAGGAGCTGTGAGGCGCCTGCTCGGACGCAGCGGGCTGGTGCTGGCCAGCCTCGTGGTCATCGTCTTCAGCATCTTCCCGGTCTTCGTCATGCTCGGCACCGCCGTCGACCCGGCGGCGAACGCGGGCGGGCGCGGCGTCATACCCGCCGGCATCTCGTTCGAGCACTTCGCCCGGATCTTCTCCGAGACGCGGTTCCCCGACTACCTGCTCAACTCGCTCATCGTCGCGGTCGTCACCGTCGTCGCCAGCGGGCTGCTCGCGCTCTTCGCCGCGGTCGCGGTCGCGCGCTTCCGCTTCTCCGGGCGCACCAAGATCCTCATGATGATCCTCATCGTGCAGATGGTGCCGATGGAGGCACTCGTCATCCCGCTGTTCCTGCAGGCCAAGACCCTGGGATTGCTCAACAGCCTGCTCGGGCTGTCGGTGGTCTACATCGCCTTCAGCCTGTCCTTCGCCATCTGGACGCTGCGCGGCTTCGTGGCGGCGGTCCCGGTCGAGCTGGAGGAGGCGGCCTACCTCGACGGTGCCAGCTGGTGGCAGATGTTCTGGAAGGTTCTCTTCCCGCTCGTCGCCCCCGGGCTCGTGGCGGTGAGCGTCTTCAGCTTCATCCTGGCGTGGAACGAGTTCATCTTCGCGCTCACCTTCATGGCGGACGACGACATGTATACCGCCGCCGTCGGGCTGCGGACTTTCTTCACCCGCAGCGGCACCGACTGGGGCGCGGTCATGGCGGCCAGCTCGATCATCACCGTGCCGGTCATGATCTTCTTCGTCGCCGTGCAGTCCCGGCTGTCCGGCGGCCTCATGGCAGGAGCGACCAAGGGATGAACCAGACCGACCTCCCCGCCGGGGACGACCTGCGGCGGGACGCGCTCAACGTGCTCGCGCCCGGCTTCGTCGGGACGACGCTGCCGCCCTGGCTGGAGCAGCTGCTCGACGAGGGTCTGGGCGGGGTGTGGCTCTTCGGCCACAACGTGACCGACGAGGCGCAGGTGCGGGCGCTCACCGAAGCGGTGCACGGGCGGTGCGCGGAGGCGCTGGTCTGCGCCGACGAGGAGGGCGGCACCGTCACCCGGCTGCACCACGCCGAGGGCTCGCCCTGGCCGGGTGCGTGGGCGCTCGGGGTCGTCGACGACGCGGAGGCGACGCGGACGGTATACCGCGGGCTGGGCGAGCAGCTCGCCGCGGCCGGGATCGACCTCACCGCGGCGCCCGACGCCGACGTCAATACCGAGCCGGACAACCCGGTCATCGGCGTGCGGTCGTTCGGGGCGGACGCCGGGCTGGTCGCGCGGCACGTGAGCGCGGCCGTTGCGGGACTCGCGGAGGCGGGCGTGGCGACCTGCGCCAAGCACTTCCCCGGTCACGGGTCGACCACCCTCGACTCCCACCTCGACCTGCCCGTCCTCGACGTCGACCCACAGACCCTCGCGCGTCGTGAGCTGGTGCCCTTCCGCGCCGCGGTCGACGCGGGGACGGACGCGATCATGACCGGTCACCTGGTCGTGCCGGGGCACGGCGACCTGCCGGCGACGCTCAACCCGGCGCTGCTCGGGATGCTCCGCGAGGAGCTCGGCCTCACCGGGGTGATCTGCACCGACGCGCTCGACATGGCGGCGGTGGCCGACCGCTACGGGCGGGAGCGCAGCGCGGTGCTCGCCCTGGCCGCCGGGGCCGACCTGCTCTGCATCGGCAACCCGGTCTTCCCCGGCGACTACGACGCGGCCGAGGACACCGTGCGGCTGGTGGAGGCTGTGGTGGCCGCGGTGCGCGACGGCGAGCTCTCCGCGGCCCGGCTGGCCGAGGCCGCCGGCCGGGTGCGGGCGCTGGGAGCGCGGCAGGCGGCGCGACGTGCCGGTCATGGCAGAGGTGACGGCGGGGCGGCGGCCGACGGCGGGGACTCCACCTCGCTGCCACTGGAGGCGCCCGACGACCTGGGGCAGCGGGTCGCTTCGCGAGCGGTGCGCGTCACGGGGGTGGGCGGGTCGCTGTCCGGGGCGGACGTGGTGGCGCTCAGCAGGCGGGGCAACATCGCCAGCGGCGCCCGCCAGGAGGTCGTATCCGGTGTGCTCGCGCAAGAGCTCTCGGGCCGGGTCCGCACGCCGGACCAGACCGTGGACGAGGCGGTGGACGACGTGACCGCGGGCACCGACCGTGGTCCACTGGTGCTCGTGAGCGACGACCACAGTGAGTGGGACGACCCCACGATCCGCGGGCTGCTGGGCCGTGCCGACGCGCTCGTGCACACCGGTATCCGGGATCTCCCCGCCGACCTGGCCGTGCCCCGCGTCGTGCGGACCTACGGCGGCGGCCGGGCGAGCGCGCTGGCCGGTGCCACGGCGTTGCGCGGCCTCGGCGGTGAGCCGTGAGGCTCGTCTCGGCCGAGCAGGTGCTGTGGCCGGACGGCAGCCTCTCCGGCGGCTGGGTCGCCGTGGAGGGGGGCCAGATCGCCCGCGTGGGGCGAGGCGCCCCGACCGAGCCGGCGGACCGGCATACGGCGCTCCTCTCCCCCGGCTTCGTCGACATCCACTGCCACGGCGGCGGCGGCCACAGCTTTGCGACCCTCGACCCGGACGAGGTGAGCAGCGCCGCCATGGCCCACCACCTCGCCGGGACGAGCACCGTCATGGCCTCGCTGGTCTCCGCGGCGCCGGACACGCTGCTCGCGCAGGTGCGGGCGCTGGCTCCGCTGGTCCGCGGGCGCATGATCGCCGGGATCCACCTCGAAGGCCCGTGGCTCAACCCGACCCGGCGCGGCGCGCACGACCCGGCGGTGCTGCGGCACCCCGACCCAGCCGAGATCGACGCCGTGCTGGAGGCCGGCGCCGGGAGCATCTGCATGGTGACGATCGCTCCCGAACTGCCGGGGAGCCTGGACGCGATCCGCCGGCTCGTGGGCGCCGGCGTCGTCGTCGCGGTCGGGCACACCGACGCCGACGCCGACCAGCTCCGGGCGGCGGTCGACGCCGGCGCGGAGGTCGTCACGCACCTGTGCAACGCCATGCGCCCGATCCACCACCGCGACCCGGGCCCGGTCATCGCCGCGCTCGGCGACCCGCGCCTCACCCTGGAGCTCATCGTTGACGGCGTGCACCTGCACGACGACGTCGTCGACCTGCTCCACCGCAGCTCCCGGGCGCGGATGGTGCTCATCAGCGACGCGATGGCCGCGGCGGCCGCCGAGGACGGCCGCTACGCGCTGGGCTCGATGGAGGTCGACGTCGTGGACGGCGTCGCGCGCTCGGTCGACACCGGGAGCATCGCCGGGAGCACGCTCACCCTGGGCCGGGCCGTGCGGCGGGCCGTCGGCGCCGGGCTCGCCCCCGAGGACGCTCTCGTGGCCGCCACCAGCGACCCGGCGCGCACCCTCGGGCTCGACGCCGGGAAGATCACCGTGGGCGGCCGCGCCGACCTCGTCGGGCTCGACGCCGACCTCGAGACCCGGCTGGTCGTCCGCGCCGGGGAGGTCCTGCTCGACACCTGAGCTGCCCGGCACCTCTACCTCCGTGAGGGCGTCCAGCCCAGCCTCCGGCCCCTCCGCCTCGGCGAGGGCCACCGCCCGCGCCAGGAGGGCGGCGGGGGTGGGCTCCAGGCGGAGCAGCGCGTCGTAGTGGAGGACGATCCGATCCCACCGGGTGTCCCGCGCGGTGGGTGCCGTCGCGTGCTCGGCGGCGACGAGGGCCTGCAGCACGTAGGTCGCGGCCTGGTGCGGGAGGTCGGGCCGGGTCAGCGGTGCCGAGGTGAGCAGCCCCAGCGCCTCGTCGATCTCTTCCCGGTGCCAGCGATCGCGGTCCTGGTCGGCGAGGAGGACCAGCCGGCCCTCGCCGTCCAGACGCGCGTCCCGGCGGGAGTGCTGCAGGAGGAGCAGGGCCAGCAGCGCGGTGAGCGTCGGGTCGGTCGGGCGCAGGCCGCGCACCGTGCGGACCAGCCGGAGCGCCTCGCCCGCCAGACCGTGACGGACGAGGTCGGCGCCGCTCGCGGGGGCATACCCGGCGGTGAAGGCGAGGTAGGCCGTCTGCGCCACCGTCGCGAGCCGAGTCGGGAGCGCCTCCAGGTCGGGTATCGCGAACGGGATGCCCGCGGCGACGATCTTCTTCTTCGCCCGGGTGAGCCGCGCCGCCATGGTGGGCTCGGGCACGAGGAAGAGCCGGGCGATGTCGTAGGTGCCGACCCCGAGGACGAGCCGCAACGCGAGGGCGCTCGCCGCCTCCGGGGACAGTGCCGGGTGGGTGCACATCAGCACCAGCCGCAGCAGATCGTCCTCGACGAGGTCACCGGGGTCGGCCATCGCCGAGGACGGACGACGGTCCAGGTCGGTGGCGAGGAGGGTATGCCGGCGGTGGGCCATCGCCTCGGAGCGCAGCCGGTCGACCACCCGGCGTCGGGCGACCGTCTGCAGCCATCCGGCCGGGTTGTCGGGCACGCCGTCGACCGGCCAGCGACGGGCAGCGGCCTCGACGGCGTCCCCGAGCGCGTCCTCGACGAGGTCGAGCCGGCGGAAGCGCGCGAGGAGCAGGGCCACCAGGGCGCCCCACTCCTCGCGCACCACGCGGTCCAGCTCGTCGGGCATACCGGTCAGACCGGGTCGACCACCGGGCTGACCTGCATGTCGTAGGCCGGCAGCTCGGTGAGCAGCTCGAGGACGACGTCGAGGTCAGGAGCCTGGAGCAGGTAGAAGCCGCCGAGCTGCTCGACGGCCTCGGCGTAGGGGCCGTCGGTGAGCTGACGCTCGCCGCCACGGGTGCGGACCGTCGTCGACATGTCGCCGTCGCCGAGCGCCTCCCCGGCGAGGATCTCGACCCCGTCCCGGGCCTCGCAGGCCCGGTCGAAGGCCTCGAATCGGCCCATCATCGCCGCCTGGTCCTCCTCCGACATCGTCGACCAGGCGGGCAGCTCGCCGTCGGCCATGAGCAGCACGAGGTACTTCATGTGGGGTCTCCTTCGATCACGGGCCGCCGTGCGCGACCTCACCAGCATGTCGGACGAGCGGGGTGCAGATCGACAGCCGGGCCGAGGAACTTTCCGGCAGCCCGGGCCGATGCTCTACATTGCCTCGCGTGAGTGCACAGGCCCCCTCTGCTGTCATCCTCATCCGCGCCGAGAAGTTCGTGCCCAACCCGGCCACCGCCGCGGACAACGCCTTCCAGCACGACGTGCCCGTCGGGCAGTCGACGGAGGCCACCTCGGCGGCGGCCCTGGCGGAGATGGACGCGGTGGCGCAGGCGCTGCGCGACGCCGGGGTGCGGGTCCACGTCTTCGGCGACTCCGACCACACCCGCCCGGACAGCGTCTTCCCCAACAACTGGCTCTCGACCCATCCGGGCGGCTACGTCGCGGTCTACCCGATGTATGCCTCGAACCGCCGGCACGAGCGGCGCGGCGACATCCTGGAGATGCTCAAGGCGGACTACCGGCTGCAGACGATCGTCGACTACTCCGGGCTGGAGCCGGACGGGATCTTCCTCGAGGGCACCGGGGCGATGGTGCTCGACCACGTCTCGCGGGTCGCCTACACCGCGGTCAGCCACCGCGCCGACACGCACGTGCTGGAGCGCTTCTGCAGCGACTTCAACTACGAGCCGATGCCCTTCGACGCGGTCGACGCCGGAGGGGTGCCGGTCTACCACACCAACGTCATCGCCTGCATCGGCACCGAGGTCGCGCTCGTCGCGCTGGACCTCATCGCCGACGAGCAGCGGCGGCGCGAGGTGCGCGAGCGACTGGAGGTCACCGGGCGCGAGATCGTCGAGCTCAGCGAGGAGCAGGTCCGCGAGTTCGCCGGCAACGCCGTCGAGCTGTGCGGGCGGACGCCCGAGGGGCGCAAGCGCCACATCATGGCGATGTCGGGCCGCGCCCGGCGCAGCCTCACCGGCGAGCAGCTGACCGTCATCGAGCGCTCCTGCGAGGTCGTCTCGGTCGACATCCCCACCATCGAGCTGGCCGGCGGGTCGGTGCGCTGCATGATCGCCGGCGTTCACCTCGACCCGCGCCCGACCGGGGCGCCCACCCCGACCGCCACGGCCGAGGCGATCGACGAGCACCCGGTCAGCGCGGACGGCCAGGTGGAGGACGCCCGTCGGTCCGATCGGCGGTCGTCGGCTCGAGCATGACCTTGCTCGAGCCGGTGCCCCGGTCGGCGGCGACGGCGAAGGCCTCGACGGCGTCGGCGAAGGGGAAAGCTGTGCGTCACGAGCGGGCCCGACGTCGACGCCGGACGCCATGAGCTGCAGCGCGTCGCTGAACTCGTCGACGAAGCGGCAGGAGCCGCGGTAGCCGACCTCCCACGTCAGTGATTAGGTAGACTGATCTACCTCATCCCAGGAGGTCACCCATGTCCCCCCAGTCCCCCACCCGCCCCAGCGCGCAAGAGCGCCTGCTTGAGGCTGCCGCCGCACGCTTCTACAGCGCCGGCGTCGCCGCGACCGGCATCGACGCGATCACCGCGGACGCCGGCGTGGCCAAGATGAGCCTCTACAACAACTTCGCGTCCAAGGCGGACCTGGTCGAGGCATACCTGCAGCGGCGGCACGAGGAGTGGCTGGACCTGTATGCCGTCCGGCTCGCGCCGACGAGGACGCCACAGGAGCGGGTGCTGGCGGTCTTCGACGCGTATGCCGACCACGCCGCGACGTCGCGGACCACCGGCTTTCGCGGATGCGGTCTGCTCAACGCGGCGGCCGAGCTCGCCGACGGCGACCCCGGGCGCGCTGTCGTGCGCGAGCACAAGCGTCAGGTGCAGGACCTGGTCGAGGAGCAGCTCGTCACGGTCCTGGACCCGGCACAGGCGCACGCGCTGGCGGTCCACCTCAGCTTCCTCCTCGAGGGCTCGATGGCCCGTGCGGGGCTGGAGGGGGACCTCGGCCCGTTGGGCGAGGCCCGGGAGATCGCGGCCCAGCTGGTCGGCGCGTGAGGACGGCCGGGCCGCTGGCGGTCCTCCTGGCCGCAGCCTTGTTCGGCACCACGGGGACGGCACAGGCCCTCGGACCTGCGGGCACGACGCCGCTCGCGGTCGGGCCGCTCGACTGGTCGTGGGCGGCCTCGGCCTGCTCGCCCTGCTGCCCCTCATGGGGGCGAGGTTCGGCGACGTGCTGGCGCTGTGGCGCACCCGTGCCGGGCTGGTCGCCGGGGTGTGCACCGCGGCATACCAGCTGTGCTTCTTCGTCGCGGTGGGGCAGACCGGCGTGGCTGTCGGCACGCTGGTGACGATCGGGACCGGACCTGTGCTCGCGGGCGTGCTGGCGCTGGTGCTGCTGGGCGAGCGTCCCACGAGGGCGTGGCTGGTCGCGACGGGCGTCTGCGTGTCGGGGCTCGTGCTGCTCGTGGGTGGGGTCGAGTCGTCCGCCGCCTTCTCCGTGACCGGCGTCGCCGCTGCCCTGGTCGCGGCGGCCGCCTACGCCGGCTACACGGTGCTCGCCAAGCAGCAGCTTCGCGAGGGGCACGCCCCCGTCACGGTGATGGCGGGAGCCTTCGGGCTCGGGGGTGCGCTGCTGGTGCCCGTCCTGCTGGCCCTGCCGACCGACTGGCTGGCCGGTGCCCGGGGGATGGGTCTGGCGCTCTACCTCGGGCTAGTGACGACGACCACGGGGTATGTGCTCTTCGCCCGCGGGCTGGCCACCCTGCCCACCGCCTCGGTCGCGACCCTCATGCTGGCCGAGCCACTGGTCGCCACGGCCCTCGGGATCGCGGTGCTCGACGAGCACCTGGGGTTCACCGGCGCGGCCGGTCTCGTCGTGCTGCTCCTGGGGCTCCTCATGCAGGGGGCCGACACCAGGTCCCTCACCCTCCCCCGCCGCCGACGTCCTTCGGTCGCGCTCGCATCAGCGACGTCAGCAGGTCCACGGGCAGGTCGGTGTCGTCCGGGAGCTGCTCGCGGGCCGCTGCCATCGCCTCGGCGTGCCGGGTGGTAGTGGTCGTGGGAGGGCCGTAGGTGACCGTCTGCGGCTGGCCGCGTCGACCGGTGCCCAGGAGCCAGATCGCGAGCACCAGCGCGATGACGGTCAGCGACCGGAGACGCAGGATCACCAGAGCCCACCTCCGCTCGCGCTCGCACTCGTAGGTGCGCTGCGAGAGAATGTTTCCATGACCGCCGCCGGAGCCACCCGAGCCGTCGCCCTCGTGCTCTACGACGCCGACTGCGGCTTCTGCACCCGCGCCGCCGGGTGGATCCCGCGGCTCGGGGCGCAGGTCGAGGTGTCCTCGTTGCAGTCCCACGACCTGGCGGCTCTCGGGGTCGACGAGGACCGTGCCGGCCTGGAGATGCCGGTGGTGCTCGAGGACGGCACGATCGCCTACGGCCACCACGCGTGGGCGCAGGTCCTGCTGCGCTCGCCGCAGCCGTGGCGGCTGATCGGCGCCGCGCTCGACTCGCGCGTCATGGAGGTCCCGGGGGCAGCGGTATACCGGCTGGTCGCTGCGAACCGTGGTCGGCTGCCCGGCGGCACCGCCGCCTGCGCCCTGCCCCCGTCGTCGGGTGCCTGACGCACAGCGCTGGATCCACGCCAGCGGGCCGCTGCCGGTCGACGAGGCGTGGGAGCGGTATGCCGACCCCGACCGGTGGTCCTCCTGGGCGCCCCACCTGCGCGCCGTCGAGATCGAGGCGAGCGGTGTGGACAGGCGGCTGCACCCCGGGCTGACCGGGGTGGTGCTCGGACCCGTGGGGGTGCGGGCGACTTCGTGGTCAAGGCCGTCGACGAGGCGGCCCGGCGCTGGTCATGGGAGGTCCGCGCGCTGGGCGTCAGCCTGCAGCTGCTCCACACCCTCGACGCGTGCCAGAAGGACACCCACGCCGGGCTCGTGCTGCAGGGGCCGTTGCCGGTCGTCCTGCTCTACCGCCCGGTCGCGCGGTGGGCGCTGCGCAGGCTCGTTGCGGTCTCGGCCCACCCGCGCCGCGGATAGTCTGACGAGACGAAGCACCGACCGAGGGGAGCACCATGGCACGCCACGACGTCGTCGTCGTCGGAGCCGGCAACGCCGGCGTCTCCCTGGCGGCGCGGCTGCTGCGGGTCGGCGCGAAGGACGTCGCCATCGTGTCGCCGGACCGGCCGCACCTGTTCCGCCCGCTGCTCAACTACGTCGCCGGAGGGCAGGCCACGATGAGCGAGCTGACGCGCAGCACCGCCTCGGTCATCCCGGCGGGTTGCACCTGGATCCGCGACAGCGCGGTGGCCGTGCACACCGACGAGCGCGAGGTCGAGCTGTCCGACGGTGCTCGGGTGGGTTACGGCGATTTGGTGCTGGCCCCTGGCATGGAGGAGGACCTCGACGCCGTACCCGGGCTGGCGGAGGCGATGACGGCGGGCTGGTCGCTGACCGCCCACCTGGAGTCGCAGGCGCCGGCCGTGTGGGATGCCGTGCAGGGTATGTCGCGCGGCCGGGTCGTCTTCTCGCTCCCGCCCGAGCCCTCCCCCTGCGGCGGAACGGCGCTCAAGCCGCTCTTCCTGGCGTGCGACGAGTGGCGCCGGCGCGGTGTGCTGGGCGACCTGGACGTGCACCTCGTGACGCCGTTCACCGGGGTCCTGGGGCTGCCGTTCGTGGACGACCGCCTGGAGGCACAGCTCGGCGAGCTGGGGGTCAGCGTGCACCGCGAGAGCACGGTGGCCTCGGTGGACCACCGGCAGCGGACGGTGACGGTGGACGGGCCGACTCCCACGGTGCTCGACGAGGTCGACCGCGCCTTCGTGGTGCCGCCCTACCGGGGCCGGGGGTGGCTGGAGCCGCTCGCCCGAGAGGGAGCGTCCGGGCAGATCGACGTCGACCCGGCGTCCGGGCAGATCGACGTCGACCCGGAGACCATGGCCCACCGCTCGGCACCACGGGTCTGGAGCCTGGGCGACGCCGCGGCGCTCGACACCCGGCCGTCCGGGGGCGCGCTGCGCCGACAGGTGGAGGTGCTGGCCGACAACATCGCGCGCAGCCGGTTGGGGCGGCCGCTGCGTCGCTACGACGGCTACACCATCGTCCCCGTCACGCTCGACCGGCGCCGGCTGCTGCTCGCCGAGTTCGACCGGACCGGCGCGCAGGCACCGACGACATGTCTGGTCGACCTGAGCGTCCCGCGCCGCGCGCTGTGGCTCTTCGACCGCTACGTCGAGCCCCTCCTCTACTTCCGCGCGCTGCTCCGGGGGCGCCTCGTCCCCTGACGACCTCGCTTCCGGACCCGTGCCCGCGGCGGCACACCCTCCGCCTCGAGGTGCGGGCCCGCGCGCGCGGGCGCACCATGGATCGATGGAGCAGACCCAGTCCCAGCCCGTCCCCGCCGTCGTCCGCTGGACCCGGCGCCTGGAACAGACCGAGGCGCTGGACGGCGCGGTGAGCGCCGTCGAGCCGACCATCACCTCCCTCTTCGGGTCCGGCACCACCGGTTGGGTGCTGCGCGGCGAGTGGCTCGGGCACGCCCTGCACCCGCTGCTCACCGACATCACCATGGGGTCGTGGACCTCGGCGACCGTCCTGGACGTCGTCGGCGGGCCAGGCTCCGCACCGGCGGCGCAGCGCTTGGTGGGCCTGGGGCTGCTCACCGCGGGGCCCACGGCCTGGTCGGGGTGGGCGGAGTGGTCGGAGACCGGTCCCCGCGACAAGCGGGTCGGCCTAGTGCACGCAACCGGCAACGGCCTCGCCGCCAGCGCGTATGCCGCGTCCTGGCTCGCGCGCCGCAGCGGTCACCACCGGCTCGGTGCCCTGCTCGCACTCGGTGGTGCCGGGGCGTCCGGCGTGGCGGCATACCTCGGCGGTCACCTGGCCGTGGCGCGCGAGGTCGGCAGCCGGCACCCGGCTTTCGACGACACGGCTCTCGAGGACACGACAGAGATCGTCGCCTGATCCGGCCGACCCGGGTCAGTCTTGCCAGCTGCCGCTCCTTCACCCGTCCCCGCTCGCGGCTCAGCTGGCCTCCGGCCGCCCACCCTCCAGCGACTCGATCACCTGGCCCAGCAACGACCGCAGATCACGGCGCTGCGCCTCGGTCATCCCCATCCCCCCGGCGAGCCGCTCCGGCACGTCGGCCACGCGCTCGCGCAGCGACCACCCGCGGTCGGTCACCGAGACCAGGACGCGCCGCTCGTCGCGCTCGTCGCGCACCCGCCGGACGAGGCCCGCGGTCTCCATCCGCTTGAGCAGCGGGGTGAGCGTGCCGGAGTCCAGGTGCAGCCGGCTGCCGAGCTCGCGCACGCTCGGCGGCTCCTGCGCGTCCCAGAGGGCCAGGAGCGTGAGGTACTGCGGGTACGTCAGCCCGACGTCGGCGAGCAGCTCGGCATACCGCCGGGTCACGGCCCGGGAGGCGGCGTAGAGCGGCAGGCAGAGCTGCTGGTCGAGCGCGAGCTGGGGGTAGCCGTCCATGCGACCAGTCTACCCGTTTGCGCCATTTGATTGCGCGCAATAGAGTTGCGCGCATGGAAACTCTCTACACCGCCACCGCCCTCGCCACCGGAGACGGCCGCAACGGCCGCATCGAGTCCAGCGACGGCATCCTCGCCGCCGACGTCCGCGCCCCGAAGGAGATGGGCGGCCCGGGAGGCGCGACGAACCCCGAGCAGCTCTTCGCCGCCGGGTATGCCGCGTGCTTCCACTCCGCGCTGCGCGGCGTCGCGAAGCGCTCCGGCGCCGACGTGACCGACTCCGAGGTGGTCGCCGATGTCGCGATCGGCCCCAACGGGGAGGGCGGCTTCGGCCTGGCCGTCGGTCTGGAGGTGACGCTCCCCCACGTCGAGCGCGCCGATGCCGAGAAGCTCGTCGAGCAGGCGCACCAGGTCTGCCCCTACTCCAACGCCACCCGCGGCAACATCGAGGTCACCCTCACCGTCGCCTGACAGACACAGGTATGCCGCCCCGGGCGCCAGGCGACCATCTCAGGACCACCTAACGCTCGGATCCCGTCCCTGGCTCGCCCGGAGCAGGACGGGGCGTCGACGTCAGGACCTCAGCACCTTGATCATCGGGCGTCCCTTGGCCAGCTCGTCGACGAACTTGTCCAGGTAGCTGATCTGCCCCATCAACCGGGTCCTCGACCTCCTGGACCTTGACACCGCACACCGAGCCGGTGATCTGGTCCACGCGCGGGTTGAGGTCCGCGGCGGCGAAGAAGTCCTCGAAGGTCGTCCCATCGGCCAGGTGCCGGCTCAGCCCGGCGTCGTCGAACCCGGTCAACCACCCGAATACCTCGCGCACCTCGGCCTCGGTCCGCCCCTTGCGCTCGGCCTTGGTCACGTAGTGCGGGTAGACCGAGGCGACCATGACGCTGAAGATACGGCTCATGCCAGGTCCTGGTCCTCAGGTGCGGGTGGTGAGGCGTGGGTCGTCCTGGCCGTCAGGTCCGGGTCAGCGCCCGCGGTCCTCGACGGTGCTCTGTCGACCGTGAGCGGCCGTCGCATCGCCCTCCGCCTTGTCGCCGTGCTTGTCCTCAGCCGTGGCGTCGTCGGGGCCGGTGTCGTTGGTGTCCGGGGTCTCGGGGACGGCGTCGGCGCCCCCGCGGATGGTCTCCTCGTTGAGGGAGCCGGAGCCACCCTCGGAGACGGTGCCGCCCTGGTCGGAATCATGGGTCATGGACCTCAATCTACGTCCTGGCTCGCAGCATCTCCTTCCGGACAGTGGCACCGAGGCCGAGGCCGATGACCGGACCCTGCGCACAAGGGTGGGTGAGCACGTGGACGAGCTCACGCCGGCTGCGGACCCCTACCTTTCTGAAAACCGACTTGAGGTGATCCTGGACGGTGTAGGCGCTGATGGCCAGGCGATGGGCCATGGCCGTCGTCCCAGCCCCCGCGACCACCTCGCGCACCACCATCCGTTCCCGGGGAGTCACGTCATACAGGTCGAGGTCCAGCTCCATGGTGTGCTCGGCGCTGGCGGGCTCGACCGTGACCACCGTCCGGTCCGAGCCCGGGTCACCGCTCAGCGGCGCCGCTCGGAGCATCAGCCACCGGCCGGTACGGGTGCGGGCGCGAACGAAGGGCGAGACCATGTGACCGGCCTGACGCAGGCGAGAGGCCTCGGCGACCATCCGCACGGGTGCGGGCAGCGTCCCGCCGGGTCCCCCTCCCAGCTGGTCGAGGTATGCCTGTGCCGTCGCGGTGGTCCCGCTCGCCCGACCCTCCGCTTCCACCACGAGCACCGAGGCCTGGGCCTCCTCGACGCCCGGTGCCGCGCGCGCAACACCCGCGACACCAGCAGCGGCGGCAGCCGACGCACGCACTCCGGCGGCCAGCAGGTCCTCGAACGCACTCAGCGTGGCTGCCTCATCGGCGGTGAACCCGGGTCGGTGAGGTGCGCGGTAGAGCCCGCACGCGGCCACCATGCTGCCGCCGGACCGCACCACCGAACGCATCTCGTGCTCGAGGTCGAAGTGGGGGGCCAGCAGCTCCCGCACCCGGGGGGTGCTGTGCAGACCCGCAGGGACGTGGTCGGCGAGGATGCCCACCCCGTCCGGGCGACCGGTCAGGGTCGTCATGGTGATGGGGTCGGGGTGGGTGAGCTCGAGCCTGATGAAGAGCTCGTCCAGCGAGTCGTCCAGCCCCGTGCGAAAGGTGTCGGTGAGGATGCCGGACACCGGGTCGACCAACGCGAGCACGGCGGCGTCGTGCGGGACGATGCCGTCGATGACCTCCTGCGCGGCCGCGGCGAAGTCCCCCCACCGCAGACCGTCTTCGGCGAGGCCAGCCACCTGTCGCCGGGACCGCTCCAGCGTCGCTCGCCGTCTGCGCGCCATCGCTCCAGGCTAGTGGGGCTACTCCGGCTGCGCCAGCACGTCGTCGAGCACCGTCGCGGCGACCTCTCGGGCCACCGCCGGGTCGGCCGCCTGGGTCTCGACACCCATGCTCCCGACCTGGATGGCGACGCGTGGCCAGCCGTTGGCCAGCTCCGGGTCCCCCTCGTGGCTCTGGCAGACGGCTGGGCGTCCGGAGATCTCGCAGGGCTCGTAGGGGTCCGCGGCCATGCTCTGAAGGAACTCCCGCTCGCTCCAGTCCGCCTGGACCCAGACGCGTGCCACCTCGAAACGCTCGTCGCGCAGAGAGCACAGGCTGTCGACCTCGGTCACCTCGTCGGCGCGCAGCTCGACGAAGTCGTCCACCACCGGGCGTAGCTCCTGCTCGTCCAAGGCGTCACAGAGAGCCTGCGCGTCGGCCAGCAGCACCTCGAGTGACTCCTCACCCGGGTCTGCCCCCGCAGGCTTCATCCCGCCGGACGGGTCTGCCTCGGTGTCCTCTGACGACGCCTGGGCGTCCCCCTCCTGGCTGTCCTGCTCCTGGGTGCCCTCCTCCTCACTACCTGCGCCCGCTTCGTCGGCCTCCTGCGCTGCGGCGTCCTCTTGTTCGGTCGCCTGACTGGTTCCGTCGTCCGTCGCCGAGTCGGCGTCGCTGCCGGAGCAGGCCGACAGCACCGCAACACCCGCGACCATTGCCACCCAGGCGACCGACGAACGACCTGTCCGGCGGGTTCCTCGGCAGGGTCGAAGGTCGCTTCGGCCCTCTCGTCGCCTCGTTCCTGGGTTCACGATCGATCTCCTGGGTGTCGGTAGGTCCCTGCCGCCTGCCGCCCGGCATCGTCGGGCGTGATGCCGACCCTGGCAGTGCTGAGGCGGGCACCGCCATCCCAGACATCTGGGATGGACCAGTCATGCTTCGAAGGACGACGCGGGAGTCCCTCCCGGACCTTCCAGAGATCACCGGTCCTGCGGCTGCCACGACCGACCCCATCGGCTGAGCCCTCGTCAGCCCGGGGATCCTTGCTGTGGCCGGCGACGACACTTCCTCGTGCGCCCCGGAGTCCCGACGCACAGCCCGACGGCCCGGCCCGCCCGGGCCGGGTGCGGGGCGGGGTCATCGCAGCCGCCACCGGACCCCGGTCTCGTCGACGTCGCGCCCGTGTCGTGCTGGTGCACCCAGGTGTGGTGCCGCGGACAGAGCAACGCGTAGTTGCCCAGGTCCGAGCGACCACCACGGGCCCAGTGCACCACGTGGTGCGCATCGCACCACGTCGCGGGCACGTGACACCCGGGGAAGGTGCACCCGCCGTCCCGGTGCGCCAACGCTCGTCGCTGACCAGGGGTGACCAGCCTCTTGGCGCGACCGAGGTCGAGGATCTGCCCCGCCTCGCCCAGCACAACCGGGATGATATCGGCCTCGCAGGCCAGCTGTCGCACCTCGTGGGCCGGCACCGTGCCCTCGTGCACCGTGCGCCCATCACCTGCGAGGGCGCCGCGCAGCTCCTGCAGCCCGATGGTCACCATGACCTGCGCCTTCGGGGTGGTGGGCTGACCCTGCGTGCCCGCCACGCCACGGCGGAAGACCGCCATGAACGCGTCGTAGCGCCGTTGACCCGCGGTGCGCAGGTCCAGTTCCGCCAGCGTGGCACCACCCCCCGCGGGGTCCACCACACCACCCTCGGCCACCCCCGTGACACCACACTGGCCCGGATCCTTGGCCGGTACCGGCGCGGCCAGCGGCGACATGAGCACCGCCTTGATGGCCTCGTAGTCGGCGTCGCTGCCCACAGTCAGCACGAACCGGCGCAGCGAACCGTCGGCCAGCGACGACTCGTGCACGTCACGAAGCTCATGCTTGGCCTGGGCGCGGGCGATCTGTTCCTTCTCGGACAGGCAGGTCGCCACGAGCTTGGACGTGATCCTGCCCAGGTCCTTGTCGTCGAACTCCTCACGCGCCGCGGCCGCGGTCAGCAGGTCGGTGGCCTGGGCGTACTCGGCCTCCCCGAGGGCCGGGCGGATCCTCGTCAGCGCCCGCAGCACCTGCGCCGCCCGGTGCACCGGTACCGACCCGTCCTGGACGGCGTCCGCGAGCGGCGCGTGCACCCGCTGCTGCGCGGCACGGGCGACCATCGCGACCTCGATCGCGGTGCGCGAGGCGAGCCCCGGGCATACCAGCCGGACCCAGTCGACGTCGGAAAAACCGGCCTCCTGATGCAACCCTCGCGCCAGCCCTTCGCGCGCCACCGCGACGAGCAACGCGTGGGTCCGGGCTGCCACCCGGTCGAGCGCGCCCAGCACGTCGCCCAGCTCGCTCTCCTGCAGGAGAGCCGGCGACGCGAGCGCCGTCGCCGAGCGGTCGAGGGAGTCAGCCAGACCAGCCAGCAGCGCGGACGTGCCCTCGGCGTGACCGCCGCCCGCCTCGCTCCCCCACCCTGACTTCATACGAACAAGTGTACGAGCCGGCTCTGACAAACCCCCTCCGTGGCGGAGGTGTCAACTCACCTGTGACCGTTCTGCGTGACCTCAGACGTCGGCCGCGAGCAGCTCGCCGAGGTGCTGGTCGACCTCGGCGAGGTAGGACTCCTCGAACCCGAAGAGCCCGAAGTGGCCGGCGATCGAGTGCAGGGTGCGCAACTCGCTGCCCGGCACGAGCTCCTGCTCGCGCGCGCAGTCGCGCGGCGGGAAGAACATGTCCTCATCGATCGGCATCACGAAGGTCTTCGCGGTGATGCGGCCGAGCGCGGCCGCGAGGTCACCACCGGTATGCCGCGCGACGTCGCCGCGCTGCCACTTCCACGCCATGCTCAGCAGCGCATTGGGGTCCATGGCCCCGAAGGTCGGCCGCAGGAAGCGGTCGCGGAACTCCTCGAAGGTGTCCCAGGTGACGTCCGGCAGCTCGATGTTGCGCCAGAACTCGGAGCGCCAGAACTCCGTGGACAGACCCACCACCGCCCAGATGTCGGCGTGCCGGTGCAGCCCGTCAGCGACGTCGGCCGGTGAGGCGTAGTCGCCGCCGTTCCAGCCCGGGTCGGAGGTGATCGCGTCCATGAGCGTCTGGGTGAAGAGGAAGTCGTGCGGGGTGTTCTGCGCGGTGCCGGCGATCATGGCTGCCCGCTGCACCTTGTCCGGGAAGCGGACCGCCCACTCCCACGTCTGCTGGGCACCCATCGACCCGCCCACGACGAGGGCGAGCCGGTCGATGCCGAAGACCTCGCGCAGCAGCTGCTCCTGCGCGCGGACATCGTCGCCGATGCGCACCTGCGGGAAGCCGGCCATGGCGATCTCGCCGTCGGCGGTGTGCGGGGAGGTCGAGAGGCCATTGCCGATCTGGTTGACGACGACGATGAAATACCTCGACGGGTCCAGCGCGCGGCCCTCGCCGATGTAGGCCAGCTCCCACGTCTGGTGGGTGCCGGAGAACCAGGTCGGGATGAGGATCGCGTTGTCCTTGGCCTCGTTGAGCTCGCCGAAGGTGGCGACCGCGAGCTCCAGGTCCGGGATGACACCTCCCTCCTCGAGCTCGAAGGAGCCGAGTGAGTGCAGGTCGTATGCGCCCTGCACCTCGGGCGTGTAGAAGGGGTTGTCGATCGGCATGGTGGACTCCTCGTCGAGTGCGGTCACGGTGGTCGCGACCCTACAGGTGCCCGTGGAGTGCTGCCGTCCGACCCAGGCCAATGATATCGTCGATGATATCTCTACGACAGGAGGGCACCATGGCATCGATCGTCATCCGAGGCCTTGACCAGTCCGTGAAGGAGCGGCTGGCCGCTCAGGCGAGGGAGCACGGCCGGTCGATGGAGGCCGAAGCCCGTCACATCCTCACGAGAGGCACACAACACCCCAACGTCGGACTCGCACTGTTCTGGGCCGCGCAGGAAGTTGGCGGCATCGAGAATCTCCCGGTCCCCGAGCGCACCGATCGTGCCCGAGCGGCAGATCTCGGGTGATCGTCCTCGACACCAACGTCCTGTCCGAGGTGCTCCGGCCGCAGCCTGACGGGCGTGTCCTGACGTGGTTGCAGACGATCACGGGTGAGGTCGCCATCACGTCGATCACTCTTGCTGAGCTGCTCGCTGGCGTGCGTTGCCTGCCGGACGGCCGGCGCAAGACGGCGCTGGGCAGCCAGCTCGAGCAAGCGCTCCGGCCCTACCGCGGGACCAGCGCCGTCCTGGCCTTCGATGACGTAGCCGCAGATCACTACGCAGACGTGCTCGCGGTACGAGAACAAGCGGGGTTGCCGATCAGCACGGCTGACACTCAGATCGCGGCAATCTGCCGAGCGCACGCCGCGACTTGCGCGACGCGCAACACCAGGGACTTCGAACTGACCGGCATCCAGCTCGTCGATCCCTGGCTCGCCTGAGCATCTGGGCCCTCCACGACCGGTCGGACCCGCGACCTCAGTCGGGACGAGGCAAGGTGCGCAGCGTGGCGGCAGCCGCGAAGGCGATGTGCTCGCGCATCAGTGCGGCTGCGCGCGGACCGTCGGCCTCGATGATCGCCTGGGTCACCGCCCGCAGCTCGCGGACCGCCGTCGCGCCGCGACCGGACTCAGACAGGCTCGAGACGCACAGGACCCGCACCCGCGCCTGGACCACCCCCAGCTCCTCGCGCATCACCGAGCTCGATGCACCGTCGAACAATGCCTCGTAGAAGCCGTCACGGACCCGCATCACCTCCGAGGCCGGCAGCCCAGCCTCGACCGCGCCCTCCAGCGCGTCGACGGCCTCCTGCAGCCGCTGCACGTCGGCGACACCGGCGCGCTCGACGAAGCACTCGACGAGCAACCCCTCGATCGCACCGCGCAACCGGTAGAGGTCCCTCGCCTCGTCGGTGTCGATGGCCCGCACCACGGCCCCACGCCGCGGCTGGATCTGGACGAGCCCCTCGGCGGACAGCTGGCGCAGCGTCTCGCGCACGGTCGCCCGGGACACCTCGAAGCGGTCGATGAGCTCGCGCTCGATGAGGCGCTGCCCGGGCGCCAGCTGGTGGTCGAGGATCTGCCGGCTCAGCTCCTGGTGGACCCGTCCCGACTGGGACGTCGGCGCCGCCTCGGTCGCGGCGACCTCCCGGTGCGTCGTGGCTGCAGTCATGGTGGAAACATACCCGCCCCTGCCAACACACGCGGTCACAGAACGGACAAGAACTTTCTTCTTGGCAACTATTGTCCGACAAGACCGCGAGTGCTAGCGTCCGAGAACCGACGATCGGGTCGGTCACCACTCTGGGTGCTCATCAAAGGAGATTCGCCCCATGACGTACATCAACGGCTCCCACCACGTCACGCTCTCGGTCGCCGGCGCCCAGGAGGACGTCGACTTCCACACCAAGGTGCTGGGCATGCGCTTCATCAAGAAGACCGTGCTCTACGACGGCTCCAAGCCCGTCTACCACCTCTACTACTCCAACGCGAACGGCGACCCGTCCTCGGTGATCACGACGTTCCCGTGGGCGCAGGCCAACCTCTACGGCAGCCGCGGCACCAACCAGGCCCGCGAGGTGCTGCTCGCGGTGCCCCACGGGTCGCTCGACTGGTGGGCGAAGCGGCTCGCCGACCACGAGGTCGACAGCACCTCGGTCGAGGTCTTCGGCGCCCGCCGGCTCGCCTTCGCGCACCCGTCCGGCATCGAGTACCAGCTCGTCGAGAGCGACGACGACCCCCGCGTCGGCCACCAGGCCCACGGGGTGACCCGCGAGCACGCGGTCTACGGCATCCACGGCATCGGCATCCACGTCTACGACCAGGACCGCTCGGTCGACTTCGGCCAGGAGGCGTTCTTCCTCGCGGGGGACGTCGAGGAGGAGGGTGACCTGGCCCGGTTCCGGGTCGGCGACGCCAAGCACGGCAACTGGGTCGAGCTGCGCGGCAACCGCACCGACGACCAGGGCACCTGGCGCTACGGCGCGGGCACCTACCACCACTTCGCCTGGAACCTCGGCGACCTGGAGAACCAGGAGCAGGTCAAGTTCGACATCGAGGGTGCCGGCTACACCGACATCTCCGAGCTGAAGGACCGCACCTACTTCAAGTCCCACTACGTCCGGATGCCCGGTGGCGCCCTCTTCGAGCTGGCCGTCACGCACAACGAGGGCGGCTGGGACTGCGACGAGTCGCCCGAGGAGCTCGGCCAGGCCTTCATGCTGCCGCCGCAGTTCGAGTCCGAGCGCAGCCACATCATGGGCCAGCTCGAACCGATCGAGGTGTGACCAGCTCCGCAGCTCCGGCACGACCGCAAGGCGGCGAGAACCCTCACCTGGCCGCGGGCGTGGAGTGCTGGGGCGAGGAGGATGCCCCGGTCGCGGTGCTCGCGGTGCACGGACGCACCCAGTCCCCCGCCGACATGCGCGCTCTCGCCGAGCGCCTGGACGTCGAGGGTCTGCGGTGGCTCGCGCCGGCCGCCGCCGGGCAGAGCTGGTATCCCTACGGCTTCATGGAGGACCGGCCGGGCGACGACCCGTGGCTCGCCTGGTCGCTCGAGGCGGTCGACGAACATGTGGGTCGCCTCGTGGAGGCGGGGTGGCCGCCGGAGAGGGTGGTGCTGCTCGGGTTCTCCCAGGGCGCCTGCCTGCTCGCGCACTGGGCGCTCCTGCACCCCGCCAGGTATGCCGGCCTCGTCGTCCTCACCGGTGGTTACGTCGGGACCGAGCGCGAGGAGCTGTCGTTCACGGGTGACTTCGACGGCACGCCCGCCCTGCTGGCCGGGTGCGAGGCCGACCCCTGGGTGCCCCGCACCCGGATGGCGCAGACCGAGGACCGGCTGCGAGGTATGGGCGCCCACCTCACCTCGCTCGTCGAGCCGGGCGCGGAGCACGAGGTCAGCGCGACGGCGGGCGAGCTCACCGCCCGGTTGCTGCGGCATACCGTGGGCGGCACCGGACACCGATGACCGCGCCGCCGGTGCGGGACGAGGGAGAGGATCGTATGGAGATCAGGTTCGACCACACCACCCTGGGTCAGCGCGTGCTCTTCGGCACCGGGGCGGCCGCGGCGAACATCGCCGTGGCCCTGCGCGACCTGGGCGCCTCACGGCCGCTGCTCGTGGGAGGTGGACATGCTGGCGAGGTCGTGGACCAGGTGTCCGAGGAGTTCGCCGTCGTGGGGCATATCGGTGAGGTCGTCCAGCACGTGCCGGCGGAGCGGGCCCGCGAGGCGGTCGCCCTGGCCCAGGACGTGGACGCGGACTCGGTCGTCGCCATCGGCGGCGGGTCGGCCACCGGGCTCGCCAAGATCGTCGCCCGGGACACCGGGCTGCCGGTCGTCGCGGTGCCCACCACCTTCTCGGGGTCGGAGGCGACCGACATCTGGGGGATGACCGAGGACGAGCGCAAGACCACCGGGACCGACCTCCGGGTGCTGCCGAGGGTGGTGGTCTACGACGCGACGTTGACCCTGGGTCTGCCGACCGACCTCGCGGTCCACTCCGGACTCAACGCCCTGGCCCATGCCGTGGACAGCCTGTGGGCCCCTCGGGCGGACCCCATCAACCGGGCCATGGCCGGTGAGGGGATGCGCGCGCTGGTGCCGGGGCTGCGCGGCCTCCGGGCTGGCCCGGCGGATGTGCGCGCCCATGAGCAGGTGCTCTACGGCACCTACCTCTCGGGGGTCGCCCTGGCCTCGGCGGGGGCCGGGATGCACCACAAGATCTGCCACGTCCTGGGTGGGACGTTCAACCTGCCCCACGCCCCGACCCATGCCGTGGTGCTGCCGTACGTCGCGGCCTATAACGCCGGCGCGGACCCCGACTCCGAGGCCCGCATCGCGGAGGCGCTGGGGACCGCTCACGCTGCCTCGAGGTTGTGGGACTTCGCCCGAGAGGTGGGTGCGCCCGGTTCGCTGGGCGGGATCGGCTTCACCGAGGACGACGTGGAGCTTGCTGCTGAGCTGGCGACAGCGGCGATCCCGGACTCTAATCCTCGGCCGGTGAGCCGGGAGAGCGCAGCGGCGCTCCTGCGGTCCGCGCTCCGAGGTGACGACGTCCGGTGATGACTCAACCATCTGTTGGGCTGTCCGATCTGCCGGCCCAGACCTTGGAGGCGCCTGCTTGGACGCGGCGCATAGTCCATGCGATGCCTGACACGAGCTTCAGCAGCTTGCCATGATGCGGCCTACCTATTGTGCCCATCTTGGCGGGAAGAATATCTCAACACATGGATGCGCCCGACCGCCAGACCTTTCGAACGAGGGGCTGGGCATAGCCAAGCCCAGTCTGCCTCCTTATGCGGCCGAAAGCACCCGTAGAGAACGACAGTTCGTCTGAAGCCGGGGACGGAGGGCTTCCGAGGCGTGGCCTGCTTAGTCCCCTTCGCCGCGGACCATCAGTCGAGGGGACGAGACTGCGCGCGACCAACTCGACGAACGCATGAGTGCGAAACGCCCCGCTTTGTGTTCGAATGGCGGTCATGCACGAGGAACTCGTCGAAGCAGCCAGGTCCTATCAGTCAAGCATCGACACCGCGTTGCCACCCATGGCGCTGCATCACTCCTTGACTGATGCTTCCGAGCCGCTTGAGGCTCTAGCGATGGCCGCGCTAAGCGGCGACATGGTGAGCACTAGCGAGATCATCAGCGTACCCAGGCGAAGCGGCGGCGCTCCCCGCCCCCTCACTTTTCTGCACCCCGGTACAGCCATCGCATATTCGGGCCTCTGTAGCATCTTCTCGGACATCGCCCCAAGGCGGGATCCACGGTCGTTTGATATGTTCAAAAATCACCAACCTGAAGGCTACGAGTATGTTGTTGAGTCTGACATTGCTTCCTGCTACGAGTACGTACGACACGACCTATTGCGGCACGAACTACTCAAGGCAGCCCCCGCGCGACGCAAACAAATTGAATCCTTGGATTCACTTCTGCACGCCATTTACCCCTCGAATGTTGGCCTACCCCAAATGAACATGTCAAGCGACCAGCTGGCGGACTTGTACATCCATGCCATAAGGAAACGCCTCCGTTTAAACAACCTAGAAGTTACTACCTATGCAGACGATTTCCGCATATTCAGCCCAGATTGGATGGCAGCCAATGAGGCAATTGAAGCGCTGACGGAAGCGGCTCGCGCGTATGGTTTGGTGCTGTCACAGCAGAAGACAGTAATATTCCGCCGAGAAACATTAGAGGCGCGGCGGCGACAGGACTACGAGTTCTGGAAGGCCCATATCGTCGCCGATCCGTCTCAGCCAGCTGCACATTTTGCTCTGAACCCTTATGAACGATTGCAATCGCTCGGTCCTGCTTGGGATGAAGAAGGAGCGCTACGACTCTTCCGGACATGGCTGTCCCTAAAGAGAGGCGAAACGGATGATAAAGACGTGGTCGGGCAGGGACGTCTCTACGAGCAATACGCACCACTCTCTTTCCGACTGGCGGCATCACGTGCACTCCTAGACGCGGAAGAAGTCTCCGAGTTTGCATTCTTCTCGCCGCATCATGTTGACATGGTCGCTCATATGTTTAACAACGAAGAATTGGAAGCCGATGATTACTTGCTTGATTCATTACTAAGTGGAGGTCGTCAATCATCGTGGTTTAGACTGTGGCTTCTCTCCGTTCTAGCAGCTAGAACGGAGGAATTGACCCCGGTTCAGGAAGAGTGGCTTCTGACTCAGCTGGAACACAGGCATGAAGTAGTCCGGGCCGAGGCTGCGTGGGTAAGTGCGAAAAATGAATTACTGACGCATACCGACCTGAGCCGCACCTATCTGCGCGCTTCGTCTGTTACCGCCCATGTCCTAGCCGCCGCGGCTGCTAGGGTGAATGTGTCCATCTCCCGAGATATCATGGATGACGGGCCACTGAATCGGGCGGCGAGCAAGTGGGCCGTGCAAAATGCGTGACCCAGTCGAAGATTTTAAGGATCGCCTCGCCTCCCTCATGAGCAGGGGCGGAATCAGCGAAGAGGATCAAACCGCCTCCAATACTCTGCTGCTTAGCTGCGCAGCCGGCGAGGCGTACGCGATGGAAATTCTGGAGACCCGGATACGCGCCTCGCCGGCATACTTCGCGTTAGGCCAAGTTGCACTGGACACGCTGAGACGCGACAGGGAGAATTCGTGGGAGAAGCGCTTGACCTGGTTGCAGCATAGTGGTATTCCTTCACTCAGGGGCGAACGCTCGGTTCAAACCTTCCAAATCCTGATTGAAGTACGGAACACTCTCCTGCACGGTTCAGGGGAGATGACTACGCGTCAAGCCGACTCTGTCAGAAAGTTCATCGCCCTAAAGAAACGGATTAACAGCCTTCCCGGTGTTCAAGCTGATGGCCGGCGCCTAGTGCTCCAGGGGGCATTTAGGGATGAATGGGTCAGCATCGCCATGAACTTTGTGGAGCACCTAAGTTATCAACACCAAGAAAACAGGTCATAGAGGGGTTCGTCTGCCAGGCGTAGAAGGCTTGCCGGGAGAACCCCGGCAGCCCGCAGGTCACCGCGACTGGGATCCCGTCGTCGGCAAGATCCGGGACCAGCGGGAACGTCTGTAATGTCATAGCTGGCCCGTGGCCGGCTGAGAGGCTGCTTCTCGACCTGCCGTGTGACTCCGGGTACATGCGACCTACTCACCAGTGGTGTCTTGAAAATGACATGTCCACGGTCAGGTCGAGGAGCGGTCCCTACGCCCAGATGTCTTGATAAGAAGCCTGTCCGCCCGACCCCTTCTGGGCTGGGCGTGACTCATCACAGATATGTCTCTGAGCGACCACCACGGGGACCGGGCTGGCCACTGTCCGCTCAACCTGACAGGAATCTCATGACCATCGTCGCCGAGTTGTTCGAGCATGTCGTCGGTATCGACACGCATGCGCGCACCCACACCTACTGTCTCCTCTACGCCCGCAGTGGCGCCGTCATCGACACGGCGTCCTTCCCGACCAGTAGGGCCGGCAACGCCCGCGCCGTGAACTGGATCGCACGTCGGACTCAGGGCAGCGTGCTGGCCGCCGTCGAAGGCTTCCTCCTACGGTGCAGGCATCGCCACAGCCCGCACCGACGAGGGCCTCGACGTCGCCGAGGTCCGTCCTGCGCCTCGCACCACCCATGCGCACGCGGGCAAATCTGATGTGCTGGATGCCGAGGCTGCTGCCAGGTCTGTCCTGGGCCGCGACTACAACCAGCTGGCCCGGCCCCGGCAGGCCGGAAAGCGTGCAGCGTTACGGGTGCTGCTGGCATCCCGCTCGATCATCGACCAGCAGCGAACCGCTAACCGCAATGCCCTGACCGCGCTCCTGCGCAGCATCGACTTGGGCATCGACGCCCGGAAGCCACGGAGCGACCAGCAGATCCGCACCATCGCCGCATGCGTCCCGGCCGCGCGCTGCAGGCACGCGACCCGTTGCCAGTAGCACGACGAGAGGCTCGCCGTCTGGCAGTGGCCGTGCTCGAGCAGACCACCGCCCTGCGCCAGAACCATGACGAGCTGCGTCTGCTTGCCGAAGAAGTGGCTCCTGGTCTGCAAACACAACCCGGCATCGGACCGGTCACCGCGGCGATCATCGTGTGTGCCTACTCCCACCACGGACGAATCCGGTCCGAAGCAGCCTTCGCCGCCCTCGACGAGATAGCCCCGCTACCGGCGTCCTCAGGCAACACAACCCGGCACCGCCTATCCCGGTCCGGCGATCGTCAACTCAATCGCGCGTTCGACGTCATCGTCCGAACCAGACTGAGCTACGACCAGCCCACCCGCGAGTACGCTGCCCGGCGCCGCGCCGAGGGACGCAGTAACCGCGAGATCCGACGCTGCCTAAAGCGCTACGTCTGCCGAGCAGTCTTCCGTCAACTCCAGACCTGCAGTGCTTGACACCAGGCATAGAAGCGTCATTTTGGGGACTGACCCAGCCGCAAGTTCGCCTGCGACAGGTACGCCGCAGCGCGGCGCAGCACCTCGTTCTCCTGCTCAAGGAGCCGGATCTTGCGCTTGGCCCGTCTCAGCTCGGCATTCTCCGCCGCGGTCGTGCCGGGCCGTACGCTGTCCTCGACGTCGCCCTGGCGTAGCCAGTTCCGCAGGCACGACTCGGAGATCCCGAAATCAGCGGCAAGTTTGGCGATCCGAGTCTCGCCCTTGCGGGCGACCGCGACCACGTCGTCGCGGATCTCCTTCGGAGGGTGTGCAGGCATGTTGACATCCTCCCAGCGGAGCCTTCTCGGCCCCACAGATCAGGTGTCAACCGAACCTTCAGCAGTCCCCCAAACCCCTTGACACCCTCATCTGTGAAGAGCCCCACTAGCACTGTTCGATTTCCCACTGAATGCGATGCACCGCCTTTTGGAGCGCCTCGTGCTCCCAGACGCGGAGTACCTTCCACCCAAGTGCAGTGAGTGCACTGTCTACCCGGCGATCACGGGCAACGTTCGCGGCTAGCTTCCCCGTCCACCACTCGGTGTTCGTTTTCGGCGGGGTGGCGTGCTCGGGGCAGCCGTGCCAGAAGCATCCGTCGATGAAGACCACCAACCGGCGGCGGGTGAACACGATGTCACCGCGAGACCGCAGCGACGGCTCCATTCGGTAGTCGACCCGAAAGCGGTAGCCGAGGGCGTGCAGTTCCCTGCGAATCTCGAGCTCGCGGGTAGTGTCTCGCCGACGCTGTCGCTGCATCCGTCGGCGGATTACGTCGTCGCGCGGTTCGGCCATGTCTCAGGCCATCGCGTCAATGTGGGCGTCGAGTGCCTCCACGAACCCCGGGGGCTGCTTGAGTCGGCTGGCCTTGAAGCGGGTCGTGAACCCCAGGGTGGCTCCGAGGCTCAGCGGAGCCCAGCCGTGCTCGTCGAGAAGTCCGTCGAGAGTGGATCGCTGTCGGCGGGCAAGCGGTCGCTCACTGAGGCTCCAGGCCTCGCGGGCGCCCAGTATCGACGCCGCAGCACTGGGCCACCGGGAGCCAACAGGCAGCGGACGACTCGGGACATCTGCGGGAGGTCGCGGCTCCGCGAGGCGCGATCCCAGCCACGTCGCCACCGGTACGGTGACGGCGTTGCCGACGAGCTTCCAGCGGATGCCCTCTCGGTCGACCTGCGAGGTCCATCCAGCTCGAAAACCCTGCAGCCGCTCCCCCACTTCGATACTGGGGCGACTGATGGCTTGACCGGCGTCCCGATCACGACGCCATATGGCCGGAGGAGAGGCGATGCCGACCGCCGAGCCGCCCTTGAGAGTCGGGGTGACTCCGGGCCCCCACCCGAGCCCGCGGTTACCTTCCGTCCAGTAGAAGCCGTACGCCGCATGTCGGTGGGCGACCGCGTAGGGCGGCGATGTCTCGTCCGCGAACAGTACCGTTCGTGGATCCTCGGACTGTGAGGCCACGAGGAAGACCCTGCGTCGCCTCTGACGAACGCCGAAGTGCTGGGAGTCCACGGTCCGGTAGGCCCAGTTCCACCCGTCCGCCTCGAGCCACGCGACGACAGCCGCGATCGGCGACCCGCTATGCAGGCTCAACATGTTCGGAACGTTCTCCAAGACCAGCCATGTCGGGGGGGCGTCATCGATGAGCCGGAACACTTCCTTGATCAGTCCCGACTGGCCTCCATCGATCCCCGCCATCCGACCCACCTGGCTGAGATCCGTGCACGGAAACCCAGCGGCGACGACATCCACCCTGGGGATCGAGCGCAGAGCCTGATGTCCCCAACGACTGCCGCGTCGAAGCGTCGCTTCAGCACGCCCGTAGCCGGCGACCAGTTCTCGCAGAGGAGGGCAGCTCGATGCCAGCCCGCTGGAGGCCGCGCTCGAGCCCACCGATCCCCGAAAAGAGTCCTACTGCGCGCACGTGAGCATCCTCGAGCACGATCCTGGCCCAAGCAAGCGACGAGGCCGCATCAGTAGTCGACCAAGACGTCGTGCTCGTACAGCTTGTGGAGTTGGGCTCTGATCCCCCCTGCGATGCCAGCATCACGTGACAACAAACCACACTCGAGGTTCCGCTTGGCGGCCGCGTCCGAGAAATTGGCGCTGGTCACGAAGGCTGCCTTCCCGTCGACCACGACCAACTTGGCGTGCTGCCGCGGGGGGTATGCAGAGCCATCGGTCGATGACAAGGTCCAGAGCCTAGCCCCGGGCAACTGCTGCTGGAGCATTTCGTTCGTCTCCCTCTGGAGCTTTCGGTCGACGATGACAGTCACCTCCACGCCGCGCTGTACGGCGTGTCCGAGCGCAACCACATAATCGGACTGCCAGGACGCCGAGTACGTCGCGGCGTAGACGCTTATCTGGGCCTCGTTGATCAGCTCGGCCACTGCGAGTGTGGTCCGTCCCTCGATGCCCGGCAGGCTCGGGACGGTCCACACTGCTTCGAGGGGGTCCGGACGGGGCACCGACGCGATCCCATCGAGGGCCGCCGCGGCGATCGCGACATCACCATTCTCGGCGAGCATCTGGCTCAGCAGGGACTTCACCTCCCCCCGATGGTGGGCAAACGCCCGCTTGGCGGCAAGGTACAGGAGCCGCCGCTGCCGGAGCTCGGCCGCGATCCAGCCTGCCTCCTCGGCACTCAGCAGCGCACCGAGCCGAGCCACTGCCGTCACTTCACCGCACCTCGACGAGTGGCTCGAGCAGGTGCGGAGTAGCAACCGCAGGGTCCGTCACGAGACCCAGCAGCAACCGCCGGTCGAGGAAGCGATTGGTGCGCTCGCAGCTGGTCTCGCTGACGAACAGACAGAAGTGGCACGCAGCGCCGTGGAGGAACTCCTCCTTGTCGGCTGGGACGCGGTGCGAGCAGATGGGGTCCGACGAGCACCGCTGTCCGCGGCGGACGGCGTCCGAGATCAATCGGCCCAGCTTCTCCGGTCGAGCCAGGTCGACGAGACCGCCCAGGGTGCCCTCGCTGTCGGAAGCAGTGGTGCTGATGAGCAGCCCCGCTGCCGGCCTGATGTCACCGCCCTCGCGCCAGGCGTAGATCCTCTCGGTGAGGCTCGCCGATCCGTAGCCGCTCGACATGGCGGCCTCCCGGATCAGTAGATGGGATAGCGTATGGATCGCCCAGTACCGGGGCGGAGGGAACCGAAGGTCGGGGTCGATGTCACCGGCCGTTGCACTGGTCCGGCGCCGGAAGTTGATCCGATGGGCCTCCTTGAAGGCGGCCCACACCGGCAGCGGCAGCACCTTCTCCTCCCAGGAAGAGACGGCGTCTTCTTCGAACTGCAGGAAGAAGCCTTCACCGCGGTCTTCCGTCGAGGGGACCCAGGATGGGCGACCGTTGCGGCTCAGCGGCGCCACCCGAGCGGACGCGTCGTCGATGCGGTCGAGCGCGTCGATGCGGGTGAAGCCGATGAACGCGTTGACCTTCTTGAGCTTCTCCACGGCGACGACGGCCGACACCACGGTTGACAGCGCGTCGGGCACCTCTCGTCGGACGGCCCTGAAGTCGGCGGATCCGCTGTGGCGTGTGTACTTCCGCTCGTCGGTGAGCACCAACCACTCCGGCCCCAGAACAGTCATCGGGTCGGTGCGCCGGTCGGTCGCCACGACCTTCGGGGCGACGGCTCCACCCTTGACGAGCTGGATCGCCTCCCACAGCACCTCATCGTCGACATCGTCGAATGCGTCGGTCTGCGCCACCATCCCTGCGGCGAGCCTGAAGCCCGGAAGGGCCTCCTTTACCGTCGCCGTCACGAGAACGCCGTGAGGAAGCGCCTGGAGCAGCGGGACGAGATCGGCCGCCGAAGCCACCTCCTCGCGCGGCAGCGCCAGCAGGCCGAGCGTCGACGGGAACCATTGGTTGGCTGCACCGAGCATCATCAACCGACCCTGCTGGTCGCAGGGGTAGAAGGCATCGAGATGGGCATGCCGACCTCGACACCGCGGCAGCTTGTCGGCGGCCTTCGGCCCTGTGGCCTCGAGCATGCCCCGGGTGGCGGTGCACGAGACACACATGATCTGTACGTCCGGACCGATGTTGCTCTTCCACTCCCGCATCCGCAGCTGCGGGATCTTCGCCTTGCTGCACGGCTTGCCTCGGTGAACCCACCCGGCATAGGGGAACTCGTCGAGGTGCCCGTTGGCGCACGCGATGAGATAGCGCGCCGGCACCGCGAGCTGGTCCCTCGCTCCCCGGGGCTGGCGTCCGCCGCAGCCCAGCCTCTACACGACTTGTGGACGAACTGCGCCTGGTCCGGGCGAAAACGATTGACGTTCTCGTACGCGAACAGCTCATGTGACACGGGTGCGAGCAGATTGCAGCCTGTGCAGCGCAGCCACTGCGGGAAGATCCGCCCGGGGATCCCGAGGTCGACAGATTGAGCGTCACCGTGGCCGCGCTCCTCGGGGGCCCACGGCGGCTTGCGGAGCTCGGACACCTGTGAGCCGAGGTGGGCCCTGACGAGTTCGAGGAGGCGGGGCTCGGCGATGATCTCGACGGGTCCCGGCCTCCTCGCGTAGATGGGGTCCCATGCGTCCAGCCCATGGGGCATCACGGAGAGATGAGGGAGATCGACGGTGGCACCGATGCCGTTGGTGTAGAGCATCGCCGACGGGCGGATCGATCCAACCCGGCTCCGGTTCTCGGCCGGTTGGCCTCGACGTCGGCGATCGGGTCGAGGGGTTCGGCCCCCTCGACGAGAGGGTCGACGGTCGTGACGATGCCGTCGTCGGTCGTGGCCTCGGTCACGTCGTCTCCTCGGGGATCGTCCACTCTGGGCTGTCCTGGGGTTCCTTGAAGGCCAGCCGACCCGGGCTGGGACTCACGAGCAGATTGATCTCGGGCTGGACCTCCCGCATGGAGTTCGCCACGACGAACACCCGATCCGCAACCGAGGGGACGGTGTCCTCCGGGCTGATCAACAGCGGCCAGAACGGTTGCCCGCGGGGCACCCTCTCGTAGACGAGGGCGCCCTTGGTGTCGGCGGCCTTGTCGTGCCAGCGGTCCACCCGCTGGACGAGCTTGTCGCGCATCCTCTCGGCGGCCTGGAGGTTGTCGGCGGCACGCACGGCGCGCTCGCCGAGCTGCTCGATGAGGCGTTGCACGATCGGCATACTGTCGAGGATCTCGCCGGCACCCCTCTCGGGCGACAGCGAGCCACTGTCCCGCACATCCGCTACCCGAGAGACGCTGACGAGCACCCCCATGAGTCCGCGTTCCATGGCGGTCTCGGAGTACGGGGTAACGCTCAGCGCCTCCACCTGGGCGTAGAACGTCTCGTGGTAGTGGCGGAACTGCTCGAAGTGGGCCATGTCCCGTGGCCGGGACCAGTTGGCCAGGGACACCACCAGGCCAGGTCGCGCAGGATCACGACCGACGCGTGAGGACGCCTGGATGTACTCCGCCGTGTTCTTGGGCTGCCCCACGACGAGCATGAGCCCCAGCCGGGAGACGTCGACCCCGACCTGGAGCATCGACGTCGCGAGCACGACGTCGTACGGCCGTTCCGTGAAGGGCGGCGTGGGCTTGACCGCCGCCTTGGCCTCGCGGTAGGCCTTCGCGAAGGAATCTTTGCCGCGGGTACTCCAGCGCTCTGCGCTGAAGGGCAGCGCGAGGCGATCGAGTGTCTTGGAGATGTCCTCGGCGGAGATCCGGGAGGTCAGTTCGCCGATGTTCAACCGTGCGAAGTCGTTGGTACGCCGCGGGAACGGCTCGGTGTTGCCGGCGACCCGCATCGTCACGTCGTCGTCGAGGTACCGCCGCATACCGGCCAGCTCGCGGGTGGCGCTGAAGTAGCCCACCGTCGTCAGGTAGGGGTCGGCGGCGTCACCGTGCTCGTCGAGGAGCTTCTGCCCGGCCAGCAGCAGGACCTCGGAGAGTCGGATCTCGGCCAGCGTGAGGCGGATCCCGTGCGCGCAGACACCGAGGTACTTGCGGCCGGGGTCTGCGTCGCTGACGGGCTTCTCCTTGGAGAAGAACGTGTCGCGGACGTCGAGCACTTGGGGCGGGAATACGTCCACGCCGCGCCCGTACAGCGCGTGGATCTGGTTCTCGGCGTTCCGGACAGTGGCTGTGGAGGCGACGATGAGCGGGCGGACGGTCTGACCGGCCCTGGGGTACGACGACAGGAGGTCGACGGCGTTCTCGAACACCCCGACCGCGGTGCCGAGCGCGCCCGTGATGAGGTGCAGCTCGTCCTGGATGATCAGGTCCGGCGGCCGCAGCCGGTTCGCCGGCTGGATCGACACCTTCGGATAGCTGATGCCGCCGTCGGTCTTGGCGTTGTGCGAGTGCCCGCTGCAGGCGCCGCGAGTATCCGGGTGGCGGTACCCGTGCCGCGGGCACCACTCGGCCACGTAGCCGAAGAGGCTCGCCGCCTCCCCTTCCCGCGCGAGCCGGGCGAACTTGTCGACAGTGGCCAACAGGAAGATGGGCGGGTTGCGGTAGATCTCGTCGTCGACGGTGATGATCGGTAGCGGGCCGTCGGCGTCACCGTCGAGCGCGAACGGACACTCGTCGTGCCGGTCGCCGCAGTAGACCTCGATCCGCTCGGTCGCCGGCACCGTGCGCACGTCACGCTTGGGGTCGATCTTGGTGCCGCACCAGGGGCACCGCTGCAGCTGGAGGACAGTGAGCCCGAAGGCGCGGACGCTGTCGTTGCCCCGGACCGCTTGGACCTGTGCCTCGGCCTCCTTGTATCGCTTGGGGCTGACCGCGGAGCCCACCCAGAGGCCGATGCTGAACTGCTTCTCACCCCAGGTGGCGGGATCCTCCTGGCGGATCAGCTCGGCGGCGCAGACCAGGGCCGCCGCGCGTTGGAACTGCTGGGAGGTGAGCAGGCGCAGGGTGTACCGCATGAGGACCGCGACCCCATCACCCCCGTCGAGGACCCCGTCGTCGGAATTCAGTTGGCCGTCCAACCGACGGATGGCGAAGGTGTACGCCGCCAGGCCGAGGTAGGCCTCGGTCTTTCCACCACCGGTCGGGAAGAACAGCAGCTCGACGTTGGCGGCCTCACCGCTGCGCAGAGGATGAGCCGGGTCCGTGAGAGCAGGCAGCAGCAGGAGGATGAAGGCCAGCTGGAAGGGCCGCCAGGAGGCAGCCTTGTCTCCGTCGGACTCGACCGCGGCAAGCGCCTCGTCGATGGTGGTCGTGTCGTCGGCTGCCCGCCGTGCGGCAGCCTGAGTGCGGATGCGCTGGTCCCGCATGGCGCGGTTCATGAACCGGAAGGCCTGCAGCGCGCGTCCACCCTGGGCAAGGAGCCTGACGCCGGCCTGGAGCCGCTCGGCCACCAGGCGTGCTTCTCCGATCGCGTCCTCCGCGATCTCGCTCAGGTGGGCGGGTAGCGCTGAGGCAGCCTCCTGCTGACTGTCAAGCCACTCGAGGTACCCGTCGACAAGTGGCGCGAAGGCCGCCTCGGCCTGGCCGGGCTCGAGCTCGGCGAGTGCTCGCATCGAGGTGATGGCGGTCCCTGCCGAGCCCGCAATGGTCTGCGGGATATCGGCAGTCGGCAGCCAGGTCGTCTCGACCGAGGTTGCACGTCGGAGCCCGTTGCCCTCCTCGTCGGTGGCTTCCTCCCAGGTGACGGATGCCGTCCGACCGATGGCGAACTCAAGGCGGTGGCGATACTGGAGGTCGAGCCTCTGGCGTTCCTCGTCGGGCTCGTCATAGCCGGGCAGCAGGACGTCACGGGTTGGGAGGAAGACAGGCTCGCCGCTGTTGGCCTCGACCCGGAGCTTGGTCTGGAACAGCCAGTCTCCCGGCGGAGCGTCCATTCCGGTCACACGGTCATTGGACACAACGAGCTCGACGATGACTCGGTCACCACGCGGGAAGAGCTCTACTCGCAGCGTCACGTCGTCATCGAGCATGATGGGGTCGAGGACGGTGTGCTTGTCGTGGTCTTGCACGTCTAGCTCGGCCGTCTTCTCGACCGGGGTGCGACGCGACCACTGGAACCTTCTCCCCTCATCGTTCTCCTTGCGGAACGACGTGTAGCGCCCCCAGGTAGTGGTGACGGCAAGTACGCCGCAGTCCCGTGGGACCTGGAATCTCAACCCCATGGACGACGGGAACGTCAACGCCCCCTTGGGGCCCTCGTCGCGATCCTCGTCGTCGTCCGCGGTCCCGGTCTCCTCGTCGGTAGGGACCGGGACGCCTCGCTGGCCCTGGGTCGTCGGATCGGTGTCGCTGACCCCAAGGCCTGTCTCGTTCGGATCCGCTCCCACATCGGTGCCTTGAACCGCAGCGATCTGGGTGGGGTCGACGGTGACCGGGGCCAGACCGCCGACCGCGTAGGCCGCACGTGGTGTGCCCTTGATCTCCTCCTCAGGCCCATTCCGCGGCCCGAGGAGCTCACGCTCAACGAGCGCCAGCAACTCGGTCCGGACGATAGTCGACGAACTGGCGCCCATCAGAGCGACTCCGTCTGCTCGGGAACATCTTGACCCTCAGCCCGCGCACGCGTGAGGTTTAACTCCAAGAGCCGGTCTAGAAGTTCAGAACGGGACCTGGGGTCGATTGTCCAACGAACAACTCGCTTGTATTCATAGAAACCATGTTCGACCTTCAAATCTTGCCAACCATAGCAACCCAGAACCGCTCGATCGATCTGTTCGTGAAGATCCCTAAGATCTTTAACGTCACCATCCTTGTTCTCAGCACTACATACCAAATTGTACAGATCAGTTAGGCCAATTTCGCGCGCAGCAAGAATGTCACTTCGCAATTGCTCTAGGCGCCTGCCGAGCCCGCTCAATTGGCGAAACTTTTCAGGTGGAGGGAAGGTCTCAAAGCAGGATGCAACGTTGTAATTGAGGCGTGTCTCCAAGTTGGAACCGTGCGTCCACGCCCACAATACATGGCACTCGGAGGCTAGCAGTGCCAGCAAATCATGGGAGCAATGAGTGAAGACAATTACGCCATGACTGAAGACTGGACCGGTGGGCACAATCACGGGAGCGACATGCTTGGTCACTGCACTCATGGCGATGGCTTCGGAACTTTCCGCGAGAGCTTGGTACAGAGAGAGCGCTCGGCTTTCGTACGTGTACCACCTCTGCTGCAGGCGGGGCTTGTTATTCAAGCCCTTCCTATAGTCGTAGAGATTTCTCTGTAGCCAAGAGTACGGCCCAGCGTAGCTTTGAGCCTCGTCTACAGGGAGGTCGTTAAAGTCGACGGTCCACCTGCTCGCAGAATGATCTGCGCGCGAGTTGAGGTCTTCCCCGGTTACATATGGTCGCAATACCTTCGAATTCCGTGGATTTTCACTTATCATCCTCGCCGCGTCGCCAGGACTCATTAGGAATCCCAAACCATTCAAATTCGAGCCCTTAAATGCGACACCTCTACTTGCCGAGAGGGGCAGCGGTTCCCCGGAGACGCGACCTACGGGTTCCAATTGAGAATTGACTGCTGGCACCCAGACTCCGTCAGCCCATACTTCTGGCAAGCTCACGGTCCCACAGTTCTGCAGCCAAACAATAGACACATCCACGGATGCTGACTTGGTCGGCCACGGCATACTCCGGATGCAGCGGCGAACGGCGAATCCTTTTGTCAGCAAGGCGGCCAGCCCAACGACGCGGCTAGGCCCTTGCGTGACCGTATTGGTCGCTACGTATCCCAAGAGCCCTGCCTCCGACAGGAGGTCCGCCGCGCGGCGCAAAAAGTAGACGCAAAGGTCGGCAACCCCCGGCACGCCTTCGACAAGTCCATTGATCATCGCGCTGCGCATATTCGAACCCACGGCATTCGCTATAGCGCGGCCATAGAGAAATGGTGGATTTCCAATAACCGCGTCGAATCCTCCCTGCGCCATAACCTCCGGTACTTCCAGAGCCCAGTGAAGGGGACGCCATCTATCGCCATCTATCGGAACAGTCGGCGTCAGTCCACTATCGATGCGTTTGTGGAGTTTGGCCGGGTCGCCATTAGCTCCACCGGCAGGAAACGCTTCAAGAATCTCCCAGCTAAGTAGCTTGTAGGTGTCGTCTAGCGCTGGGCCAGGCTTGAACCCTTTTGGCAGTCCAGCAGCGATGATGGCGTCAGCGATAAGTCGTAGATCGGCTGTGGCCCTACGGAGCTGTTCGAGAAGTGCCAACTTGCCGCGAGTGGAGCGCATGGGGTCGTGTTCCTCGACCGGCGAGGCAAGTTCCTCCCGCAGCCGTGTAGCCTCCGCGATCTTGGCGTCGATGTCGACGAGCAGTTGGCCTTGGCCCTCTGTGGACTCGGGGTGGACATGAAGCTGTCTCAGCTGCTCCAGGCTCGTGACGCCAATCAATGAGTTTCCGCAGAAGATCTTGTCGTCGACGAAGGAGAACGGCTTCGTCTTGTCCATCGACACCAGCCACAGCGACAGTTTGCACATCTCGACAGCCATGGGGTTGATATCAGCGCCGTAGAGACAGCGCGCGATCACCTCGCGCATGGCCCGGTCTTTGGCCCGCGCCGGTTCGGCCAACTGGTCAGCCTCGAGCCGGCCCTCGTCGATCCAAGCCTCGGTGACGCGATCGGCCAGATACCGAGCTGCGGCCACGAGGAATGCACCGGAGCCGGCGGCGATGTCGGCGACTTTTAGGTCGAGGATGCTGCTGCTCGACTTCAGACGCCAGGCGTTCTCGTCGTTGGTCTGCAGCGGGCCTGGCTCGTACACGAGTGGCTCGAGGGCGTAGCGCACGACCTCCTCGGCCAAGGAGCGTGGCGTGTAGTGCGCGCCCGCGTTCTTCCGTGACGGGGTCTCGACGACGACCAACCCTCCGACAGGCACGACGAGCGGGATCCCGCGGAGGTCCCGACGGATGTAGTTGCTCCAGTCGATGAGGAATCCGAGGAGATCTTCGTCGTGGCTAGCCACGGGAGTCAGCAGCCGGCGCACGTCGGCCTCGTCGATCTGGGCGTCGTACAACTTCGCCAGCCGAGCGGCCGTCAATGACTTCGCCGCTGGCTGGTCTTCCTTGATCCAGTCGCTTAGGGCCTTTGCGAACGTCTTGGCGTCCGAGGTCTCGCCATAGAGCTGTTGGAGGGTGTCTGCGTCGATCTCGGGTTCCTCGCCCTCCTTGCCGACGAGCCCGATGACGACCTGGTCCTCGACGAACTCGCAGGAGTACCCGAGCAGACCTTCGTAGATGTATCCGATCTGTTCGACGTCGACGTCGCGGAACGACACGCGACGCCGCTCGCGCCGTACGACCACAGTCTGGACGGACTGGAGTACGTGGAGCATCACCCGGTCGGAGACCTTGAGCCGGAGGCCTCGCCGGTCGGTGGCGCTCAGCCAGGGGAAGCGCTCCGGGTCGAGCAGCGAGCCGCCGTAGGCCGGCATCCGCATCTCGTCGTAGTTCACGCCCCCGTACAGCGCGCGGCTGACCGCGAGCAACCGATGCCACACGTCGAAGGACCCGTCGAGTGGTTCCTCACCGTTTGCGACGACCGTCTCGAGGTCGGTGAGCAGATCACGGATCGCATACGAGTCCCAGTAGAGCTGCTCGGTCGGGAGCATCTCCCGTTCCTCGGCGAAGAGCAGGAAGACCACCCGCATCATCACCGTGACCGCCGCCTGGTACACCTCGTCGGGGTCCTCCGGGAGAGGGTCGGGGTCACCAACGAGCAGCGCAGCAAGTCGGGCCTCGGAAAACGCCTGCACGAGCAGCTCCACGGAGCGCCGCACCTGGGTGCCGAGCGCCTCAGTGATCTCTTCCGCTTCGAGCTCGCTGCGCTCGAACAATCGGGGCAACCGCTGCTCGCCGTCCTTGGCACGGAACCGCCGCTGGTCGATCAGGGTGAGGAACGCATCCCGCAGCAGCGGCTCCTCGGCCCAGGTCAGCGCATTGACCGTGCCGGAGCCCGTCGGCTTGCCCTCCTTGGCCCAGACGATGGCCCACCACTGGCCGTCGGTGACGATGCCGACCTCGACCTGCGCCTTTCGGAGCAGCATCGCCATCCGGTCGATCTCGTTCGCAGCCCATCCGTCCAGTCCGGTGTCCCGCAGGCTGGAGGTGGGCTCCGAGATCAGCAGGAGCGCTCCGTAGTCGGTGTTGCGTCCCTTTAGCGCCGCGGTCGGACGCACCGCAACCTGCTCGCCGGGAGACCGGATCTCGAGGGCGGTCGGGAGCTCGTCGCCGGGGATCCGCAGTACTTGCCACCCAGCGAGATCGTCCAGGACGGTATCGATCCAGGCACGCGTCACCGCGCCGTATCGTTCCTTGGCCTCCGGAGTCCGGTCCGCATAGGCGAAGGAGTCGACCTCGTGCTGCCACGTGACAAAGGCCTGCTTGAACCTCGTCATCCGGTCGTCCGCGTCGCCCAGCCGCTCCACGCCATCGGGCCAGATGTCCTTCACGACCGGGAGCGCCAAGAACGGCCCCTCGGTCTCGACCTGGGCCAGCCAGTCCTCGTGCAGGTCGGCCACCGAACGCGCTCGCCTCGTCATCGGATCGCCACCCCCTTCTGCACGTCCTCGGGCGCGAGCGCGAAGACCACCGCGGCCGGGAACTCCCATGCGCGGACGTCCTCGTACCTGCTGTCGACCGCAGCGAGCTCGCGCTCGCGCTCGTCTGCGAGTGCGGCGATGCGCCGGCGGATCTCCCGGAGGTCTCGCTGGCTCTGGCGACGCTCGTCCTCGAAGAGAGCGAGCTGGGGGTCACTCTCCATGGCCTCGGCTTCCTGTAGGGCCTCTCGCAGGGTCAGCTCGAACCGGTCGAAGATCGCGACGACGCGCCTACGGTCGGCCTCGCGCCGCTCGGCGAGTTGCTCCTCGACATCGCGACGGCGGCGCTGGGCACGTTTGCGGATGGCGTCCTCCACGCGCTGGCGGACACCGTCGCCTGAGTTCCAGGCGTCCGCCAGCTCCGCCGCGACCCGTTCGTCGACGGGCTGCAGGTCTGTGGAGTCGAGCGCTCGCTCGAGCAGCTCCTCAGCTCGATGCGCGCCGACGGCCTGGCGCCGGGCGAGCCTGGTGCCCGCCAGGAACACCTCTTCGTGGAGGCGGAGTCCGGCGCGACCCACGAGGACCAGGCGGGTGACCGCCACGGCATACGACTCCTCGAGCTCCGGAACGAGCACAGCAGTGACGCGCTCCAGGGATCGCTCGCCGCCCCACAGCGCCGACCTGAGCCTGCGGGTGGCCCGCTGGAGCAGTTGGCTCCCGAGATGCATGTACGCGACATCGTCGTCCTCCTGGAGGACCTGGCCGTCGAACGCGATCGGCTTGAGATGCTCCGGATCGAGCCGGTTGGTCAGCTCTCGGGTCACGGGCTCCCACGAGCTGTCGAGTGAGGGCAGCCGGAAGACCGGCGCGTCGGTGCGGTCCGATCCTTCGAGCACCATCGGTGGGAACTGGTTGAGCTCGAACGCTGTTTCGACGACGCGCTGCAGGTTTTCGGGGCGTAGGTGCAGCCTCTCGCGGCTGGCGGCAAGGTCCTCCTCGAGGCGCGTCAGTTCGGCATTCAGAACTCGCTCGCCCTGCATCATCCCGGTAATCGGGTCCTTCTCGGCCCGAAGTTTGGCAGGCCGGACGTCCATCCCGCCCAGTTTGCGCTGGATGTCAGGCGCGATGATCTCGTTCGCCGAGCCGAGGTCGTTCATGATCTGGGCGACCTTCTCGGCGACGCGGGCCAGCATCTCTGTGTCCAGGCCGAGCGCGTTGTCCGACGTGGCCTCGGGCGCGAAATGGAAGACCTGGGGGGTGTGCGCCTGGCCGTACCGGTCGATCCGTCCGATGCGCTGTTCGAGGCGGTTGGGGTTGAACGGGATGTCGTAGTTCACGAGCCGGTGGCACTGGCGCTGCAGGTCGATGCCTTCTCCGGCAGCGTCCGTTGCGAGCAGGATCCGGACCTTGGTCTTGGCGGGTGACTCGTTGAATCGAGCCCGGATGAGTTCGCGGGTCTCGGCATCCGTGCTGCCGTCGATGATCTCCACCCGGTCCTGGTCGAAGCCCTCCTGGCGCAGGATGGTGCGGATCCACTCGAGGGTGTCGACGTACTCGGTGAAGACGACGACGCGTTCGTTGAGCCAGTCCTCCCCCGTACGGACGTAGGCGTTGAGGTCAGCGATGAGGGCAGCCAGCCGACTGTCCGGCCGCCCCTCGTAGCCGTGGCCCCAGTTGCTGAGCCAGTCGAGGTCTGCGACGTCTTCGTCCGTTAGGGCGGGAAGAACCCCCTTGGCCTCCTGCAGGGTCTGGAGCTCGGGCTGGTCGACCTTGCCTTCCTCGAGGTCGTCAGCACCGAAGCCGAGGATCTCCTCGTAGGCGGCTTCGAAGTCGACGTCCAGGCCCCGCGTTCGGGTGTCCTTATAGACGTCGACCGTGCGGGCGAATGCGACTGGGGACGAGAAGAACCGCTTCTTGAGGAGTAAGGTTGCCATGTCTTTGGCGCTCCGGGTGCCCGGCGTGTCGGCGACGGCCTTGTCTCGACGTCGGGTGAAGGCGAGGAGGCATTCGTACGCCTCGGCCTCGTCTGCGGTGGGGATGTAGCGGAGTGCCTTGACCTCGCGCTCCCTGAAGCCCTTGGCCTCGCGGAGGTCGCGCTTCAGGCGCCTCACGGCGACCTCTTGAAGTGCCTTCGGGTCGACCTTGTTGCTGCGCACGAAGCGCTGCGGGTCGATCATCTCGAGTAGCGCAGTGAAGGACTCGGTGTAGCCGTTGTGGGGGGTCGCTGACAGGAAAAGCCGGTGTTCTGCCCGCTCAGCGAGGTCGCGGACGGCGCGGGTGCGCTGGGAGTCGACGGCGTACCCCCTCCGCTCGAGACCGACACTGTCGGTGCGGGTCGGGCTGCTCGGCGCCACGTGGTGCGCCTCGTCGACGACGAGGATGTCGAACGAGAAGCGCTCGGTGGTGGCGCTGACGGCATCCCTCAACTGGCGCTGGGCTCGCCGGCCAGGCAGCCAGGCCATCGAGACGATGATCCGCGGAAACAGCGTGAACGGATTGGCGTGGATGCCGTGGCTGCGCCGGACCTGCCTCATCGTCTCGGAGTTCACGACCTCGAAGTGAAGGCCGAACTTCTGGTCCATCTCGTCCCGCCACTTGAGGCACAGGCCGGCGGGGCAGACGATGATGGCCGTCCGCGCCCGGTGCCGGAGGAAGAGCTCCTGGATGACCAGGCCCGCCTCGATTGTCTTGCCGAGGCCTACGTCGTCGGCGAGGAGGAGGTTGACACGCGGGTTGGCCAGCGCTCGCTTCAGCGGCTCGAGCTGGTAGGCCTCCACGTTGGCACCCGAGTGGAAAGGTGCCTGCACCGTCTGATCGTCGGCGCTGGTGATCGCGCCCCATCGGAGTGCGTCGACGAAGGCAGCCAGCTTGTTGGGGTCGTCGAAACGACGTGGGTCGATTTCAGTCGGGAGACCGCGGTGGGCGCTGCTGCTGCGCCCCTGCTCGAGCTCCCAGACGACACGCAGCTCGTGTCCCAGGCGGTCGTCCTCTACGGATTGGAGCGTTACAGCGTGCTGAAGCTGCTGGACCGAATCGTCGGCGCTACTGCGACCGAGTCCTTGCTGCTGGACGTCTGTCACCGCCCAATTGGACCCGCGGACCGAGACGATCTGCCCGATCTCGGCCACGGGTGGCTGCGTTTCTCCCTCATCCGCTCTCTCGCCATCAGACACTGACCTGGCAACCCCGCTCACAGCGCCTCACCCTAACTGGTCCCGCCCGCCGCCAACCGCTGAAACACCCCGCCGGTTGTCGCCTTGTCCGGTGCTGCACCGCACGGCGCAGATGACGCCGTTTACCCAGTCGTCAGGGTAGCGAGAGACGCAGCCATCGCTGTAAAGGTCTATCGCCGCCTGGACCGAGAGGCTCTCGACCACTATCGAGACGGCTCGGCAAGACCTCCGGTGGATCACCGAGGAGGAGGTCGCCGCGCTGCTCTCCACCCGTCCAAGTATCGCCGACGGAGAGCCAGTCGTCGCCAACCATGCATCGGGAGCCGGTCCCCTCAGGCTGACCGAGGAAGGCACGCGTCGGTGGGTGCGGACGGTCAACGACAAGGTCGCCGCTGCGATCATCCAGCAGCAGCAGCGGCGGTTCTTCGACACCGTCGAGAGCAGCCCGCTGACCTCCGAGCAGGCGCGCGCGGTCGTGACCTACGACAACCGGGTCAACGTCATCGCCGCAGCCGGGTTGGGCAAGACGTCGGTCATGGTGGCCCGGGCCGCGTATGCCGTGTCCCGCGGGCTGGTGAAGCCTGAGGGAACGTACTCCTCGCCTTCAACAAGGACGGCGCCACCGAGGTTCGCAGATCGTGGCGAAACTGCTGATTTTCACGCGTCCGGACGAGGACTTCACCGAGCCGTCGGCTCCCGAAGCCTGGGACCCGGCCCGACGCGCGACGGGCTACCGCGCGATGGACGGCACCACGGTCAAGAGCGAGGGAGAGCGCTGGGTCGCGAACTTCCTCTACCTCCACGGCGTCAGCTACGAGTACGAACGCCCCTACCCGCACGACACCGCCGACGCCGAGCACCGGCAGTACCACCCCGACTTCTACTACCCCGACATCGACGTCTGGCACGAGCACTGGGGCCTCGACGCGAACGGCAACCCCCGCCCCGGGTGGACCGACTACCTCGACGGTATGGAGTGGAAGCGCCAGCTGCATCGGCAGCACGGCACGACCCTGGTGGAGACCACGTGGGCCGAGGTCATGCAGGGTAACGGCCTGTCCCACCTCGAGAAGGAGCTGGTGGGGCACGGCATACGCCTCGACTGGGACCCCGACCGGCCGCCCGCGCGAGGCGTCAGGGTCGTCACCGACGCCGACATGCTCCGCCTCGTGCGCACCTTCATGCTGCACGTCAAGGCGAACTCGCTGGACCGGCAGGAGGTGGGACGACGCCTGGGGGTCGGCCTCGTGCGCAACCGGAGGCGGGCCGGCATCTTCCTGACCTCTACTGGCCGATCCACGACGCCTGGCAGGCCCGGCTCGCCGACGGCGGCTACGTGGACTTCGAGGACATGCTCGTGCAGGCCGCCGACCACCTCGAGTCCGGCAGGTACGTCAGCCCCTACCGGCTGGTCATGGTCGACGAGCTGCAGGACGCCAGCCAGGCGAGGGCCCGCCTGACCCGGGCCCTGGTCGCGCAGCCCGGCCGGCACCTGCTGGCCGTCGGGGACGACTGGCAGTCCATCAACCGCTTCGCCGGGGCCGACCTGAGCGTGGTGACAGGGTTCCACGACCAGTTCGGCCCCGGCCCCACGGTGCACCTGACCACGACCTTCCGGTGCCACCAATCGATCACCGACACTGCGGCGAGCTTCGTCCGGAAGAATCCCGCCCAGGTCCGCAAGACTGTCGTGTCGGTGCACGACCGGCCGATCGACCGGGCCGCGCACGAAGGCGTGCAGCTGCGCACGGTGGCGAGCGCCGCCGAGGTCCCCCGCGCGATCGGCGACTTCCTCACCCAGCTGCGTGACGCCATACACGGGGGCGCCATCGTCGCGGACTCGGTGAGCGTCGACGTCCTCGGGCGCTACCACCAGGACCGTGGCCTCATGCCGCACGCAGCCCCGCCGGAGATTCGGCTGGCGTTCCGCACCATCCACTCCGCCAAGGGGCTCGAAGCCGACTACGTCGTGATCCCGAACCTGTCGGCAGGCTCCTACGCCTTCCCGAGCCGGATCGCGGACGACCCGGTCCTGGCGCTGGCCATGACCGGTGGTGACACCTACCCGCACGCCGAGGAGCGCCGGCTCTTCTACGTGGCGCTCACCCGGGCACGCCGCGGGGTGCTGCTCATCAGCCCCGAGCACAACCCCTCCCCCTTCGTGACCGAGCTCATCCAGGACAGGCTCGTGCGGGACGTCGGTCCCCGCCCGGTCGCCACCCCCCGCCCCGGGTGCCGGGTCGGCGTGCTCCGCCAGAGGTCCGGTTGCAACGGCCACTTCTGGGGCTGCAGCACTTTCCCGGCGTGCACCTACACGTGCAACACACCACCCGGGCCGGGAGAGCGACCGAGCGTCACCAGGTCCACGACACGTCGGCCAGCCTTCTGAGAGACGGAGCACCGTGACCGAGACAGAGTCCCCCAGCGTCGCGCCGCGCGAGATGCGACTGCGGTATGCCGGTCGGTGCCGCGGGTGCGCCACCGAGCTCCCCCGTGGGACGCGGGCCGTCTACGACCCGGGGACGAAGACGGTCCGCTGCTTGACCTGTCAGACCTCGGCCACCGGAGACACGGTGTCGCCGAGCGAGGACCCCTCGGGCGGTGATGCGGAGACGAGGGAGTCGCCGGCCGACGCCCCCGCGAGCGGCGATGAGGACGGTGGGGAGACCGGAAAGCTGAGCCCACCGACACCCTCACTGGCGCTCGCACCGACACCCCCACCAGTTCTGGCGCCGGTTGCAGCCGACACCTCGCCAGGTGTGGCGGGCTCGTCCGCCCGCCGTGAGCACGAGCGCCGCGTCGCCCAGCGGGAGGAACGGGTCCGGAGCCGGCATCCCAGGCTGGGCGGGCTCCTGCTCGCCATCTCGGAGGAGCCGCAGAGCACCAAGGCGTGGGCGACCGGCGCGGTCGGCGAGGAGCGGCTGGGGCGACGGCTCGACGCCACCGCCGGTCCCCTGGTCCGCGTGCTGCACGACCGCGGCATACCCAGGAGCCGCGCCAACCTTGACCACCTGGTGGTGTGCTCCAGCGGGGTCTTCGTCGTGGACGCCAAGCGCTACCGGGGGCGACCGCACCACGTCGTCGAGGGTGGCTTCTTCACGCCCCGCGTCGACAAGCTGCTCGTCGGCCGCCGTGACTGCACCCGGCTGGTGGACGCCGGCCTGAAGCAGGCGGACCTCGTGCGCAGAGCGCTGGCCGACCATCGAGGTGCGCAGCGTGCTGTGCTTCGTCGAGGCCGACTGGCCTCTCTTCGGCGGTGACTTCGTGCTGCGCGATGTCACGGTGACCTGGCCGAAGAAGCTGGCGACGACCATCGCGCGGCCGGGTCCGCTGACCGAGGAGCAGATCGCCGTCATCCACCGGCGCCTGGCTGCCGCCTTCCCCCCAGCCTGACTCCCGGCCGCCGACCGCTCGGACGACCCCATACCGCGACGTGTCACCGATAGGGTGCTGACGTGCGCCGCATCCTGGATCTCCTGGACGCTCTCAACGACGCGGGCGTCGACTACGTGGTCGTCGGCGGCGTCGCGGTGGTCCTGCGCGGTCACGCCCGCATGACGGTCGACCTGGACCTCGCGCTCAACCTCACGACCGACAACCTCACCGCCGCCCTCGACGTCCTCAAGGCGCAGGGGCTCGTGCCCAGACTCCCGGTCGCACCCGAGCAGTTCGCCGACCCGGACACCCGACGCACCTGGGTGGAGGAGCGCAACCTGGTGGCCTTCACGCTGCACGACCCCTCCGACGCGCTGCGCGAGGTGGATCTGCTGGCGGACATCCCCCTGCCCTTCGCCGCCCTCCGCACGTCCTCCGACATCGTCGACGTCGGCGGCGTCCCCGTGCGCGTGGCGTCGGTCGAGCACCTGGTAACGATGAAACGCCATTCCGGGCGCGCGCAGGACCTCGCTGACATCGAGGCGTTGTCGCAGCTGAGGAGCCCACCTATGGTGGTGAGCGATGAGCACGACCAAGGCTGAGCATCTCTGGCGCGGCACCTCGGACGCGGGGTCTGCCATCCAGGCGCGGGCGGCGACGACCCCGGCGCAACGACTCGAGTGGCTCGAGGAGAGTCTCCTGCTCGCGCAGGCATCTGGGGCCTTGGCGCGAGACCGGGCCAGGCGGCAACGTCAGGCTGACGAGTGGGCTCGTTCCGCCGACTGAGTCCCGCCTTGCACCGGGGAATGGGATGTTGACCAGGTCAGGTTGGTCGACCTATCATGGGCGGATGGAGGTCACGGTCCAGGAAGCGAAGACCCACCTCTCCCGGCTGCTCCGCAAGGTGGAGGCCGGCGAGACCGTCGTGATCCGCCGTGGCCGCACTCGCGTCGCCGTGCTCAGCCCCGCGCCGATGACGACGGAGCAGCGGAGGATCTGGGGCGACCTGCCCGGTGAGCTGACGCCGATGTTCGACGAGCCCCTGGACGACCTCGCGCCATACACGCCATGAGGCTGCTCCTCGACACCAACGTCGTCATCTGGCTCTTGCTCGGCGAGCGGCGGTCCGTGCCCCAGGACGTCGCGGAGACCATGGCTGACCCTCGTCCGACGTGATCGTGAGCGCCGCGTCCGTGTGGGAGATCGCCATCAAGCGCTCGCTGGGCAAGTTGCGCATCGACGGTGGGCTGGTACCGCGCACTGATGGGCCTGGATCTCGCGCACCTTCCCGTCTCCGCCGAACACGCCCACGGTGTGCAAGACCTCCCCTGGCACCACCGACTTTCCTTCCACCGGATCCTCCTCGCCCAGTCGCTGGTCGAGGGCTGCACACTCGTCACCGCCGACCGGACCCTGGACGCCTACGATGCACCCACCTGGTGGGGCGGCCCACTTCCCTGAAAGGTCGGAGCCGCCCGGAGGCTCCGGCCCGGGCTCGGCGGCCGTTACCAAGCCCCGCCCCGTATCCTCGTGCCCGGCGCCCCACCCACACGCCACCAAGGAGTCACACATGGCCGGCCCGCCGCCCGCCTTCGTGGCACCGGACTGGATCCGGCAGCTGGGCCGCGACGACCTCAGCAGGGTCTTCGGCACGACCACGGTGACACGGGCCGTCACCTACCAGCGGCGGGGTGCGGTCCACGGTCTGCGGGAGGACCAAGACGGGGTGCTGAGGGCCACGGTCTACGGCAACCGCCGATACTCCACCACGGTCTGGTCGCAGGCCGGAGCCCGCCGGACCCCCCGCCGGCCCGCGGGGCTGGCCACCTCGTGTTCCTGCCCCGTCGGCACGCTGTGCAAGCACGCGGCGGCGGTGATCCTGCACGCGCAGCGCACCGCAGGGGCCGCGACCCCCGCCTCGGGGACACCGCATACCCCAGCCACCGCGGCCTGGGAGAACCTGCTCGCGCCCGTCCTGGCCGAGCTCGACTCCGCCTCCGAGGACCGCAGCGGCACGCCGCTCGCCCTGCAGGTCGAACTGGCCCAGGCCACCACCGCGCACCCCACCCGGCTACGCCTGAAGCCGTTGGTCCGGGGAGCCTCGGGCGCCTGGATCCAGACCGGGGTCTCCTGGGCCGACCTGCACCGGGGCTACGCCTCTGCCCGCACCGACGACCGGCACCGGGCCGCGCTGGCCGCCGTCGTGCAGGCACAGGCGGCCCGCTCGCCGCACTGGTACCACCCCGGGGAGTGGGTCGAGGCCACCGCTCTGGGGCCGGCCGTCTGGCCGCTGCTGCGCGACGCGGCCCACGCCGGCGTCGCCCTGGTGACCGGGCGTGGTCGACGGTCCGTCCGGCTGGCCGACCCGGTCGAGCTCTCGCTCGACCTCACGAGGGACTCCGACGCGGCCATCACCCTGGCCCCGGTCGTGGACCTGCCCGGCACCACCGCGCCGCCGCAGCTGGTCGGTGACCCCGGCCACGGGCTGGCTGCCGGGGACGAGCACGGGATGGTGCTCGCACCGCTGACCCGTCCGCTCAGCAAGGCGGTCACCACCCTGCTCGGCCAGGCCGGGCGGCTGCGGGTTCCGGCGGCGGACTCCGAGCGCTTCCTCACGGCATACTCCCCCGCCCTGCGCCGCCACACCACCCTCACCTCCAGCGACGGCAGCGTCCTCATCCCCGAGGTCCGCCCGCCGCACCTCGGGCTGACGGTCACCTTCGAGCCCGGGCACCTCACCCGGCTCCGCTGGACGTTCCGGTATGCCGTCGGCCAGGTCACCCACGACGTCCCCCTGCTCCCGCCGCGCAATTCCCAGGACCACCACGCCGGCTCCCCCCAGCCCGTGGTCCGCGACCCCGACCGCGAGGAGGCGCTGCTCTCCAGCCTCGACATCCTCGACGGGGCGCCCGGGCTGCGCATCCCCCTGCCTGGCAAGGCGCGCCTCGGTGTGGTCCTGGAGCCCGAGCTCACCGGCTGGGCCACCGTGCAGTTCGCCCGCGACGTCCTCCCGGCGCTGCAGGAACGGGACGACATCGACGTCACCCTCGTCGGCGAGCCCCTGTCCTACGCCGAGGTCGAGGACGGCCCGGTCGTGCAGGTGTCCACCCGGGACCTCGGGCCGGAAGACGGCCCGGATGACGCCGAGACGAGAGAGGCCGGCGTCAACGGCGACCGCGACTGGTTCGGCCTGGGCCTCAGCGTCCGGGCAGGTGACCAGGAGGTACCGCTGCGCGACCTGCTCACCGCCCTGACCCGCGACGAGGAGGTGCTGCTGCTCCCGGACGGGTCGTGGTTCCGGCTGGACACCGACGAGCTGCGCGCCCTGCACCGGCTGGTCCAGGAGGCCCTGGCCCTCCACGACGGCGCCGACGACGGCGACGGCCTGCGGATCAACCGCTACCAGGCCGGGCTCTGGGAGGAGCTCGTCGCCCTCGGCGTGGTCACCGAGCAGAGCGAGCGCTGGCAGCGCACCGTGGGGGCCCTGCTGGCCCTCGAGGAGCTGCCGCACCCGGACCCACCGGGCACCGTCGAGGCGACGCTGCGCGACTACCAGCTGGACGGCTACCGGTGGTTGTCCTTCCTGCTCGACCACGACCTCGGCGGGATCCTCGCCGACGACATGGGGCTCGGCAAGACCCTGCAGGTCCTCACCGCCGCCGAGCGGCTGCGGGCCGAGGGCCGGCTGAGCCCGGAGAAGCCGCTGCTCGTCGTCGCGCCGACGAGCGTCCTCGCCACGTGGCAGCGCGAGGCGGCGCGGTTCACCCCGCACCTGGACGTGATGGCGCTCACCCAGACCACGCGCCGCACGGGGCGACCCCTGGACGACCTGGTGGCGGGCGCCCACGTGGTGGTCACGTCATACACCCTGCTGCGGATCGAGGAGGAGCACCTGGTGGAGCGTGCCTGGGGCGGGGTGGTCCTCGACGAGGCTCAGGCGGTCAAGAACCACCGGTCGCGGACCTACCAGGTCGCCCGGCGGCTGCGGGCGCCGGTGAAGATCGCGGTCACCGGGACGCCGCTCGAGAACTCGCTCATGGACCTGTGGGCGCTGCTGTCCATCGTCGCGCCCGGGCTGTTCAGCTCCCCGGAGCGCTTCAGCACCGTCTTCCGCCGACCCATCGAGTCGGGGACCGCTCCCGAGCTGCTGGACACGCTGCGCCGCCGCATCCGCCCCCTCGTGCTGCGCCGGACCAAGGAGTCGGTGGCGGCCGACCTGCCCCCGAAGATCGAGCAGGTCGTCTCGGTGCCGCTGAACCCCGCCCACCGGCGCATCTACGACACCCACCTGCAGCGCGAGCGGCAGCGCATCCTCGGCCTGCTGGACGACGTCGACCGGCACCGGATCGCGATCCTCGCCGCGCTCACGAAGCTGCGCCAGCTCAGCCTCGACGTCCACCTCGTGGTGCCCGACGCCCCGGCCTCCGCCCGACCCAGCAAGGTCGACGCCCTGCTGGAGCAGGTGGTCGAGCTCGCCGCCGAGGGGCACCGGTGCCTGGTCTTCAGCCAGTTCACCCGCTTCCTGCGGGTGGTCCGGGACCGCCTGCAGGCCGAGGGCATCGAGCACGTCTACCTCGACGGACGCACCCGGGACCGGCCGCGCCGCATCGCGCAGTTCACCGACGGGGACGCGCCGGTCTTCCTCATCAGCCTCAAGGCCGGCGGCTCCGGGCTCACGCTCACCGAGGCCGACTACGTCTTCGTGCTCGACCCGTGGTGGAACCCTGCCGTCGAGGCGCAGGCTGTCGACCGCACCCACCGCATCGGTCAGGACAAGACGGTGATGGTCTACCGGCTGGTCGCGGAGGACACCATCGAGGAGAAGGTCGTCGCGCTGCAGGAGCACAAGCGGGAGCTCTTCGACAAGGTCGTCGACGCCGGTGGCGCCCTGGGCGCGCCCCTGAGCGCCGAGGACATCCGCGGGCTGCTGGACGTCCCGGCCGGGCTCACGTCCTGACCAGGCTGCCGGCCCGGCGCGTTGCGGGGTCGGAAGGCATCACGTGGCAGGGTCGGGACGCGGCGTAGAAGCTGACGAGCGTGGCCTCGGGGGGTCGGTCCCACGTCCTCGCCGCCGACTCGACGGCGCGGGGATGACGCGGTCGGGCCGCTCCCGGTTCTCAGCGAGGTGCACTGTCGCAGGAGGAGGGTCTGTCAGACCTGACTCGTACACTTGTTCGCATGAGGGGTAGCTGGGGTGGTGAGACGGCCGGTGGTCAGGCCGACGGTGCGGCGGCGGTCGTGGCCGAGCTTGCCGGTGTCCTCGAGCGGTCGGTGACGGCGTTGGCGTCGCCGGCGCTGTTGCAGGAGCGTGAGCTCGGTGAGGTGCTGGGCGCTGGACGGGGTGGCGGCGCGGACGCACGCGTTGCTGGTGGCGGTGGTCCGGGAGGGACTGAGCCGGGGGTTGCACCAGGAGGCCGGGTTCTCCGACGTGGACTGGGTGAGACTGGTATGCCCCGGGCTGGCGTCGCGGGCCGCGGTCGAGATCGCGCTGGTCGCCCGCGCCGCCCAGCAGCGCGTGCACGTCCCGTTGGCGGACGCCGTCCAGGACGGGACGGTACCGGTGCACCGCGCGGCGCAGGTCCTGCGCGCGTTGATGAGGATCCGCCCGGCCCTCGGGGAGGCCGAGTACGCCCAGGCCACCGACCTGCTGACCGTCGCCGCCGCGAGCAAGGAGTTCGACGAGAAGGACCTGGCCCGGATCACGTCCAAGCTGGTCGCGACCTGCCTGTCCGAGAAGGAACAGATCGCCCGGGCCCAGGCCAGGCATGAGCTGCGGGACGTGCACGAGTCGTCGTTGGCGGACGGGTCGCTGCGCCGGTTCGTGGTGACCGTGGGCGACGACGCCGACTACGAGACCATCCGCGCGGTGCTCATGTCACCTCTGGCCGCGCCGACACCGCCGAAGGGTGCGGGCGAGGACGGCGCGCAGGGCGGCGACCCCGCACAGGGTGGTGTCCCGGGGGGCGGGGTCCGAGGCGACGGCACGCAGGTCGAGGGTGTCCAGGGAGGCGGCATCGACGATGGTGGTCTCTCGGTGGCCGAGCTGGACCTGCGGACGGCGGGTCAGCGGCGCTACGACGCGTTCATGACGGTCTTCCGGCGTGGTGTCGCCGGCACGCAGGGGCAGCCCACGACTCCGAAGGCGCAGGTCATGGTGACGATCGGGCTGCAGGAGCTGCGCGGTGCCCTGGGCGGTGCCGGGCACACCGTGCACGAGGGGGCGATCCCGGCGCACCAGGTGCGGCAGCTGGCGTGCGAGGCCGACATCATCCCCGCCGTGCTCGGCGAGAAGGGACAGATCCTGGACCTGGGTCGGGCGAAGCGGTTGGTCACCCCGGGTCAGCGGCGGGCGTTGGCGCACCGCGACGGCGGGTGCACCTTCCCCGGGTGCCACGTGCCCGCGACCTGGTGCGACGCGCACCACATCGTGCACTGGGCCCGCGGCGGCCCCTCGGACCTGGGCAACTACGCCCTCCTCTGCCCCCGCCACCACACCTGGGTCCACCAGCACGACACCACCGCCGACGTCGACACCACCGGTGTCCGATGGAGACTGCGATGACCCCGCCCCACACCCGGCCCCCCAAGGGCCGGGCCACCGGCCTGCGCCCGGTCGATGACGTGGGACGCCGACGAGGCGGCGGCGTGAGCCGCTGTGGGAGCCCGGCCAAGGACACGGCGTGAGCCGCGGTGAGAGCCCGGCTCAGGCCCGGAGCCGCGACGTGAACCGGGCGAAGGGCCGGTCCAGATGCCGCGCCATGTGGTGTGCGACCGCATACCCTGACCTCGTGCCGGACGACTTCCTCATCGCCCACAACCCCGAGGACGGCTCGCGGCTGCCGTACCTGTTGCGCATCCCCCTCGGGCCGGACGGCGTCGTGCTCAAGGCGAAAGAGACGTGGCCGCGGACCGGAAAGGTCTACTGCCACCGCGCGACCGGATGGCCGAGCGAGCCCGACCTCGTGGAACGCGTGCCGACCCGATCCTGCGTGCGCCGCGGCGCCAGCATCGACCTCGTCCTCGACCGTGGCCGTGAGAACCGCTCGCAGTTCGTCCTGACCCGAGCCCGCGGCCGCGAGGCGGTCTTCTGGCAGACCGCGCGCACCGCCAAGCAGGCACGCCCCGCGGTCAGTCTCCCCACGCGCGCGGCTCAGGCATCCCCACCCTCGAGATCATCATCGACAGCCACGAGCGGTATGCCTGGACCTTCGACCACCAGCAGGTCACCACCCGCCGCGAAGGGCCTCCCCGCGGGCGACTACGCGATCGAGGTCGCCGGCCGGGTCGCCGCGTCGGTCGAGCGCAAGAGCCTCGTCGACCTCGTCTCCACCCTGACCACCGGCAAGATGCGCTACCTGCTCGCCGACCTCTCATCACTCCCCACCGCGGCCGTCGTCGTCGAGGACCGATACTCCGCCGTCTTCAAGCTCGACCGCGTCCGCCCCGCCGTCGTCGCCGACGCGCTCGGCGAGTGCCAGGCCCGCTTCCCCACCGTCCCCATCATCTTCTGCGAGACCCGGGCCCTCGCCCAGGAGTGGACCTACCGCTTCCTCGCCGCCGCCCTCGCCCACGCCGGCGAGGAGACCCACGTCGAGACCGAGGCCACACCTCTCACCTCCGCGCGTGCCGCCAGCCCCGGCGAGGTGCGCCAGTGGGCACGCGAGCACGGGTATGCCGTGTCCGACCGCGGGCGCATCCCACGCGAGATCCGCGAGGCATTCGACGCACGGCGGTAGAGCAGCGCCGAGGCCTTCCCAGCGTAGACATTCCTCGCTACTCTTCCCTTGTCCGACGTCGGAATCCATGACGCCGACGGGACATTCTTGGAGAGGACCAGGGGAATGTCATATCCACATGTACCGGACGAAACAACCGGACCGCAGGGCCAGTGGGCCGATCCACACCAACCGCAGTCACCGGCAGCACAGCCGCCCGCCGCGCAGCAGCATGCCTGGGGGCCGCCGCCCGGAATGCACTACCCCATGAAGGTGCAATCGCGTAACCCCGTCTTGTACGCCTTGGCGTCCGCCCTCATCGCGGGCCTCGGCACCATGCTGGGTGGGCGCGTCGGCCGGGGGATCCTCATCCTGTGCACGGTCGCCTTCTTCGGCATCGCCATGTTGATCCCCTTCATCGGATGGCTGCTGTTCCCTGTGTGGCTGGCTGCGTGGGCGTTCTCCATCTACGACGGTTATGCCACCGCGCGCTCCTGGAACACGCGACACGGCATCATCAGCTGAGGGAACCGTCCACCACGCTGGGCGGAGGGCGCCGAGTCGGACCCGGCCCCCGCCGTCTCAGCAAGCGGCATACCCCGCCTCCTCCTAGCGTGAGGGCATGAGCACCCCCCACACCCCCCGCCCCGTCTCCCTCGTCGCAGGAGGCTCCCGCGGCCTCGGGCTCCTGGTCGCCCAGGAGCTCGCCCAGCGCGGCTACGACGTCGCGGTCTGCGCCCGCCACCTCGAGGAGACCCGGCGCGGCGCCGAGATCGCCGAGTCCCGCGCGCGGGACGAGGCCGGGGACGACGCTGGCCGGGTCGTCGCCTTCGAGTGCGACGTCGCCGACCGGGAGGCCGTCCAGGCCTGGGTGGCGCAGGTCGAGAGCGACCTGGGGCCGGTCGAGGTCGCCATCCACGTCGCCGGCATCATCCAGGTCGGCCCGGCCGAGACGATGACCTTCCACCACTTCGACCAGGCCCTCGGCACCATGCTCCTGGGCCCGCTCAACACGCTCTGGTCGGTGCTGCCCGGCATGCGCGAGCGCGGCCACGGCAGGCTCGGCGTGGTCTCCAGCATCGGCGGCGTCGTCGCCCCGCCGCACCTGCTGCCCTATTCCACTGCCAAGTTCGGCGCCACCGGCCTCACCCAGGGCCTGGCCAGCGAGCTGGCCGGCACCGGGGTCACCGCCACGACGATCGTGCCCGGCCTCATGCGCACCGGCTCGCACGAGAACGCGCAGTTCACCGGAGACCGCGCGGCGGAGTATGCCTGGTTCGCCCCGGCCGCCTCGCTCCCCCTGCTGTCGATGGACGCCGAGCGCGCGGCGCACCGGATGGTCGACGGGGTCCTCGCCGGCCGCCCCATGGTCGTCCTCACCCCGCTGGCCAAGATCGGTATGCGCGTGCACGGCCTCATGCCCGCCACCACCGTCCGCGTCATGGGCCTGACCTCGCGGCTGCTGCCCAGCGCCCCCGCAGACCGCGACGCGGCCCGCCCGGTGACCGGGCGGACCGCGGCGCAGCAGCTGGGGTCCGACGTGGTGAGCCGGCTCACCACCCTGGGCCGCCGGGCCGCGGAGCGTTTCAACCAGCGCGGCCCGGGCTCGGCCCCTACGGCGTGAGCACGACCTTCAGGCAGTTGTCCTGCTTGTCGTTGAACGTCTTGTACATCTCCGGCGCCTGCTCCAGTGGCACCCGGTGCGTCGCCAGGTCCTCCAGGCCGAGCACGTCGTCGGGGCCGCTGACCAGCTCGTAGAGCTCGTCGGTCCACCGGCGCACGTGGCACTGCCCCATGCGCATCTGCACGCCCTTGTCGAAGAGCTCCATCATCGGCATCGGGTCGGCCATGCCGCCGTAGACGCCGCTGATCGACACCGTGCCGCCGCGGCGCACCGCGTCGATGGAGCTGTGCAGCGCCGCCAGCCGGTCCACACCGGCCGTCTCGATGGCGGCCCGGGCGAGCGGCTTGGGCAGGCGCTTGGCCGCCGACACCGCGGCACCGAGCACGGGGCTGCCGTGCGCCTCCATGCCGACCGCATCGAGCACCCCGTCGGCCCCGCGGCCGTCGGTCAGGTCACGGATCGCGTCGCCGACGTTCTTCGTCGAGTCCAGGTCCACGACCTCGGCGCCCCACTCGGCCGCCAGCGCGTTGCGCTCCGGGATCCGGTCGACGCCGATGACCCGCAGGCCACGGTGCCGGGCCGCGCGGACGGCCAGCTGCCCGACCGGGCCCAGACCCATGACGGCGAGGGTGCCGCCCTCCTCGACGTCGGCATACTCGATGCCCTGCCACGCGGTCGGGAGGATGTCGGTGAGGTAGAGCACGCGCTCGTCGGCGAGCTGGGGGTCGACCCGGACCGGGCCGAAGTCGGCGTGCGGGACGCGGACCATCTCGGCCTGCCCGCCGGGCACCGCGCCGTAGAGGTCGGAAAAGCCGAAGAGGCTCGCACCCGTGCCCTGGTCGACGTTCTGCGTGGTCTCGCACTGGGCGAAGAGGCCGCGCTCGCACATCCAGCACTTCCCGCAGCTGACGTTGAACGGGACGATGACCTTGTCGCCGACCTCCAGCGTGTCGACGGCGCTACCCACCTGCTCGACGACGCCCATGAACTCGTGCCCGAGGATGTCACCGGGGTGCAGGTAGGCCGCCAGCACGTTGTAGAGGTGCAGGTCGGAGCCGCAGATCGCGGTCGAGGTGACGCGCACGATCGCGTCGGTCGGGTCCTGCAGGACGGGGTCGGGGACTGACCGGACCGAGACGTCCTGGAGTCCTTGCCATGTGAGTGCTCGCATCCCTCCACGCTAAGAGCGCGCCGAGGCGCTCGCGCGGTGAGCCGACCCGGGGTGCACAGCCGCGTCCTGATCGGCGACCGTGGCCGGCGCCAGGACCTCGACCGCCTCCTGCAGCCGATCCGAAGGCCGGCGTGGGCGGCGGTCAGCTGACCCGCTGCCGGGTCCACCGCTCGTCCGGTATGCCCGTGCCGAGGGTTTGCAGCGCCGCGACCAGCATGTGGGCGCTCGACGCGGCGTCCTCCACCCGACCCCAGAAGACGTGGTTCTCGCTCGTCGCGCCGCGCGGCTGCCGGTCGGGGTCGGACCACCCGGCGCGCTGCAGGGCAGCGGTCTGCTCCGGTGAGAGGTCGGCATACGCGGCGGAGACGCACTCGCAGAGCAGGTCGTCACCGAGCCGGGAGACCTGGACGTAGCGCCCGATGGCACCCGGCGGGTCGGGCTCGGCCAGCAGCAGGCTCTCGTGGTCGCCGAGCGCTCCGATCTCGGCGGTCAGCTCCTCGAGCGTGCGGGTCCAGGCGGCGTCGTCCATGGCCTCAGCGTGGCACGACTTGGGAGCCGCCCGCGGTCCGCCTACCCTGTGAGGCCGACCGAGAGCGAGAGCACGAGGAGAGGGATGTCTGGCTTCGTCGGGGGAGATCCGCAGGAGATGACGGAGGGTTCGCGCGCCCTGCACCGCACGGGCGGGCGGATCGAGGACGCCGGTGGCGCGCTGCGCGACATCAGCGGCTCCAGCGCGGGCCACGAGGTCCTGTCCACGGCGATCCGCCGCCTCGGTGCCGCCGTCGGGACCGCGGTCGAGGACACCGGGACCCAGACCAAGATCGCCGCGGCGCTGGCCGACGCCGCTGCCCAGGACATCCATGCGGCGGCAGGCAGCTGATGGTCGCCGGCTTCAGCTGTCCCGACGGTGACCCGGGCGGCCTGGACGGGGTCGCCCGCAGCCTCGGCACCCTCTCCGGCGACCTGACCACGGAGAAGGGCAACGTCAGCTCCGGCGTCGCGACGACGCTGCGCACCTGGGAGGCCACCCGCTCCGGCGACTTCGAGGACGCCGGGCGCGGCATCACGGGCACGCTCGACGGCGCCTCCGGGTTGGTCGACGCGTCCCAGGAGCAGGTCAGCGGCTTCGCGCGCCGGCTGCGCAACGCCCGCGAGGACATCGACGAGCTCGAACGGCAGGCGCAGCGCCAGCTGGACCGGATGGACGGCCTCGACTCCGAGGACGACGACTACGACGACACCCGGACCAGCGTGGACACCGAGGTGGCGCGGCTGCGTCGCCAGGCGCAGGAGATCCGCGACGAGGTGGAGCGCGACGCCACCTCGACCGCGGGCGCCCTCGACGCGGGCACCGAGATCCTCGTCCCTGAGGCCGGCACGCTGAGCCCCGACCAGGTCGCCCGCCGGGTCCACGGCTCGACCGGCGTCTCGGGCACCAGCACGCCGCTGGCGGCCGGCGAGCTCTCCACCGAGGACGCCTGGGAGGCGCTGTCCGGTGTGTCCGAGCCGGCGGCCTCGCTGGGCGACCAGGCGCTGGAGTCCTGGCTGGGCTTCCGCCCACCCGTCGGCGACGGCTCGGTCTCGATGACGCTCTTCGCGCTCGGACAGGTGCAGTTCGGCACGTCCACGGTGGCGAGCTGGATGGCGGACCAGCGCTACTCCCACTTCCGGCCCATCGACGCCGCCGGGCGCACCGTCTCCCCCAGCATGGGCTTCTGGCAGCGCCTCCGGCACGGCGCCGGGCGCTTCCCCACGGCTCGCGGACTGTCCCCCTGGCAGCGGGCGCGCGGTTTCGACCCGCGCGGGCACTTCAGCGCCCGTCCCTGGCACGGTGGTCAGGCCTCTCGCTGGAGCACGGCCGGCAGGTGGTTGGGTCGCGGCGGCACCGTGCTCACCGCGGCGACCTCGGCGTGGGACGAGTGGAACGAGAGCGCCAACTACCCCACCGACGAGCGCGTCGGCCGCACTGTGACGGTGTCCGCCACCACGACCGGAGGTGCGCTGCTGGGCGCCAAGGGTGGCGCCTGGGCCGGCGGGGCGATCGGGACGGCCATCTGCCCGGGCGTGGGGACGGTCATCGGTGCGGGTGTCGGGGCGCTGATCGGCGGCTTCGTCGGCTCGCAGGCCGGCGCCTGGGTGGGCGACAGGCTCAAGGACGTCGGCGGCGACATCGCCGACGGGGTCGGGGACGCGCTGGATGCCGCGGGGGACCTCGTCGACGACATCACCCCGTGGTGACCCGGTGGACCCCTCACCGCTGACGATCTCCGCCCTCGTGCTCGGGATCCTGCTGCTCGCGCTCGCCCTCTGGGAGCGGCTCGGGCGCGGGCCGCAGGCGCGGGCGTGGCTGCGCGCGCCCCGGGAGAGCGGCGTCCGCGGCGCGATGTTCGTGCTGCCCGGGTTCGGCATCCTGAGCCTGCTCGTGGGGCTGGCACCGTGGCTGGAGGGGTCGCCGCTGCTCGGCCTGGTGGCCCTCGTGCTGGCGCCCCTGGGCCTGTGGCTGGTCTTCGGCTGGGGCGCGCTCGCCCTGCCCTACCCCCGCTGGTCGGTGCCCGGATGGGCTCGCGAGACGATCGGCGCACGCTTCGACAAGACAAGGTGGCGACGGTGAAGGTGACGCACGAGCCTCGGGCACCAGCTTCGAGGCACCCGACGGCTGGCAGGTCGAGGCGACCGGGCACGACGCGGTGCTCACCGTGGTCGAGCCTGCGCGCGGAGAGGACGACGTGCGTGCCAGCCTCGTGCTCACCGTGCTCGACACCGGCGGCCGGTCCTTCCGGGACTGGCAGAACGGCACCGAGGGACTGCTCCCCCAGGAGCTGCGTGACTACCTGGTGCTCGACCTGCACACGGTGGAGGTCGACGGGCGTCCGGGAGGCACCCGGCTGGCGCACCACCTGGACGAGCGTGGCCGCGCCTGGTGATGGAGCAGCGCTTCGCCGAGGCGGAGGGGACCGGGTATACCCTCACCGCCACCGTGGACAGCCTGCGCTACCCCCTCGTCGCCGACGACATGGCCGCCTGCTGCGCGAGCCTGCACCTGCCCGAGGAGGTGGCCCGGTGAGCGTCGAGGTGCGTGACGGTGCGCTGGTCGTGGAGGTCGCCGCGTGGGCGGGCTGGGCCGACGGCCAGGAGATCCCGGAGCAGGAGCGTGAGCTCATCCAGCAGGTGCCGGGCGCCGAGCAGGCCGTGGCCGCGGCGCGGGACCCGCTGGTCGTCGTGCAGCTCCAGACCGCGACCCCGGGCGGCGTCTACACCCACGAGGCGTGGGTCGGGCCGGAGGCCGTGGCCGTGCTCGTCGACCTGGACGGCACCGACCGCCGGCGGGTCGTCCCGCTGCCGCCGGACCACCTCGGTGCCGCCCTCGCCAGGGTCGTCGGTCTGGCGCCCCGGGCGCACGCCGCCGCGGACCGGGAGCCGCGAGAGGTGACCGCCGAGGCGCTGGAGGCGTGGTTCGACCCCCAGGCGCCGGATGAGGAGCGTGCGGCCACCGAGCTCGGGGCGGACCGGGCGTGGCGGCTGGTGGCCGCTGCCGTCGGGTCCACGCAGGCCCCGACCATGCTGGCGGCGCTCGACGGTCGGACCAGCGGCGTCTGGGTGGTGGAGGCCGCTGCCGAGGACCTCCGCCTGGTCCCGACCACGCCCACGCAGGTATGGCGTGGGCTGACCGGTCTGCTCCCGGCGCTGGTGCCGGCGGCCGGCACGGCGGGCAGGCACGCTGCTTCGTCACCCGATGCCTGAGCCCCGGAGGGCGCGGCGGGTCACGACGCGCAACGCGGCCTTCCAGCAGTGGTCGGCGCTGCTGACGAACCGGACCAAGCGGCACCGCAGCGGAGAGTTCCTCGTGCACGGCGTGCGACCCATCAGCCAGGCGGTCGCCCACGGCTGGTCGGTGCGGGCGCTGCTGCGTCCCGTCGGGGGCCGCCCGTCGTCCTGGGCCGAGCAGGTGTGGGCCGAGTCCGGCGGCGAGCGGCACGAGCTGGCGCCGGAGCTGCTCGCCGAGCTCGCCCAGCGCGACGACGGGGCGCCCGAGCTGGTCGCCGTGGTGGGCATACCGCCGGACGACCTCGACCGGGTGCTCGGCGACGGTGCCGACACCTGGCTAGCACCGCTGGTCACGGTCTTCGACCGGCCCGGGCAGCCCGGCAACATCGGCACGCTGCAGCGCTCGATCGACGCCTTCGGCGGCACCGGGCTGGTCGTGACCGGCCACGCCGCCGACCCCTACGACCCCAAGGCGGTCCGCGCCTCGACCGGGTCGTGCTTCGCCGTGCCAACCGTCCGCGCAGCGGGTCCGGGTCCGGTGCTCGACTGGGTCGGCGAGCAACGCGCGCTCGGGACTCCGCTGCAGGTGTGGGGCACCGACGAGGACGGGCGGACCGACCTCGCCGCCGTGCCGTGGGACCAACCGGTCGTGCTGGTCATCGGCAACGAGACACGGGGCCTCGCGCAGGGCTGGCGCGAGGCGTGCGACGGGATGGTCGGCATCCCGATGGTGGGCTCGGCGAGCTCGCTCAACGCCGCGGTCGCCGCCTCGGTCGTGCTGCACGCCGCGCTGCGCGCCCGGAGCTGACCGAGCGCTGTCGCAGCTGCCCGGAACTCCCGCTGCCGACCTGGTGCGGGGCCCCTTCGGCGAGCGGTCGGCGCCGGCGGCGTCGCACCACTCGCTCCCTCATAGGCTGTGGGTCATGTCGGACGGCACCCTGAGCCCGCAGGAGCGGCTCACCCTCGGGGCGCTGCGGTATGCCGTGAACGACGAAGCGGGCAGTTACCTGGCCATCATGCGCTTGTTCACCGACGGCATCAGCGGCTTTCTCTCCGACCAGTCCGCCGACGAGGTCACCGAGCGGTTGCACGAGCACGGCATCGACCTGGACCGGGACACGGTCGACCAACGCCTCTCCTATCTCGTCGAGCACGGCAACCTGGCGCGCAGCCCTCGGGAGACCGAGGCGCGCAGCGTGCGCGAATACCTCTCCAACCGGGCCCGCTACCAGCTCACCGCCCGCGGCGAGCTCGTGCAACGCCAGGTCGAGGAGCTGCTGACGCGGTCCGAGGGTGCCCGGGAGGTGTCCAGCGAGATGCTCCCCGGCATCCTCAGCGGCCTGACCGGGCTCGTGGCCGTGTGCGAGCGGGACCTGGACGGCGCCGACCCGGCGCAGCTCGCCACCCGCATCGCGACCGTCTTCGCGCAGTTCGAGGTGCTGGTGACCTCGACCCGCCAGTTCTATGCCTATCTCGCGCAGGTGCTCACCCGCTTCGACCTGGGCCGGGACGAGTTCGTCTCCTTCAAGAGCGCGCTCATCGACTACCTCCAACGCTTCGTCGATGAGATCTCCCAGCACATGCCGCAGGTCGGTGACCAGCTGCTGCGCCTGGAGCCGACGATCCCCGCCCTCTGCGAGCGCGCGGCTGAGTCCGGCGGGCTGAAGGGTCTCGACGGCTCCTCCGCCCGGCGGTCGACAGGCCTGTCAGCCGAGGACTGGTCGAGCCTGCACACCTGGTTCATCGGCAGCGCCGACCGGCGCGCGGACGCCGAGAACGTCCGGAGGCTGGCCACCGACGCGCTGCGTGCGCTCCTGACCAACCTGCGCCGCCTCGCCGCCGGCGCAGACCGGCACCAGAGCCGGTACGGCGATCTCGTACGCCTCGCGTCGTGGTTCGACGACGCGGACGACGAGGTCTCCCACGCGCTGTGGGCGAACGCCTTCGGCCTCTTCCCCGCCCGGCACGTCTCCTTCGCCGCCGAGACCGACGGCGACCCGGTCCCGTCGACCAAGAGCTGGTGGGACGCCCCCGCGGCCGAGGTCCCGATCGGCCTGCGCGTGCGGGGTGAGCGTCAGGCCGGCGGCCGCGCCAGCCAGCGGGTCGACTACTCCACGGCCAAGCAGGCCCGCCTCCGGGAGCGCCGGGAGGCCGAGCAGCGGCTCCGCCGCGCCGCCACCGAGCTCGCCGCGCACGCCGGCCCGGTCACCGACCTGCGGATCAGCGACGAGGCGCGTGGCGCCCTGCTGGATCTGTATGCCGCTGCCCTCGCGCGGGTCGGCCGCCCTCTCGGCGCTGCGGACCAGGCCCGGGCCGAGCTCACCACCTCAGGCGTCGCCGTCGCGCTGCTCGTGGACCGCGAGCCCGGCAGTCAGCTCCGCCTGACCAGCCCGTCCGGAGTGCTGGTGCTGCACGACCTGCGCTGCGAGCTTGTCGCAACGGGCGAGGTCCGGGCCCCCGGCGACCCGCACACCCCGCCCCGGGCATCAGTCCTCGACCAGGCGGACGAGCGCAGCCCGGCCCCCCTCGCGATGCGCAGCGCCGGGGGCGAGGACCGGTGACATCGCCCTCCCCCGAGGTCTCCACGGTCGACCCGTATGCCGACGCCGAGCGCCGGCGGGCGGCGCGCGCCCTGCTCCGCACCCCGCTGCTGCACCTCGACCGGGGCGCCGACGACCTCGCCCTGGTCCGGCGCCATCAGCGCGAGCTCATCGCCATGTTCGCCGAAGGTCTCGGCTACCGGCTGGTCGTCGAGCCCGGTCTGGCCCGGCTGATGAAAGTCGGGTTGGGGCCGGACGGCACCCGGCCGCTGCTGCGGCGCAACGGCTCGCCCTTCACCCCGCGCCGCTACGCCTTCCTCGCGCTCACGCTCGCCGCGCTGACCCGCACCCGCCGCCAGGTGATGGTGGACGAGGTGGTCGCCGGTGTGAGGTCGGCCGCCACCGATGCCGGCGTCGATGTCGACCTCGACAGCATCCACGACCGGAGGGCGCTGCACTCGGCCCTCACCGCGCTGGTCGACCTGGGGATCCTCACCGAGCGCGACGGCGATCTGGAGCACTGGGTCGAGCGCCACACCGAGTCCCTGCTCGATGTGCACCGCGACCGGCTCGCTGTTCTCGTCGCCGCCCCGCTGGCCTCGTGCCAGACCCCGGAGGACGTGCTCGCCGTGCAGGAGGTGCCCTCGGCTGCCGGTGGGGCCCGCATCGCCGTCCGGCGAGCGCTGACCGAGAGCCCGGTCGTGTCCGCCGAGGACCTCACCGAGGATCAGTCGGGCTGGTGGCGCCGCAACCGGGAGCGGGAGCGGGAGTGGTTCAGCCGCTGGCTGGGTCTGGACCTGGAGATCCGCGCGGAAGGAGCGTTGGCCCTAGACCCGGACGAGGAGCTGAGCGATGTCACCTTCCCCGGTGCGGGGTCGGCCCGGCACGCCGCGCTGCTCCTGCTCGCCGAGCTGACCGAGGCGGCCCGCACAGGGGCAGAACCGAGCGACCTCCAGACCGGGGTGTCGCAGGACGGCTCCCGGACCTGGCGGCCGGTGGCGGCCTCCACCGCCCGCGCGGCCAGTGACCGCTTGCTGCGATCCTGGCGCCGCGGTCTGCGCAAGGCGCACCGTGAGGACCCCGACCTGCTGTTCGCCGAGGCGATGCAGATCCTGGTCTCCCTCGGTCTGGTCCGGGAGGGCCCGGGCGTCGTCCACGTGCACGCGGCCGCCGCCCGGTATGCGCCCCGGGCCGAGCTCGTCACCGCAAGCGGCCCGAAGGGCGAGCGTTCCCTTTTCGAGGAGGATGAGGATGGAGGCTGAGCCCAGCGACGTCGGCCAGGAGTCGGGGACCGCGACGCTGAACGGGCAGGCGCGGGGCGCAGGAGCGGGGGCGACCCGCTTCCGGCTGCACCGGGCCGGGATCCTCAACGTCTGGCAGTACGACGAGCAGGTGTTCTCCTTCGCCGGAGGCAGGATGCTGCTGCGCGGGGCCAACGGAGCCGGAAAGTCCAAGACCTTGGAGATGCTGCTGCCCTTCGCCCTGGACGGCGACAAGGCCCGCATGACCGCGTCGGCCAAGCACCACACCAGCCTGCTGTGGCTGATGACCGACGGGGTCGACGGTGGCAACCGGATCGGGTATGTGTGGGTCGAGTTCGCGCGCACCGCTGCAGACGGCACGGAGGAGTTCTTCACCTGCGGAGTCGGCATCCGCGCCTCGTCCAGCGCCCGGCAGGCGACCGCGTGGCACTTCGTCACCTCCCGGCGGGTGGGCGTCGATCTCGCCCTGGAGGACGCCGGTGGCCCGCTGTCCGCGCCGCGGCTGCGCGAGGTCCTCGGCGCGGAGCAGGTCTTCGACCGGGCGGCGGACTACAAGGCGTGCGTCGGCCGGGAGCTGTTCGGGCTGGACCCGCGCGCCTACGACGAGGTGTTGCGGCTGCTCTACTGGCTGCGCCAGCCGCAGGTCGGGGAGGACATCGAGCCGGCCCGACTCACCGGCCAGCTCGGTCAGTCCCTTCCCCAGCTGGACGAGCAGGCGGTCCGGGGTGCCGCGGACACCTTCGACGAGCTCACGGCGTTCGGGGAGCAGATCGACCGGCGCGCCGCAGCCGCGACCGCCCTGACCGGGCTCGCGGAGGCATACCACGACTATGCCGCTGCGGTGCTGGCCCACCGGGCCACCGCTGTCGATACGACAGTCCAGGAGGACCGGCGCCTGCACCGGGGGGCTGAGCAGGCGCGCAGCACCCTGGCGGAGGTCGAGAGGCGCCGGGACGAGGCGCAGACCGCTCTCGACGAGGCCCGGGCCGGAGCAGAGCAGGACCAGGCCCGGTTGGCCACCCTCATGGACAGCCCGGAGTTCCGGGACCAGCGCCGCCTCGACGAGCTGACGCAGCAGGCCGGCCGCGACGCCGCGCTGGCCGACGACGCCACGCTCCGCCTCGAGCGGTCCGGGCAGCGGCTGGCCGAGGCCGAGGCCGCGCTGGCCCGCGCCCGGGACGAGCTCGCCGAGACCATCGAGGAGCTAGGGCGCGAGGTGGGGAGCACCGCCGACGCGCTGCGCCGGTCTGCCCCGGGGGTACACCTCGCCACCGCCGTGTCCCGCGCCCTGCTGGACACCGCTCCCGATCAGGTCGAGGTCGAGACGCTCGCTGCCCTGGAGCGCCTGCGCGCCTCGCTGCAGGAGGCGACGGCCGGGGTGTCCACCCGCCGTGCCGAGCTGGGAATGGTGCGCGAACGCCTGGCCGCGGTGGACGCCGCCACCGTCCGGCAGACGGTGGCCGAGCGGGACGCCGAGCGTGCCGAGCAACGGTGGGAGACCTCCCGTCAGGACCGGATCGGCGGGGAGCACGACGCAGACCTGGAGGCGGCAGCCCTCCTCGATGCGCTGGCCACCTGGCTGATCGTCCCGGCGCGCCGCAGGTCACCCTGCCGGGCGACCTGACACCCGAGCAGCTCGGCACGCTCGTCCGGATCGGTGCGGACAGCGCCGGGCCGAGACTCCGGACGCTGTCCGAGGAGTCGGCCCGGGCCGGGGCTGCCGCCGGGCAGGCGCAGCAGGAGATCGCCCAGCTCGAGCAGGAGCGGGTGGCGGTGGAGCAGGAGCGCGACCCTGCCCCTCCCGCGCCTGCCCTGGGCCGGTCCGCACGCACCGACGGTCACAGCCTGTGGCAGGTCGTCGACTTCACCGACGGGCTCGCCGAGGACCAGAGGTCCGGGCTCGAGGCAGCCCTGCAGTCCTCAGGGCTGCTGGATGCCTGGGTCCGGCCCGGGGGACGCCTGCTGGACCACGACGACCGTGACATCGTGCTCGCGAGAAGCACAGCGCCAGACGCCGGGGACGGGTCGGCAGCACCCCACCGCACCCTGGCCGACGCGCTCACCATCGACCTCCCGCACGGCTCAGACCTCGAGCAGGCCGAGGTGGCGGCGGTGCTCGCCGCGGTCGGGCTCGGCCCGGACAGCGGCCCGTCGTGGGTATGCCCGGACGGCCGGTGGCAGCTCGGACCGGCCCACGGCCGCGCCGCCAAGGACCGGGCCCAGTTCATCGGGGCGACCGCCCGGGGCGCCGAGCGAGCCAGGCGGATCGCGGTCCTCGACGACAGCCTGACCCGACAGCGACAGCTCCTGACCGAGGCGCTCACAGCACGGGACGCGGCCCACACAGAGCAGGAGGCGCTCGAGGCGTGGGCCGCCGACGCGCCCTCGGTCCAGCCGCTCAGCACCGCATGGCAGCGGGTCGAGCTTCTCGTCGCGGCCGAAGAGCGGGAGGCCGGTCTCAACGCCCGCGCGCAGGAGGCCGCCCAGGCGGCCCGGGCCGAGACGGTGCGGCTCAGCCAGGAGCTGCGCCAGCTGGCGACCGAGCTCACGCTGCCCACCGAGCAGCACGCCCTGACGGCGCTGGAGGAGTCGCTGCGCACGATCGGCCACGACCTGGCAGGACTCGGGCGGGACGAACGCCAGGTGCACCGGCTGCTGTCCGTGTGGTCCCGCTCCGTCGAGGCCCGGGCCGCAGCGGCCCAGACCGTGGCCGAGGACGAGAGGACCGCTCAGCAGATCAGGAACGACGCGACCGTGTCTGCCACCGCGAGGGATGAGCTGCACGCCAGCATCGGCGACACCATCACCGAGCTGCGGGAACGCATCGGGCGCACCCGAGCCTCGCTCGAGGGCCACCAGAGCGCGGTCCGGTCGACTCGCGCGACGCTCGACGGTCTGCTCGTCGACGTCGGGGAGGCCCGCACCGCGGCCACCACCGCGCAGGAGCGGGTGCAGACGCACCGCCAGACCCGGACCGCGGCGATCGACCGCATGATCACCGCGCTAGAGGTGCCCGGTCTCCCGGAGGCAGCGCGCGTGGACGCTGCGACCGGTGACCTGGTGCTCGGCCTCGCGGACCTACCGGACACCCAGCCCGTCGGCCGACCCACGCTGGCGGCGGTCCGCTCGCTCGCCGCGCTGAGCTCCCGCGAGCTGGCGCCCCTGAGCAACCGCCTCTACGAGCGGCACGCCGCCGCCACGAGCGGCCCCGCGGCCGAGCACCAGCCGGCCCTGTTCACCCACGGAGAGCTGCATACCGTCTCCGGCCGGGACGAAGCGGGAGAGGCGGTCATCACCACGCTGGCGCAGCGGGTCACCGCCGCCGTCGAGCGGGACCGTGCGCTGCTCACCCAGCGGGAGAAGGAGCAGTTCGAGCGGCACGTGCTCGGGGAGCTCGGTGAGGCGCTGCGCCGGTGCCGCAGCGAGGCGACCGAGCTGGTGGACGCCATGAACACGCAGCTGGCCCAGGTCTCGACCTCGCAGGGCATCCGGGTGCGGCTCGACTGGCGGCTGCGCGACGACGTCGCCCCCGAGGCCAGGTCGGCGGTCGACCTGCTGACCCAGCCCCTGGGCGCGATGCTCCCGGAGGAGCGTGCCTCGCTGCGCGACGCGCTGCACCGGCTGATCGAGGCCTCCCGTGCCCAGCGGCCCGACCTGTCCTACGCCGAGCATCTCGCCGCGGCGCTGGACTACCGGACCTGGTTCGTCTTCGCGATCCGTTATGCCCGGCCGGAGGGGCAGGGCAGGTGGGAGCGGCTGCACCGCCGCTCACCGCTCTCCCAGGGCGAGCAGAAGGTGCTGTGCTACCTGCCTCTCTTCGCCGCCGCGGCCGCCCACTTCACCACCCTGGCCGGGGCGGCCCCGCACGCACCGCGCCTGGTCCTGCTCGACGACGCCTTCCCCAAGATCGACGTGCGCACCCACCCGCTGCTCTTCGGGCTGCTGGTCCAGCTCGACCTGGATTTCGTGGTGACCAGCGAGCGGCTCTGGGGCGACCATGCGACGGTGCCGTCGCTGGCGATCTACGAGGCGCTGCGCGATCCCGGGCAGCGCGGCATCGCGCAGTACGAGTACCGCTGGAACGGCACCGTGCTCGAGTCGGTCGGCTGAGGATGAGGGTGACCCCCGCATGGGTCGCGGATCCCGAGCTGGGCCGCACCTGGGAGCGGGTCCGGGCGCGCTTCGAGCGCGCGGGTCTCCAAGCGCAGGGGTATGTCGTGCTGTCGCCCGCGACACGGGGGGAGCGGCAGGCCGTGGCGGCGCTGCTGGGCCGGCCGGCGGTGCGGGCCCGGGTCCGGGTGGACCTGGCGGGCCTGGACGCCCGGTTGCGGGAGCGGTCCGGGATCGGCGGGCTGGCTGAGGTCCTGCCTGCGGTGACGGGTCAGCCCCTCCTGGACCGGCCGGCCGCGCGGGCGCAGCAGCTCGCGGCCCGCGAGGCGCCGCTGGCGCTGGCAGGTGAGCTCGTGACCCAGCCCTGGGCCGACCGGTGGGTAGCCGGTCTGCGCAGCACCGGCGTGCTGACCGGCCGGGACGACGCCGAGGACATCGTGCGGGCGGCCGCCGCTGTCATGGCCGAGCTCGCCCAGGAGACGACGGACCCCCCGGGTCAGCATCGGCATACCCTCTCCCGGGTCGAGCTCGCCGCCCGGCTGCTGGGGGACGCGCACGCGCTGGACCGGGGCACCGTGCTCCACCACGTCGTGGTCCGAGCCCTCGCCGCAGCCAGGGACACCGCCGTGCCCACTGCGGCGCGGGAGGTGGAGGAGCTGTGGGCCGGTGCGGGCGTCGCACCCGATCTGCTGTCGCGGACCTGCCTGGTCTGGGGACTGCGGCTGGTGGATGGTGGCCCGCTGGGCGCCAGGTTGGCGGCCGCCGCCAGGGCCGGTGACCCCGTGCACCTGACCGAGTGGGAGCTGCGCAGAACGGGCACGCTGGTCCCGGAGCCGGGCATCCTCGTGCTGGTGTGCGAGAACCCGCGCGTCCTGGAGGCGGTCGCGCAGGACGGCATACCCGGGTGGGCGGTCGTGTGCACCTCCGGTGAGCCCAATCTCGTGGTCGACCGGCTGCTCGTGGACCTGGCGGCGGCCGGGGTGGAGCTGCGGTATCACGGCGACCTCGACTGGCCGGGCGTGGCCATCGCCAACCGGGCGATGATGAGATATCGCGCACGCCCATGGTTGATGTCAGCGCAGGACTACCTTGCCGGAGTGTCGCGGTCCGCCTCGGGTCCGGCTCTGAGCGGAGGTGAGGTGGAGCCAGGCTGGGACCCCGACCTGGGCGCGGCGATGCGGAGTCATGGGCGCGGCGTACACGAGGAAGCCGTCCTCGACACCCTGCTGCAGGCTGTGCGCGACGACAGTCCGTGACGTTGTCATGCCACAGGTAGGCGCAGGTCGGGCCCAGACGAACGGTGCGGGTCAGCTGTCCGGCAACCGCGTCTTCGCCACCATGAACTCCTCATTCGTGAGAGCCCCGCGGCGGTGGCCCGTCGCGAGGAGATGATCCAGTCACGCCGGCCGGCAGACAACCCGCTCGCTTCCTCGCCCAGCCAGCTTGCCTCTCCCAACCCCTGCCTCGCACACCAACCCGAGCGGCCCGCAGGCCAGTAGCCCGGCCGACGGCGGGGCCGGGTGCGGGGCGAGATCATCGCAGCCGCCACCGGACCCCGGTCGCCGTCACGTCGGCGGTCGCGTCGTGCTGGTGCACCCAGGTGTGGTGCCGAGGACACAGCAACGCGTAGTTGCCCAGGTCCGAGCGACCCCCGCGGGCCCAGTGCACGACGTGGTGCGCATCGCACCAGGTCGCGGGCACGTGACACCCGGGGAAGGTGCATCCGCCGTCCCGGTGCGCCAACGCCCGTCGCTGACCAGGGGTGACCAGCCTCTTGGCGCGACCGAGGTCGAGGATCTGCCCCGCCTCGCCCAGCACGGCCGGGATGATGTCGGCCTCGCACGCCAACTGTCGCACCTCGTGGGCCGGCACCGTGCCCTCGTGCACCATGCGCCCGGCCCCACCCAGGGCACCGCGCAGCTCCTGCAGCCCGATGGTCACCATGACCTGCGCCTTCGGGGTGGTGGGCTGACCCTGCGTGCCCGCCACACCACGGCGGAAGACCGTCATGAACGCGTCGTAGCGACGTTGACCCGCGGTGCGCAGGTCCAGCTCGGCAAGCGTTGCTCCGCCGCCGGTTGTGGCGTGGACGGCCTCGGCAGCCCCACCGTCAGGGATCAGACGACCAGCTTCCCCAGCATCCGTGCTCGACTCGGTGATCGCGTCCGTGGTCGCATCGGGGCGAGGCGCCGGTGCAGCCAGAGGCGACATCAGCACCGCCCGGATCGCCTCGTAGTCGGCATCGCTGCCGACAGTCAGCACGAAACGCCGCAACGAGCCGTCCGCGAGGGACGACTCGTACACGTCACGCATCTCGTGGCGCGCCTGGGCGCGCGCCACCTGCTCCTTCTCGGACAGGCAGGTCGCCACGAGCTTGGCGGTGATCTTGGCCAGGTCCTTGTCGTCGAACTCCTCACGCGCCGCGGCCGCGGTCAACAGCTCGGTCGCCTCCGCATACTCGCTCTCCCCGAGCGCGGGCCGGATCCTCGTGAGTGCCCGCAGGATCTGGGCGGCGCGGTGCACCGGCACACCCCCGTCCTGGACCGCGTCCACCAACGGGACATGCACCCGCTGCTGCGCGGCACGGGCGACCATCGCGATCTCGATCGCGGTCCGCGAAGCGAGCCCCGGGCATACCAGCCGGACCCAGTCCACCTCGGAGAAACCGGCCTCCTGGTGCAACCCTCGCGCCAGCCCCTCGCGCGCCACCGCCACCAGCAACGCGTGGGTCCGGACCGCCACCCCGTCGAGCACGCCCAACACATCCCCCAGCTCACTCTCCTGCAGCAGAGCCGGCGAGGCCAGCGCCGCCACCGACCGCTCGAGCGAATCAGCCAGACCAGCCAGCACCGCCGACACTCCCCCGGCACGACCACCGGCCGCCTCGCTCCCCCACCCTGACTTCATACGAACAACAGTACGAGCCGGCACCGACATACCCTGCCGCCACGCATCGACCCAGGTCAGCGCCCCAGCAACCGTGCCTTCGCCGCGGCGAACTCGCCGTCCGTGAGTGCTCCACTGCGGTGCAGGCGCGCCAGCGACTCGAGCTCGGCGACCAGCGGGTGCCAGCCACCCTCGGGCGGCACGGGTTCGTCCTCGCGCGGCGGCTCAGCCCCTGGCCGACCCAGCGTGGGGATGACCGGCAGCCGCCCTGATGCCCGCGCCCACGCCTCGTCGAGACCGTTGAACGTCTCCGGGCCGTAGTCGAGGGTGCCGAGACCGACCGGCCCCTCCTCCGTCACCGCGGTGACGCGACCCATGCTGAAGGTCTTGACCCGCTCGACCTGCAGCTCGGTGACGACGCTGCGCGGCACGTCGTCGACGACCGGGAGCCCGGCGCTCGGGTCACCCAGGGTCAGCAGCCGCCGGTCGGTGACGACGAGCAGGCTGATGCTGCGGCGGATCCGCCAGCTCACGAAGAGTCCCTGCACCTGCTCGCCCGGCTGCAGCGCGAGCGCGAGGGAGCGGCGCGCCGCGCGCAGGGTGCGCTTGCTGACCTTCTTGTCGCGGTATGCCGTGCCCTCGCCCGGCAGCGGCAGGTGCTCGCTCACCCTCGCTCCCCTCGCCGCGCGTGACCCTCGGGGCGACCCATCAGGAGCGGAGGACCTTCTCCATCGGCCGACCCTTGGCGAGCTCGTCGACGAGCTTGTCCAGGAAGCGGATCTTTTGCATGAGCGGGTCCTCGACCTCCTGCACCTTCACCCCGCAGACCGACCCGGTGATCTGGTCGACGTTGGGGTTGATCTCCGCGGCGGCGAAGAAGTCCTCAAACGTCGTCCCGTCCTCGAGGTGCTGGGTCAGGGTGGCGTCGTCGAAGCCGGTCAGCCACTCGATGACCTCGCGCACCTCTGCCTCGGTGCGTCCCTTGCGCTCGGCCTTGGTGACGTAGTGCGGGTAGACCGACGCGACGCTGGTGGTGAAGATGCGGCTCATGGCGCGATCGTCGTCAGCGGGCGGTGTCGCCGTCCGGGTCGTCCTCGTCCGTGGCGTCGTCGGTGCCCGTGTCGTTGGTGTCGGGCGTCTCGGGCACGGCGTCGGCACCACCGTCGGTGGTCTCGCGGTTCAGCGCGCCCGAGCCACCCTCGGAGACGGTGCCGCCCTGGTCGGTGTCGTCAGTCATACCTCAAATGTACGGTGACCCGGAGTGCTGCTGCTCACCCGGCGCGTCGTTGGGCGCGTGCGAGCCCTGCCATGGGGGCCGTCGCCCGATACGCTCCAGGCCATGTCCACGGCGACGCTCGACACCGCGCTGATCAACGGAAGCGTCGGCACAGGGAAGACGACCGTCGCGGAGATCCTCGGCGAGCTGGCGAGACGTCGCGGTATCCCCGGTGCGGTCATCGACGTCGACGCACTCCGACGATCGTGGCCTCCTCCTCCCGGAGATCCCTTCCGGACCGCGCTGGCGATGCAGAACCTGAGGGCCGTCGCCGCGAACTTCCGCCGCTCCGGTGCGCGGCTGCTCGTGGTCGCGGCGGTCGTGGAGACCCGCGCCGAGCTCGAGCAGTATGCTGTCGCGCTCACCGCGAGGAGTCTGCTGCACGTCCACCTCACAGCAGCACCGGACGCGGCCCTGTCCCGGCTCCGGCGACGGCACGGCGACGACGAGAGCGCCTTGCGGTGGCACGCCCGACGCCATCCCGAGCTGGCCGACGTCCTCGACCGAGCCGGCTTCACGGACGAGCTGAGGATCGACACGACCGACACCCCGGCCACCGGCGTCGCGCAGGAAATTCTCGCCACGCTCCTCGCCCCGGCTGCCGACGCGACACCAGACTGCCCGTCCCTCGACGGAGGCTCCCCGGCTGCCACTGCTGCGGAGATCGTCGACTCGCGAGGTGGCGCGGCGCACGCCGTGTTCGTCGGCATCGACCTGGCGTGGAACGACCGGGCTCGCACCGGCCTCGCCGCGGTCGACGACGAGGGACGGCTCGTCGGCTCGACGACCTGCCGCACGGACGAGGAGATCGACGACTGGCTGCGGGCATACCCGAGCCCTGACGTGGTCGCGATCGACGCGCCGCTCATCGTGCACAACCCGACCGGGCAGCGACCCTGCGAGCGGATGATCACCTCGGCGTTCGGGCGCTTCGACGCAGGCTGCCACGCGAGCAACACGAGCAAGGCCTACATGGATCCGCCGCGCGCGGCCCGGCTCGCGCAACGCCATGGATGGACCACCGACCCCTCCACCATCGGCCGCGGCGTCTGCTTGGAGGTCTACCCGCACCCGGCGATGGTGGGACTGTTCGGCCTCGGGCGCATCCTGCCCTACAAGGGCAAGCGCGGCCGCACCGTCACAAACCGCGGCGCCGCCATGGTCGAGCTGCTCGACCGGATGGAAGGCCTGTCCGGTCTCGACGTGAGCGACAGCGAGCGCTGGCGGGAGATCCGGTATGCCGTCGAGCGCGCCACCCGCCCCATGCACCTGGAGCACGTCGAGGACGAGGTCGACGCGATCTTCTGCGCCCACCTCGCCTGGTTGTGGCGGCGCTCCCCCGGTGCGCTGGAGGTCTACGGGGATGTCCGCTCCGGCTACATCGTCGCGCCCCCGCCGCCGAGCCACCCGGCGACGCCTCGGGCCCGAATCACAGGGCCGTGAACCCGAGCGGACCGCGAGTCTGCGGCTCGCGCTGCGCGAGCTACTGTCACCCGATCGAGTCCAAGAAGTCTTCGTCCAGCCGATACAGCTTGAACGTGCTCTGAACCTGTACGCCTACCCCGTAGTGAACGAGCAGGCTGGCGAGCCGCACCCCGTCGATCAACTCGATCCGCGCGTTGATCCGCTCGGCTTCCTGCTCTGCACCCGAGGTGAACCTCGATGTCGTGATGAAGACCCCACGATCACCCTGCTTGCCGAGCAGCGCGCCCGCAAACTCATGGATGCGAGGCCTGGCCACCGGCTGGTCGACGGCGTACCGCTTCGCCTGTACATAGATTCGATCAAGACCGAGTGGGTCCTGGCTGATGATGCCGTCTACCCCTGCATCACCGGTGGTACTGGTGCGCTGCACGGTGCCGAGGCGCCCATAGCCCATGCTCTCCAAGAGCGCCATGACGAGATCCTCGAAGCCTGTGGGTGACAGCTCGAGCGCTCGAGCCAGAACCTCGGCCTCCAGCGCGGCCCGACTTTGCCGCACCGCGCCCTCGATGAGTTCGTGCGGCGTCGCCTCTGCAGCTTCACGGCTGTTCGCCGGATCGGCAGCTGGCGCATCGCCGGTCGTCGTAGTCCTGGATCGTTCCCGAAAGGCCCTGAAGGCTGGGTACCGCTCCAGGGTGGAGGTGTCGATGCGGTCCGGCAACTCCTGCAGAGCCGACCGGCCCGTCGTGGTTATCTGAGCACTCCCACGACGCGGTCGCTCGGCCAGACCAGCCTGCACCAGGTAGGTCAGCGCCCAGCCCACCCTGTTGCTGAACGCTGTCTGCCGTCCGCTGGGTAGCCGCTTCTCACGCTCGGCGACCGTGAGCTCGAGCCGGTCGGCCATGGTCGATCTGACGTCCCGGAAGAGCCAGGTGTCTTGCTCATCGAGCAGTTCCAGGACAGGGCGCATCAGCGACTGGTAGTCCGGGATGGTCATCGCTGGTGCCTCTCAAGGACGACGAGGCCAGAAAGAGCGGCCACGGCCTCACTCGACGCCGGACTCGAGTCGCGATCGCGTTGAACGGACCCGGCAGCGCAACACCTCGAAGGGATTCCGAAGCGAATCGTCGTCATGGCGTCATCCAAGCAGACGCGGCGAAGAGGCGCAGCGGAGAAGCAGAGTACACATTGCGGTTCGATAACGATTGGCACATGACCGACGACGTGGCGAATGTCGTCACGTATTTTCGCGGAACACACACCTTGAACGCCACCAGAGGACTTACCCATGCGACGAATCTCTGCCCTTTCCGTCTCCATGCTCACGACCGCCGCGCTTCTGTCCGCGTGTGGCGAGGGCGAGGACGCCTCTGATGATGCCACGATTTCGGCAGCTGAGGAGTCGTCGGCCGAGGAGAGCGAGGATGCGGCGGACGAGTCGTCCGCGGAGGCCGAGGGGTCAGACACGGAAAGTAGCGCGGAGGACGAGACTTCGGCTGCCGAGGAGTCGACCAGCGACGAGGCAGAGGACCCGAGCGATGAGGAGGAAAGTGCTGATGCTGCAGGGCCCGAGTTCGGCTCTCCGGTGCAGGTCAGCGACAACATGACCGTGACCATCAGCGCCCCGGAGGAGTTCACGCCATCCAGTACGGACTTCCTGTCCGGCGAGTGGGAGACGTTCGTCCGCATGGATGTCCTCGTCGAGAACACGGGCGACGAGCCCCTCGAGTCCTTCAACGTCTACACGCGCGCCACGACCGGTAGTCAAGCTGCCGAGGAGGTGTACGACTACGAGAGCGGCCTGGAGACTCCGAGCGCGGTGATCCAACCGGGTCGTGAATTGGAGTACGCCATCGGATATGGCGTCACTGCCGGCGAGCCCTTCGATCTCACGGTGGAAGACATGATGGATTTCTCCAGCGAAGGAACGACGCTCTCAACGGTCATCGAGTAACTCTTCGCATTCTCTGTACCGGCTCTTCCCTAGTCCCTAGGGCCTGCCTGCCAATTGTGGGATCAGCATGCACCTGGATGCACCGGCAGTACGCTGATGACCGTGAGCACGAACCTGAAGATCAGTTCCGTGGACAACGCTCTGGCCGCGGCGGCAAAAGCCGAGGCCGCGCGGCGGCACCTGAGCCTGTCGGACTACCTCAAGGAACTCGTCGAGAAGGACCTTCGCGAAAAAGACATCACGGCTCGGCGCGAGCGTCTCTTCGCCGAGATCAGGGCCAACCCACCCCTCGGCATCCATAGCGAGGACACCCTCGCCGCACGGGACGAGGCCCGTCGAGACTCTCAGCTGAGCGCCGATCACCGGGCCGACGGCATACCCTGAAGCCGTGCCGGACGACTTCCTCATCGCCCACAACCCTGAGGACGGCTCGCGACTGCCCTACCTGCTGCGCATCCCCCTCGGGCCGGACGGCGTCGTGCTCAAGGCACGGGAGACCTGGCCGCGCACCGGAAAGGTCTACTGCCACCGCGCCACCGGCTGGCCCGCCGAGCCGGACCTGGTCGAGACCGTCCCGACCCGCTCCTGCGTCCGGCGCGGCGCCAGCATCGACCTCGTCCTCGACCGGGGAAAGGAGTTCCGCTCGCAGTTCGTCCTGGACCCGACGCCCGCGGCCGCGAGGCGGTCTTCTGGCAGACCGCCCGCACCGCCAAGCAGGCACGCCCCGCGGTCAGTCTCCCCACGCGCGCGGCTCGGGCATCCCCACCCTCGAGATCGTCGTCGACAGCCACGAGCGGTATGCCTGGACCTTCGACCACCAGCAGGTCACCACCCGCCGCGAGGGCCTCCCCGCGGGCGACTACGCCGTCGAGGTCGCCGGCCGGGTGCTCGCCTCGGTCGAACGCAAGAGCCTCGTCGACCTCGTCTCCACCCTGACCACCGGCAAGATGCGTTACCTGCTCGCCGACCTCTCCTCCCTGCCCACCGCGGCCGTCGTCATCGAGGACCGCTACTCCGCCGTCTTCAAGCTCGACCGCGTCCGCCCCGCCGTCGTCGCCGACGCGCTCGGCGAGTGCCAGGCCCGCTTCCCCACCGTCCCCATCATCTTCTGCGAGACCCGGGCCCTCGCCCAGGAGTGGACCTACCGCTTCCTCGCCGCCGCCCTCGCCCACGCCGACGAGGAGACCCACGTCGAGACCGAGGCCTCACCTCTCACCTCCGCGCGTGCCGCCAGCCCCGGCGAGGTGCGCAAGTGGGCACGCGAGCACGGGTATGCCGTGTCCGACCGCGGGCGCATCCCACGCGAGATCCGCGAGGCCTTCGAGGCAGGGCGGTAGGACGGCACGCCCGTCCCCGGTGCTGCGGCGCCTATGCTGCAAAGGCGGCTGCACCAGGGCCCGGAGACGCCAGCACAGACCGGCCGCGACGGCATCTCGACACGACAGGAGCACCATGCCCAACCACGACCTGCCCGACGAGGCGCGCGCGGTCGCCGCGCTCGGGGTCACCCCCGAAGCGCCCGCGGACCAGCCCGGGCACCGACCGCCGACCGTTCCCGGCGCCTCCACCCGCCCCTCGGGTACGCCCGAGCCGACCACCAACGTCGGCACGGACCGGATGCGCGTCACCGGCGACGGATTCACCTTCGTCACCGCCTGGGCGCTGCGCGGCATCATCGTCATCGCGGCGCTCTGGCTCGCCTGGTGGGTCCTGGACCGTGTCTGGTTCGGCGTCCTCCCGATCCTGCTCGCGCTCATCGTCGCGACCCTGCTCTCCCCCGTGGTCGCCCTCGGCCGACGGATCGGGCTGCACCCCACGCTCGCGACGGTCCTCACGCTCCTGCTGTCCGTGGGTCTGTTGGTGGGCGTCTTCGCCGCCCTCGCCCCGTCGATCACCTCGCAGTCCCGCGAGATCTTCGAGCAGGCCAGAGGCGGGGTCGACGAGGTGCGAGCCTGGATCAGCGGGCCGCCGCTCAACCTCGACAACGCGCAGATCGACGAATACCTGGGCACCGCCATCACCTGGCTGCAGGAGCGCAGCAGCGTGGCCGCCGGTGCAGTCGCCTCCGGCCTGGGCGTCGTCGGCTCCGCCCTGGTGACCCTCGGTCTCATGGTCGTGCTGCTGTTCTTCTTCCTCAAGGACGGGCCGAGCTTCCTGCCCTGGCTGCGACGCACCAGCGGCCGCAACACCGGCCGCCACCTCACCGAGGCGCTCACCCGCATGTGGACGACCCTCGGCGGCTTCATCCGCACCCAGGCGATCGTCAGTGCCGTGGACGCCGTGCTCATCGGCATCGGCCTGCTCATCCTTCAGGTGCCGCTCGCCCTCACCCTGGCCGTGCTCACCTTCTTCGGCGGCTTCATCCCCATCGTGGGCGCGGTCGTCGCGGGCGGCATCGCCGTGCTGGTGGCGCTGGTGACGCAGGGGCTGACCGAGGCGCTGATCGTGCTGGCGATCGTCATCGCGGTGCAGCAGATCGAGGGCAACGTCCTGCAGCCGGCCCTCCAGGGCCGCAGCATGCAGATGCACCCCGGCATCATCCTGCTCGCGGTCGCCGGCGGCAGCACCCTCTTCGGCGTCATCGGCGCCTTCCTGGCCGTCCCCTTCGCCGCCACCTTCGTGGTGCTGCTGCGCTACCTCAGCGAGCAGGTCGACCTGCGCAGCGGTGACATCGACGTCGAGCACGTCGCCTTCGCGACGCCGGAAGGGCGCGTCGCCGGGGCGCGGACGCAGTACCTCGGCGAGGTCGAGCGGTCCGAGCGCGCCGCCTCGCGCGACGACACGGCACCTGCGCAGCCCGCCCGTCCGGGCCTGCTCTCCTGGCTCTTCGGCCGGCACTGACCCGTCTCGGCGGTCCCGTCCTGCGACGGGGACCGACCGGCATGGCGACGCGGCGGATCGGCTGTCACGCTGGTGCGATGGAGACGCTCCTCGACGCCGCACGCGACATGGTGACCCCCGAGACCGGTTGGAGCGCCGAGCTGTTGCTGCGCACCGTGCTGACGACCGTGGTGATGTTCCTGGCGATCGTGCTGCTGGCGCGCCTGTTCGGCACGCGCACCTTCGCCTCCTTCACCACCTACGACTTCCTCACCAACGTCGCCGCCGGCTCGCTGGTCGCCAGCGCCATCCTCAGCGACCGGATGGTCGAGGCGACCGTCGGTCTCGTCGTCCTCGTGGTGCTGCAGTATGCCGTGTCCAGCGCGGCCGCACGCTCCCGCGCGGCGCGGGACGTGGCGGACAACGACCCGGTGGTGCTCGTGCAGGACGGCCAGGTCCTGGCGGGCCCGATGCGTCGTGCGCGGGTCTCCCGCGCCATCCTCGACCAGCACCTGCGCGCCTCCGGCCTCAACCGGGTCGAGGAGGTGCACCTCGCGGTGCTCGAGTCCGGCGGCTCGATCAGCGTCCTGCGACGCGCGACCGGCTGAGCCACCCTCAGGCGGGGATGATCCCGCCCCAGTCGAAGGGGTACTGCAGCACCGGTGTGCCGGGGATCTCGTCGTCCCAGATCTGCGGGTCCACGTCGAAGACCTCGCCGGTCGCCAGCCCGTCCAGCCACGCCGTGAGGCCGAGCACGTTCTGCTTGACCATCTTGCCGCGGGCCTTGTGGCCGATGTTGCCGTCGCGGGTGTTGCCCGAGGTCTCGAAGAACACCGCCGGGTTGCTGTGCCCGGTCGGGTTGAGGCCGTTGTAGTCGAGCCCGAGCATCATCGCCGACACCACGCCGCCGCGGATGTCGATGACCGTGCCGTAGCCCACGTCGTACTTGTCCGCGCTGATGAAGCCGCGGTTGAGCGTCTCCAGCCACACGTGCCCTGCATCTGCCGCGTGACGACGTCGTACTCCCCGCCCTTGATGCCCGGCAGCGTCGGCCCACCGGGGGCCAGCGAGATGCCGAGGGAGAACGTGATGGCCTCGCCCGTCTCCCGGTCGGTCTTCAGGCCCTGGTGGTGGATGTCGAGGGCATACGCCGGCTTGACCATCGTCCAGTACTCGTACCACGCCAGCGACTCGCGCGCGACGAAGGCGTCCGGCGCCCAGTCCCGGTTGAGGTCGACCAGCTGCTCGTTGCCGTCGGCGTCCAGCCGCGGCGCGTCAGCCTCCCGGTCCCACAGGATCGTCTGCCGGATGTTGCCCTCGGAGCCGTCCGGGTTGTAGCAGGGGATGACGTGGACGGTGAACTCCTCGCGGATCGCCCGCCACTCCTTCGCCCCGCTCGTGGCCAGGCGCTTGAGCACGGTCAGCGAGGAGTCGAGGCCGTAGGGCTCGTTGCCGTGGATCCGGCCCTGCACCCACACCGGCGTGTCCCCGGTGCCGACGGTCGCGACGTACAGCTCGCGCCCCTGCTCGGTGAGGCTCTCGGCGGTCCCGATCTCGGACAGCGTCCGCACCCTCACCGGGTAGCGGCTGCTCCCCTCCAGCTTGCGCAGCTGGTCCACCATGTCGCCGTAGCTGCGGATCGCCGCCAGCGGCGTGTCCTTGCCGGGGTCGGGGAAGTTCGGCGCGGCCGAGGCGACTCCCGGCCCGGCGACCGAGCCGCCGATCGCGGCCAGGCTCCCCCATCCGAGCAGCGAACGTCGCGAGATCTGGGCAGGGGACATATGAACCTCCAGGGGGTCGTCAGGGTGGTCCACACGCTAGGGCGGTGATGCTCAAGCCCGGGTTTGCCGTCGGTCTAGAGTCGATCAAGACGCGACGTCAAAGGGCCGCCGCCGACCGTCGAAAGCATGCCCCGGCGCGAATTCGACGGTCACCACCGCCGGGTCGACGAGGCGCGACCAGGGAAGTGCTGCCGGGGCGGGACAACGACGGTCACCGGCGCGAAACCACTGAGACGACTGGTCCACCCAGGGCGTCTCAGCTGTTCACCCGGATGATCTCCTCCTGGTAGGGCGCGATGACGTCACCGGAGATGCGGCAGTCGAGCACGAGGAACCGGCGCGACTCCTCCGGCTCGGCGGCCCAGGCCTCGAGCCGGTCCAGGTCCGCCAGCGTCCGCACGACGACTCCCTCGGCCCCGACGCCGCCGGCCAGGGCGGCGAAGTCGGCTTCGGGGATCAGCATCGGTCCGCGCGCCAAGCCCTGCAGCCCGTAGAGGTTGACCTCGGCGCCGTAGGCCGCGTCGTTCCCGACCACGGCCAGGCCGCGGCAACCGCGACCGGTATGCCCGGCCCGAGGTGCACCTCGCCGACGGCGGGCAGGACGACGACGTCATGGGGTTCACCCGCGCGCAGGCCATCCACGACTGTCTCGACGCCTACGAGGCGCACCTGGACTTCCTGCGCACCGTGTGAGGTGCCGGTCTAGGATGACGGGCGTGCCGCGGACGACCCTGGAGATCCCCTGGAGCCGGCTCGAGAGCGCGCTCGGCGAGCAGTTGGGAGACGGCGCGGTCAGCCGGCGGCCGATGGACCTGCACGCGCTCGCGCACGACGCGTCGCACTACCTGCTGACGCCCGAGCTGCTCGTCCGCCCCACTTCCGCGAGCCAGGTGGCCGCGGTGATGGCCGCCTGCGACCGCGTAGGCGCGCCCATCACCTTCCGTTCCGGCGGCACCAGCCTCTCCGGGCAGTCCGTCACCGACGCGGTGCTGGTCGACACCCGCCGCCACTTCACCGATGTCGAGGTGCTCGACGGCGGGGCCCGTGTCCGGGTCCAGCCGGGGGTGACGGTGCGTGCGGTGAACGCCCGGCTCGCGCCCTACCACCGCAAGCTCGGGCCGGATCCGGCCAGCGAGGGCGCCTGCACGCTCGGCGGCGTCATCGCCAACAACTCGAGCGGCATGCACTGCGGCACCGAGCTCAACACCTACGCCACGCTCGAGTCGCTGACCTTCGTGCTGCCCTCGGGCACCGTCATCGACTCGGGCGCCCCGGACGCCGAGGCGGAGCTGGCGGCCAGGGAGCCCGAGCTGGTCGCCGGGCTGCTGGCCCTGCGCCGGCAGGTGCTCGCCGACCCGGACTCGGTCGCGACGATCCGGCGGCTGTTCTCGATGAAGAACACCATGGGCTACGGCATCAACGCGCTGCTCGACTACGAGCGGCCGCTCGACATGCTCGTGCACCTCATGGTGGGCAGCGAGGGCACGCTTGGCTTCGTCGCCTCCGCCGTCCTGGCGACCGTGCCCGTCCACCCCGAGGTAGCCACCGGTCTCCTCGTCCTCGACACCATCGCCGAGGCCACCGGCGCAGTCCCCGCGCTGGCCAGGACCGACGTCGCCACCGCCGAGCTGCTCGACGCCGCGTCGCTGCGGGTGGCCCAGCAGGACCCGGCCTGCCCGCCCCAGATCGCCTCCCTCGCCATCGAGGAGCACGCCGCGCTGCTGGTCGAGTGGCAGGGCGACACCCCCGCCGAGCTGGACGCCACGTTGGCGTCGGCGGCCGCCACCCTCGACGGGCTGGCGCTGACCGAGCCTGCCCGGCTTACCCGGGACGCCCGGGAGCGCGCCGCGCTGTGGAGGGTCCGCAAGGGGCTGTTCTCCGCCGTCGCCGAGGCCCGCCCCGCCGGCACCAACGCCCTGCTCGAGGATGTCGTCGTCGGCGTCGACGTGCTCGGGGAGACCTGCGTCGCGCTGACCGAGCTCTTCGACACGCACCGCTACGAGCAGTCGGTCATCTTCGGGCACGCCCGCGACGGCAACGTCCACTTCCTGCTCAACGAGCGCTTCGACGACCCCGATGCGATGCGCCGCTACGCCGCCTTCACCGAGGACATGGTCGACCTGGTGCTGGGCCAGGGCGGCTCGCTCAAGGCCGAGCACGGGACCGGCCGCATCATGGCCCCCTTCGTCCGGCGGCAGTACGGCGACGAGCTCTACGACGTCATGTGGCAGCTCAAGCGGCTCGTCGACCCACGTGGACTGCTCAACCCGGCGGCCGTCCTCTCCGACGAGCCCACGTCATACCTGCAGGACCTCAAGACCGCGCCGCCGGTCGAGGAGGAGGTCGACCGGTGCGTCGAGTGCGGCTACTGCGAGCCGGTCTGCCCGTCCAAGGACCTCACGCTCACCCCGCGCCAGCGCATCGTGGTGCGCCGCGACATCCAGACCGCGCGGGCCGCCGGCGACCACGCGCTCGCCGACTCCCTCGAGCGCGACTACGACTACGACGGCAACCAGACCTGCGCCGTCGACGGGATGTGCCAGAGCGCGTGCCCGGTCCGCATCGACACGGGTGCTCTCACCCGGAGGCTGCGCAGGGAGTCCGCCACCCGCACGGCGCAGACGGCCTGGGCAGGGGCGGCGCGGGCCTGGGGCACGGTCGCGCCGCTGGGCGGGCTGGCGCTCAGCGCGGCGAGGTTGGTGCCCTCCGGCGTCCCGGTGGCTGCCACGCGGGTGGTGCGCGCGGTGGCCGGCGCCGACGCCGTGCCGCTCTACGACCCGCGCCTGCCGCGCGGCGGCCGGCGCCGCCGTGAGCTCGACCCGGCCTCCTCCGCCGCAGTGCTCTTCAGCACCTGCATCGGCGAGATGTTCGGGACCGAGCCGGGCGGCCACCGCGGCGACCTGGGCTCCGGGGCGACCGGTGCACTCGTCGACCTGTGCGTGCGCGCCGACGTCCCGCTGCGCACGCCGACCGGCATCCGCGACCTGTGCTGCGGCACCCCATGGAAGTCCAAGGGGCTGGACGGCGGGTATGCCGTCATGGTCGACCGGGTCGTCCCGGCCCTGCGGGAGGCCACCGAGGGTGGCCGGCTGCCGGTCGTGGTCGAGGCGTCTTCCTGCGCCGAGGGCCTCGTCGTGATGCTCGCCGAGCGCGCACCGGAGCTGCGGGTGGTGGACGCCGTCGAGTTCGTCCGGGACACCGTGCTCCCCCGGCTCGCCGTACGTCGCACCGACCGCACCGTCGTCGTGCACCCCACCTGCTCCTCCGAGCGGTCCGGCAGTACCGAGGCCCTGGTGGCGCTGGCTCGTGCGGTCTCGACCGACGTGGTGGTGCCGGTGTCCTGGGGCTGCTGTGCCTTCGCCGGGGACCGCGGTCTGCTGCACCCCGAGCTCACCGCCTCGGCCACCGCGGCGGAGGCCGCCGAGGTCGCGGGTATCGTCGCGCGGGTGAGCCCGAACCCCGACCCGAGCCCGGCCGCCGAGCCCGGGTTCGTCTCCTCGAACCGCACCTGCGAGATCGGGATGACCCGGGCCACCGGCCACCCGTACCGGCACGTGCTCGAGCTGCTCGAGGAGGCGAGCCGCCTGTGAGCGACATCCGTGGTGTCAGCTGTTCACCCGGATGATCTCCTCCTGGTAGGGCGCGACGACGTCGCGGGACACCCGGCAGTCGAGGACGAGGAACGAGCGATCGTCGGCCGGCTGCGCCGCCCAGTCGGCGAGCTGGTCGAGGTCGTCCAGGCGCCGTACGACGACGCCTCGGGCGCCCACACCGGAGGCCAGCGCGGCGAAGTCGACCTCCGGGATGAGCATCGGCGCGAGCGCCAGCCCCTGCAGCCCGTAGAGGTTGACCTCGGCGCCGTAGGCCCCGTCGTTCCACACCACGGCCATCCCGGACCCGCCGGCGACGCGCACCGCCGACTCCAGGTCGGCCAGGGCCATGAGCCCGCCGCCGTCCCCGGTGGTGAGAACGACCGTCGCGTCCGGGCGTGCCAGCGCGGCGCCGAGCACCGAGGGCCAGCCCAGGCCGATCGACTGGAAGGCGGTGCCCACCATGATCATCCGGTCGGGCGCCGCCACCGGCCAGTACATGTTCGCCCACCCGATGAAGTGCCCACCGTCGGAAACGACGACCCGGTCCTGCGGCAGCAGCTCGCCGATCCGGACGGCGACTGACCGCGGGTCCAGCCGGCCGTCGGGCGCGAGGTCCTCCCCGGGGTGGTAGGCGCGCAGCTCGACGACGGGGACGGACTCGCGCCAGGCGCCGGGCGCGTGGCCGAGCTCGCCGAGCTGCGCGGTGACCGCCCTGGCCACGATGGCCGCATCACCCTGAACGTAGCCCCCGACGTGAGGGTGAGTGGCCGCCGGCGCGACGTCGACCTGGAAGATGCGGGTGCCGGGCGCCAGCAGCGCCCCGAAGCGCATCGTGAACTGGTTGAGCGAGGCGCCGAAGACGACCGCGACGTCGGCCTCGCGGACGAGGTCCATCGCCCCCTCGGCACCCCAACCGCCGGCCACCCCCAGGTCGTACTCCGCCCGGGGGAAGATGTTGCGCCCCAGCGAGGTGGTGGCGGTCACCGCGCCGGTGGCGTCGGCGAGGTCCCCCAACGCCTCCCCCGCGCCGGCCAGCCACGCCCCACGCCCGGCGAGCAGCAGCGGCCGCTGCGCCCCGGCCAGGACGGTGGCGATCTCGGCGATCGTCCCCTCGGCGAAGGCACCCGTGGGGCGGCGCGGTTCGGGGATCCGCGGCGCGGAAACCTCCGGCACCGGGCCGGCGTCGAGCTTGGCGACGTCGTAGGGCACTGCGAGCACGGTCGGCACCCGGTAGGTCAGCGCGTGCTCGATCGCGATGACCGTGGTCGCCGCCGCGTCGGTGCGACCGACGGTATACGTCCGCGCCCCCACCGCGGAGGCCAGCGCGATCTGGTCCACGTCCCACGGCCGCGGCCCGGAGGTCGGCTCATCCCCCACGACGAGCACGAGCGGCACCTGCGCCTGCACCGCCTCGGCGAGCGCGGTGAGCGTGTTGGTGAAGCCGGCGCCGTAGGTCGAGGTCGCGGCTGCGATCCGACCGGACGCGCGGTGGTAGGCGTCCGCCGCCACGACTCCCCCGGCCTCGTGGCGGACCGCGGTGAACTGCACGTCGCTCGAGCGCTCGAGGGCGTCGAGGACGTGCGCGTTGCCGTTGCCCATGACCCCGAAGACGTGGTCGACGTGGCGGGCCAGGGTGTGGGCGACGTGGGCGGAGACGCTGGGCATACGAGTTTCCTCTGCTGGAGACATGACGGGATCGAGGTCGTATGTGTCTCCCGCGCCGGGCGCGGCTCCGTGCTCCTTTTTCGAGCACCGGCGCGCAGCGGCACCGGACCCCTCGACTATAGGTGCTGGCGGGGGGCGGGCCGTCAGGACCGGTCGGTGTCCTCCCCGCCGGAGCCGATGAAGCGCGCCGCCAGCGCCTCCGACCCGCGGGCGAGCAGCGCAACGTCGGCACCGACCAGGACGAAGGAGGCACCCTGCTCGAGGTAGGCGTCCGCCACGGCGGGGTCGAAGGCGTTGACGCCCACGGGAGTCCCCGCCGCCCGCACCGCGTCGAAGGTCCGGAGCACGGCGGCCCGCACGTCCGGGTGCGTCTGCTGCCCCAGCACGCCCATGGACGCAGCCAGGTCGCTGGGCCCGACGAAGACCCCGTCGACGCCGTCGACCGCCCCGATCTCGGCCGCCGCCTCGACGGCGGCCTCGGACTCGATCTGCACGAGCAGCGAGACGTGCTCCTCGGCCCGCTGGAGGTAACCCTCGACGCGGTTCCACCGCGCCGAGCGGCCGAGGGCCGAGCCCACGCCCCGCCTGCCGCGGGGCGGGTAGCGGACCGCCGCGACGGCGTCGGCGGCCTCCTGCGCGCTGTCGACCATGGGCACGAGGATGGTCTGCGCGCCGAGGTCGAGCACCTGCTTGAGGAGGACCGGGTCGGCGGAGGGGACGCGGACGACCGGCACGACGGGGTATGCCGCCACCGCCTGCAGCTGCGCGAGCACCGACTCCAGGCCGTTGGGGGCGTGCTCCATGTCGATGAGCAGCCAGTCCAGACCGGAGCCGGCGGCGATCTCGGCGACCAGCGGTGAGCCCGAGCTGACCCACATGCCGACCATCGGCCGGTCCTGGGAGGCCAGCACGTCGCGGAAGGCCGGCGTCAGACGAAGCGGCACGTGACGGTCCCCATCTCGCGGTAGTCGCAGTGCACGTCGTCCCCGCGGGACACCCACATCGGCCGAGTGAACGACCCGGCCAGGATGATCTCGCCGGCTTCCAGCCGGGCGCCGTGCTGGTGGAACTTGTTGGCCAGCCAGGCCACCCCGGTCGCGGGGTGCCCGAGGACACCGGCGGCCACGCCGGTCTCCTCGACCTCCCCGTTGCGGGACAGCACCCCGGGGACCCAGCGCAGGTCGATCTCGTCCGGGCGCCGGCGCTCGTCACCGAGCACCATCGCGCCGTAGGCGGCGTTGTCGCTGATGGTGTCGACGATGGTGCGGCCCTCGAGCTCGATGTGCGAGTTGAGGACCTCCAGCGCCGGGACGGCGTAGTCGATGGCGTCCAGGGCCTGCTCGAGGGTGCAGTCCGGTCCGGACAGCGGCCGAGCCAGCACGAAGGCGAGCTCGACCTCGATGCGGACATTGGAGAAGTGGTCGACCGGGATCTCGGCGCCCGAGGCGTGCACGGTGTCGTCGAACATCACGCCGTAGTCCGGCTCGGTGATCCCTGTGGCCTGCTGCATCGCCTTGGAGGTCAATCCGATCTTGCGGCCCACCAGCCGGCGACCGGCGGCGAGGTTCTGGTCACGCCACACGCCTTGGATGGCGTAGGAGTCCTCGATGGTCGCCTCGGGGTAGCGTGCCGTGATGCGCGGGACGACCGAGTGCGTGCGGTCCGCCTCGGCCAGCTCCTCGGCGATCGTGGCGATCTGCTCGGGTGTCAGCATCCGTGGTCCTCCCTCGTCACAGCTGGTGCCCCAGCTTGTACTCGCCCTTCTTCCACTCGGGCATCTCCTCGTCCTCGTCCCGGCGGGTGTAGGAGAAGCCGTCGGCACCGATGGTGACGCCCATCTCGGAGTCGTCGGTGCGCTCGACCACCGGCTGCGGGTTGCCGTCGAGGTCGAGCACGAGGGAGGCCTCGGTGTACCACGACGGCACCACCGGGTTGCCCCACCAGTCCCGGCGCTGGTTGTCGTGGACGTCCCAGGTGATGACGGGATTGTCCGGGTCACCGGTGTAGTAGTCCTGGGTGTAGATCTCGACCCGGTGCCCGTCCGGGTCGCGCAGGTAGAGGTAGAAGGCGTTGGACACCCCGTGCCGGCCCGGGCCACGCTCGATGGCGTCCGAGCGGCGCAGCGCCCCGAGCTTGTCGCAGATCGCCAGGATGTTGTGCTTCTCGTGCGTGGAGAAGGCGACGTGGTGCATCCGCGGGCCGTCGCCGCCGGTCATCGCGGTGTCGTGGACGGTCGGCTTGCGCCGCATCCACGCGGCATACACCGTGCCCGCGTCGTCCTGGATGTCCTCGGTGACGCGGAAGCCCAGGTCCTGCATGAACTTCGTGGCCCGGGGCACGTCGGGCGTCACCTGGTTGAAGTGGTCCAGGCGCACCAGTGCACCGGGGGTGTAGAGGTCGTAGCGCCAGGCCAGGCGCTCCACGTGCTCGACGTCGTGGAAGAACTCGTAGGGGAAGCCCAGCGGGTCGGTGACGCGCACGGAGTCGCCGACCCCCTTGGTGAAGCCCTCGGGTCGCCGCTCGACCCGGCACCCCAGCTCGGTGTAGAACGCCACCGCCTTGTCCAGGTCCTCCGGGGAGCGTACGCGGTAGGAGAACGCCGCCACCGCGGCCACCGGCCCCTGGCGCAGGACGAGGTTGTGGTGGATGAACTCCTCGATCGAGCGGAGGTAGACGGTGGCGTCGTCCTCCTCGGTGACGGTCAGGCCGAGCACATCCACGTAGAAGTCGCGGGACGCAGCCAAGTCGGTGACGACGATCTCCATGTAGGCGCAGCGCAGGATGTCCGGAGCCGGAACCGACGGGGTCGGCACCGGGTCGTCGGTGTGGATGGGTGCCTCCTGGGAGACGTAGTAGCCCGAGGAGGTGAGGGTCTTGTCGGTGTGCCTGTCGCTCATGTCGCGTCCTTGCGAGGTCGGGGTGGTCGGGGCTGCTCAGGGTGGGCGGTCAGCGGTCAGCCGCGTCGCGCTTGCCGAAGGTCGGGTGGTGGGCCCCACCGAGGGTGATGTGCACGGCCTGCTGGTCGGTGTAGAAGTCGATGGACCGGTAGCCGCCCTCGTGCCCCAGGCCGGAGGCCTTGACGCCGCCGAAGGGGGTGCGCAGGTCGCGCACGTTGTTGGAGTTGAGCCACACCATGCCCGCCTCCACGCTCTGGGCGAAGGTGTGCGCGCGGCGCAGGTCGTTGGTCCAGATGTAGGCGGCCAGGCCGTACCTCACCCCGTTGGCCAGCTCGAGCGCCTCCTCCTCGGTGTCGAAGGGGGTGATCGCCACCACCGGCCCGAAGATCTCCTCCTGGAAGATCCGGGCGTCGCGGGGGACGTCGACGAAGACCGTCGGGGCGACGAAGTTGCCGCTCTCGAAGCCCTCCGGCCGGCCGCCGCCGGCGACCAGCCGTGCCTCGCCGCGGCCGATCTCGATGTAGCTCATCACCTTGTCGAAGTGCTCGGGGTGGACCAGCGCGCCGACCTCCGTGCGCTCGTCGTGGGGGTGCCCCACGACGACACGCCGGGCCTGCGCGGCATACCGCTCGACGAACTCGTCGTAGACCTCGCGCTGCACGAGGATCCGGCTGCCGGCGGTGCACCGCTCCCCGTTGAGGGAGAAGACGCCGAAGATGGTCGCGTCGATCGCGGCGTCGAGGTCGGCGTCGGCGAAGACGACGGCCGGCGACTTGCCGCCCAGCTCCATCGACAGACCCTTGAGGTGGGGAGCCGCGTTGGCGAAGATGAGCTGCCCGGTGCGGCTCTCGCCGGTGAAGGAGATGAGCGGCACGTCCGGGTGCTTGACCAGGGCGTCCCCGGCCTCCTCCCCGAGACCGTTGACCAGGTTGAAGACCCCCGGCGGTACCCCCGCCTCCTGGAAGATCCCTGCCCACAGCGAGGCCGACAGCGGGGTGAACTCGGCCGGCTTGAGCACCACCGTGTTGCCCGTCGCCAGCGCCGGGCCCAGCTTCCAGGACTCCAGCATGAACGGCGTGTTCCAGGGGGTGATGAGGCCGGCGACCCCGATGGGCTTGCGGTTGACGTAGTTCACCTGGCGCCCGGGCACCTTGTAGGTGTCGTCGGCCTGGGCCACCACCAGGTCGGCGAAGAACCGGAAGTTCTCCGCGGCCCGGCGGGCCTGGCCGAGCGCCTGGGTGATCGGCAGCCCGGAGTCGAAGGACTCCAGCTCCGCGAGCCGGGCGTCCCGGGACTCGACGATGTCGGCGACCCGGTGCAGGATGCGGCTGCGATCGCGCGGCAGCATCCCCGGCCACGGCCCCTCGGTGAACGCCCGTCGGGCGGCGGCGACCGCACGATCGACGTCCGCCTGCTTGCCGGCCGCCGCGCTGAGGTACGTCTCGTTCGAGACAGGGTCGAGCACCTCGAAGGTCGCGCCGTCCACGGAGTCGACGAGCTCGCCGTCGATGTAGTGCTGGATGCGCTCGGGCAGGTCGGCGGGGCGGTGCCCCGTGCTGGTGGGGTCGGTCATCATGCTCCTCCTGGGGTGGTCAGAACGCCGGGAGACCCAGCGTCTCGTCGGGGTGCTCGTGGATGAGGTAGGCGTCGAGGGTCGCCGAGCGGTGGCGCCGGGCCGCCTTCTCGATCTCGCCCAGAGGTGCACCGTGCTCGATGAGCCGCAGGATGCCTTCGTGCTCGTGCACCGACTCCTGCGCGCGCCCGGGCACGAAGCTGAAGGTCGAGTCGCGCAGGTGGCCCAGCCGGGCCCACTCGGCCTCCACCAGGTCCAGCAGCCGCGGGTTCGGGCAGCGACCGTAGAGGGTGGAGTGGAACTCCTGGTTGAGGCGGGTGAACGCGCGTGGCTCGAAGTGGTCCAGCATCTCGATCATCAGCTCGTTGAGGCTGCGGGCAGCGCGCAGGTCGTCGGCCGTCAGCGACGTGCGGCGAGCGCGGTCGCCGTCCCCTCCAGGATCGACAGCGCCTGCATACTGTGCCGGTACTGCGAGTCGTCGACCATCGACACCCGGGCCCCGACGTTGCGCTCGAAGGTCACCAGCCCCTCCGCCTCGAGCTGGCGGATCGCCTCGCGGACCGGCACCACGCTCATGTCGAGCTCCCCGGCGATGGAGCCGAGCACGAGCCGGTAGCCGGGGGTGAAGTCCTGGCTGGCGATGCGCTCCTTGATCCAGTGGTAGGCCCGCTGGGACTTGCTGAGGGACGAGGCGTCCGTGCTGCTCAGCTCTGCTCGCGCCACGCGTCGTACCTCGCTCTCCACTCGGCGTTCATCGGGAAGAGACCGTCCACCGAGTGCCCCTCGGCGACCCGGTCGGCGACCCACGCGTCCTCGGCCTCCTTGGCGAGCGCGGCGTCGACGACCTCCTCGGCGAGGCTGGGCGGGATGACGACCACGCCGTCGGCGTCGCCGACGAGGATGTCACCGGGCTGCACGGTGGTGCCGCCGCAGGCGATCGTGAGGTCGTGGTCCCACGGCACGTGGCGGCGGCCGAGGACGGCGGGGTGGGCCCCGGCGCTGTAGACGGGGATGCCGACCGCAGCGACGGCGTCGTGGTCGCGCACCCCGCCGTCGGTGACGATGCCGGCGGCGCCGTTGGCGTGGGCCCGGATGGCGAGGATGTCCCCGAGGGTCCCGGAGCCGGTCTCCCCGCGGGCCTCGATGACGATGACCTCGCCCTCGCCGACGGCGTCGAAGGCGCGCTTCTGGGCGTTGTAGCCCCCGCCGTGGCTGCGGAAGAGGTCCTCGCGGTTGGGCACGAAGCGCAGGGTGCGGGCCAGCCCGACGAGCTTGGCGCCGGGGTGCAGCGGCCGGACGCCGTCGATGGTGACGTTGTCGAGGCCGCGCTGCCGCAGCTGCTGCGACAGCCCGGCCACGGGCACCTGCAGGAGCCGCTCGCGCAGGTCCGGGTCCAGGGCCGGGCGCGTCGCGACCTCGTGCTCGCGGGCGTCGGTGGAGGAGGTGTCCTCGGCCGGCAGGCCGGCCGCCTCCCGGGAGCCCCACGCCTCTGCGCGCTGGGTGTCGTCGACCGCGGGCAGGGAGCCGAGCTCGGGGTCGAACCCGCCCTCCCCCTGGACCACAGTGGTGACGAGCCGCCCGCTGGTGGGTGCGCCCTCGGCGGCGGGGGCGTCCACCTCGACCTCGACGACGTCACCGGGGGCGAGGACCGAGGAGCCGGACGGGGTGCCTGTGAGGATGACGTCCCCGGTCTCCAGGGTGAGGTGCTGGGCGAGGTCGGCGACGATCTGTGGCAGCGAGAAGATCAACCCCGCGGTGGTGTCGTCCTGCACCAGCTCGTCGTTGACCCAGGTACGCACCCTGAGCGCAGCGGGGTCGACGAGGCGCGCGTCGACGAGCTCTGGCCCGACCGGGGTATACCCGTCGCGGCCCTTGGAACGGGTGTTGGACCCCTTGTCGTTGGCGCGCAGGTCATAGAGCCCGAGGTCGTTGGCGGCGGTGACCCAGCCCACGTACGACCACGCCTCCTCCTCGGTGACGTGCCGGGCGGGCCGGCCGATGACGAGGGCCACCTCCCCCTCGAAGGCCAGCAGCTCGGTCCCGGCCGGGCGCTCCACGGTGCCCTGCGAGGGCGCCACGGAGCTGGACGGCTTGAGGAAGTACGACGGTGCAGCAGGGCGACGCCCGCGCTGGTCGGCACGGGAGGCGTAGCTCAGGTGGACGGCGATGACCTTGCCCGGGCGACACGGGAGGGCGGCGAAGCGAGGGTCCTGGGGCTCCGGGGTGCCCGTCGTCTGACCACTCCTGGTCTCGTCGATGATCATGGGAGCTTCCTCGCTCGTCGTCATGGGACAGATCGTATACGATTCAGGTCGGGCTGCACAACTCCCCTGCGGCGCCGCGACCGGCCCCGCCCGGACCGGGCGGGGCCGGTCCCGCGTCACTGGGAGGCGAACTCGTCCACGCAGGCGAGGATCGCGTCGTCGTAGGCCACGTCCTCCAGGTCCGTGTAGCCCGCCACGTACTCGTCGAGCACGGCCTGGGCGTCCTCCAGACCCTGGCTGGACGCGAGCTCCACCCAGGCCTGCTTCGAGGACTCCAGGGACTCCTCCTCCCAGGCCTGGGTCACGGACTCGTCCCACATGGTCAGGTCCTCGACGGTCGGGGCGTCCAACATCTGCTGGCACTGGTCCGCAGCCTGGTCGTTGAACGCCTCGATGCCCGCTCCGGTGTTGAGCTCCTCGGTGACGCCGTCGACGGTCTCCCGCAGGTCTTCGGGCAGGCTGTCGTAGGCGTCCTGGGAGAACCACATCCCGAACGTCGAGTACTGACCGATGCCCGGGTCGCTCCAGTAGGGCAGCAGCTCCATGAGTCCGTAGTTGACCGGGAAGTCGATGGTGCCCCCGACCGCCTCCAGCACCCCGCGCTGCACCGCCTCGTAGCTCTCCGAGGCGGTCACGGCCTGGATGCTGGCGCCGGAGTCGGTCAGCAGCTGCTGGACGATCGGACCGGAGGCCCGCATCGACAGGCCGTCGAGGTCCTCGGGGGAGGACACCTGCTCCTCGGTCCCAATGAGGATGCGCCCCACCGGCCACGTGCCCACGTGGTGCAGTCCGTTCTGGTCCATCACGGCCTTGGCCGGGCCGTCCTCGAGGTGCAGCTGGTAGAGCGTCTCCATCGACGCCTGCGAGTTGGTGGTGAGGAACGGGATGCTCACCATGCTGGTGGACGGGAAGTACTGCGGCGTGTAGTCGGGCACCGTGACGCCGATCTGGGCGCGGCCGTCCCGGACGCACTCGACGACCTCCGGAGCGGCGCACAGCGACTCGTTCGTGGTGCGCTCGAAGCTCACCCGGCCCTCGGTGGCCTCCTCGACGGCGTCGAGGTACCAGTCCTGCACCGCGGCATTGGGTGTGCCCTCCTGGGCTCCGGTGGACAGGGTGAAGGTGAAGGTCTCCCCCTCATCGGCAGCGGTGTCGTCGGTGGCGACGCCGGAACAACCGGCCGACACGAGGGCAGCGGCGGTCACGGCCCCCAGCACGAGCGGGCGGCGGCCGGTGGTCAGACGAGGAAACATCATCGTTCTCCTTTGTGGGGTTGCAGGTGCGCTGGCAGGGGCCGGTCTAGCCCGCTGCCGGGTTGACGAGGGAGGGCAGGAACAGGGACAGCTGGGGGAAGGCGAAGAGGATGACCACCACCACGAGCTCGACGAGGAACAGCGGCAGCAGCCCCCGGAAGACCGTGTCGGTGCGCAGGCCGGCGCTCCCGGCCACGACGAAGGCGTTGATGCCGACGGGCGGGGTCACCATGCCGATCTCGATCAGCTTGACGATGAGGATGCCCAGCCACACGCCGTCGAAGCCGTACTCCATGGCGATGGGGTAGAGGATCGGCACGGTGATGACCAGGATGGACAGGGACTCCAGGGCCATGCCCAGCGGGATGAGGCAGGCCAGCAGGAGGGCCATGGTGAGGGTGGGGGGCAGGTCGACGGCGGTCACGGCCTGGGTGATGGACTGGGGCACCCGGGCAGCGATGAAGAAGGCCGACAGGATGGCCGAGCCGATGATGATGAAGAAGACCATCGAGGTGGTCGCCGCGGTGTCCTGCAGCGCGTGCCGCACCTCGGTGGCGATGCCGCGCAGGCCTCGTCGCCGGTTCTCGAAGACCAGGATGACCACTGCAGCCAGGGCGCCGATGGCCGCCGACTCGGTCGACGTGAAGATGCCCGAGTACATCCCACCGAGGACGATGCTGAAGAGGATGGCGATGTAGACCAGCCCCTGCCAGGGCAGGCTGCGCCAGGGCCGGGGGCTGTCGACGTCGTCCGAGGGGGTGGGGCCGCTCCCGGCCGCCACCTCGGCCCGGGCGTCGTCGACCGCGCCCTGCAGGTCCTCGGGGTCCGTCGAGCGGCCGATCCGGCGCGCCCCGAGCGTCATGATGTAGGTGATGTAGGCGGCAGCCGACAGCAGCCCCGGCACCACGCCCCCGGCGAGCATCTGCGCGACCGAGGTGCTCGTCATGATGGCGTAGAGGACCAGGAACGTGCTGGGCGGGATCATCACCCCGAGGGTTCCCGCGACGGCGACCAGCGCGGAGGCCAGGCTGGCCGGGTACCCGTGGCGGCGCATCTGGGCGATCGACAGCTTGGACATCGTGGCTGCGGTCCCGATGCTCGACCCGGAGACCGCGGCGAACCCGGCACAGGCCATGACCGTCGCGACACCCAGCCCACCGGGCGCGCGCCGCACCGCACGGGCCGCGATGGTGTAGACGTACTCGGCGACGTTGGCCCGGACGGCGAAGAGGCCCATGAGGATGAACATCGGGATGATGGTCAGCCCGAAGCTGTAGGTCTGGCTGAAGGACACGGACCCCAGGACGCTCCCGGTGTAGCCCGTTCCCTTGAGCAGGATCAGTCCGCAGGCTCCCGACAGCCCCAGGGCGAGGGCGATGGGAAACCGGCTCGCGAGGAGCAGCAGGAGCAGGCCGATGGTGACGGCGATGATCATCGAGACGGTCATGCGACCTACTCCTGCGGACGCCGGGCGACCGGGCCGAGGAGGTGCTGCTCGGCCCCGTCCAGCTGGTCGTAGGGCCGCGCCCCCGTGAGAGAGCGGGCGACGTTCATGACGCAGACGAGGAACAGCACGACGAAGCCGGCGGCGATGAACCACCGCCACGGCCACTCATACCAGACGATGATCCCGAACCCCTGCTCCCCCCGCTCCGTCGCCTCGACAGCCCGGAGGGTGCTGGAGACGGCCAACCAGGCGACGAGGACCGAGGACACCGACCACACGACCACGTCCAGCACACGGTTGACCCGTGGGCTCAGGCGGTCGGTGAGCAGGGTCACCGAGACGTGGTCACCCGTGACGGCAGCCCAGGCCAGCCCGAAGGCCACCGCGATGACCAGGCAGGACTGCGCGACCTCGAGCATGCCGGGGAGGGTGAATCCCCAGAGCGCGCGCACCGCGACCTGGAGCGCGATCGCCACCATGATCGTGACCACGGCCAGGGCGGAGATGACGGCGCAGACCCGCGCCAGCGTCAGTACTGCACGCTCCCCGGGAAGGGTGCGACCGACGCCGGCCACGCTCACCGGGTGCTCCAGAACTCGTGCGCGCGGGTGTGGTCGACGGGTCCCAGCGCCTCCAGGGCGTCACCCATGGTGGCGGCCACGGCGTCGCAGACCGGTGACGTGTGACCCATGGCCCGCTGCAGCCGCTCCGCGATACGGACATCCTTGGTGAACAGGGGAAGGGCGAAGCCGCTGGCGTACGCGCCCTCCACGATGTGCGGACCCATGACGTGCTGGGTGACGAAGCTCTGTCCGGTGGACGCGTTGAGGACGTCGACCATGACGGCCGGGACCAGCCCGAACCTGCCGCCCGCGACCAGGGCCTCGGCGGCGGCGGTGAAGGCGGCAGCAGCCACGAAGTTGTTGAGGGCCTTCATCGCGTGTCCGGTGCCGAGCTTGCCGGTCCGGAAGATCGCCGAGCTCATCGCCTCGATGACCGGCACCGCGAGGTCCGCCGCGCTCTCGTCGTCGGTGCCCAGCATGATGGACAAGGTCCCGGCGATCGCCCTCTCGCGCGCACCGGACACCGGGGCGTCGACCATGCGCAGACCGGCCTCGCGGAGCAGCCCACCCGTCTCGACCGTCTCGGTCGGGTCGGAGCTGCTCATGTCGACGAAGACGGTCCCCCCTTCGAACGCCACCCTGGGCCTCCCACCCTCGTCCAGCAGCGCCGAACGCACGACCGCGCTCGTCGGCAGCATCAGCACGACGACCGAGCACTCCGTCAGCTCGGACAGCTCGACGGCCGGGACGGCACCGATGTCGGCGGCGACGCGCGCCGTCACCTCGGCGTCGACGTCATGGACCAGGACGCGTCGGCCCGACCGGACGATGTTGGCCGCCATCGGGGCGCCCATCACCCCCAGTCCGATGAAGCCCACCGGGTGCGCAGTGTGATCAGTCATGGTTGGTCCCGCTCCTTCGCGAGTCATCGGTCGATGGGTCAGCGAGCGGATTCGCCGTCGAGATCGGTGCTGATCCCCTGCTCGTCCAGGACCTCCGTCAACGCACGCATGCCCTCGACCGCGGCCGGGATGCCGCAGTAGAGGATGGAGTGCACGACGATCTCGCGCAGCTGCAGCGGGGTCACCCCGTTGGCCAGGGCACCTCGGAGGTGGATGCGGATCTCGTGCGACTTGCCCGTGGCGATGAGCATGGCGAGGGTGATCTTGCTGCGCTCCGTGAGGTCGAGCCCCTCACGCTGCCAGATGTCCCCGAAGCAGACCCGGGTGACGAACTCCTGCAGCTTGTCGTTCAGATCGTCCGTGTGCTCGACCTGGTCCTCGGCACCGGCCGAGCCGAACATCGCCCGGCGCTGCTCGAGCCCCGTCGCGTAGAGCAGGTCGTCTCGGATCATGGGGTGTCCTTCCGCAAGGTGGGGGTGCCGGCTCGATCCGGCACCACGGCCACCTGATCTCACCTGATCTGCGGTGACCGTCCTGTCAGTCTGCTGCGGTCACGACCTGCCCTGCTGGGCCACAGGTGCACGGCGCCCGGCGCCAGGTGCACGCCGCAGACGACCCCGACCAGGAGTCACGCACTCCGGCGGTCGGACCGTCCCAGGACCGGACCCACCGGGCGGCCGGTCTCCCCCGCGACGAGGCCGCGCCGGTACGCGCTCGGGCTGGCGCCGTAGGCCGCGCGGAAGATCCGGCTGAAGTGACTGGCGTCCGAGAAGCCCCACCGGTGCGCGATGTGCAGGATGGAGAGGTCGACGAGCGAGGGGTCCTGCAGGTCCATCCGGCTCCGCTCCAGACGCTGCTGGCGGATGTAGCCGGAGACGGTCTGGTTCTCATGGCTGAAGAGGTACTGCAGGTGCCGCAACGAGACGTAGTGGACGGCCGCGACCCGGCTGGCCGACAGCTCGGGGTCGTCGAGGTTGGCCTCGATGTACCGCTGCGCGGCCCCCAGCAGCTGACGCCAGGACTCACCGCCGCTGTGGTGGCGCAGGAGCTCGTCGGACAGCATCGCCGTCACGAGGTCCAGGGCGCTGCGGACGATGCGGACGCCCGGGGCTCCCGAGAGCTGGGTGAGGTTCTCGGCCAGGTGGGTCATGAAGGGGGAGATGACCTTCCCGATGCCGCTGTCGCCGGCCAGCCGGGTCGCGGTCATCGAGGGCACCAGCTCTGCGGACAACCCGAGCATCCGGTGCGGGAAGACCATGACCAGCGAGCGCATGCCCACCGGGTAGTCGAGGACGTAGGGCCGGCCCGTGTCGTACACCGCCACGTCCCCCTGGTGCAGGACGGCCTCCCTGCCGTCCTGCCGGACCACTCCCCGGCCGGTGAGCTGCAGGGTGAGCTTGAGGTGCTCCGGGTCGTCCACGCTGATGTCGTCGGCACGCCGTTCGACCCGGTGCGCGCTGGCCTGGATGTCGGAGATGTGGGTGCCGTCGATGACGGTGGTGCGCAGCACTCCGACGAACGGCTCCGGACCGCTCAGCCGTAGCGCGACGAACCGGCTGCCCATCAGCCGTCGCCACGCGCGCAGGCTGTCGGCGCTGCACTCCTCGAGCGCTCGGGGGGTCTGCACAGAGGCTGACATCGTCATCGAAGTCACGTCCCAACGGGTCACAGGATCAAACCGTATACGATTGCACTCGCACCCTATATGATCCTCGCCGCCCATGACAGGGCTGCCGCGCCGACCGGACTAGCTGGTGAGCACGACCGGGACGCAGACGGACTTGAGCCCCTCGACCCCGAACTCGAGCCCGTAGCCGGACCCCTTGATACCTCCGAACGGCACCATCGGGTGGATGCCGCCGTGCTTGTTGATCCAGACGCTACCGGCCTCGAGGCGCAGGGCGGTCGCCCGGGCCGCCTCCGGGTCGTCCGACCACACCGAGGCGCCGAGGGCGGCGTCGAGCCCGTTGGCCGCCTCGATCGCCTCGTCCACGTCGGAGTACCGGATGACCGGGAGGGCGGGCCCGAACTGCTCCTCGTCGACGATGGCGGTGCCGTCGAGCACGTCGGCCACGATGGTGACGGGGTAGAAGAGGTCGCCCAGCTCGGCCGCGGGCTCACCCCCGGTGACGATCCGGGCACCGGACGAGCGGGCGTCCTCCACGAGCCGGGCGACGATGTCGAACTGCTGCTTGTTCTGCAGCGGTCCCAGGACGTTGGCCTCGTCCAGCCCGTTGCCCATCGGCATCGACGCGGCGAGACCCGCCAGCGCGTCGACGACCTCCTCGTACTGGGACTCGTGCACGTAGAGCCGCTTGAGCGCGGCGCAGGTCTGCCCGGTGTTGAGGAAGGCTCCCCAGAACAGGTCCTCCGCGTGCGCGGCCACGTCGGTCCCCGGCAGCACGATGCCGGCGTCGTTGCCGCCGAGCTCGAGCGTGAGGCGGGTCAGGTTGTCGGCCGAGGACCGGGCGATCGCCTTCCCGGTGGCGGTCGAGCCGGTGAACATGAGCTTGTCGATCCCCGGGTGCTCGGCCATCCGCGCGCCGATGTCCCGGCCTCCGGGCACCACCCGGCAGACATCCGCCGGCAGTGCGTCGTTCAGCACGCAGACCAGGGCCTGCACGGACAACGGCGTGTACTCGCTGGGCTTCACCACGACCGTGTCTCCGACGGTGAGCGCCGGTGCCACCTGCCAGATGGTGATCATCATCGGCCAGTTCCAGGGTCCGATGGCCCCGACGACGCCGGCCGGGCGGTAGTGCAGCTCGGAGTGGTTGTCCGGCTCGTCGACGACCACCTCCGGGGTGAGCTCGAGGGATGCGGTGGCGCGCATCCACGCGACGCAGGCGCCGACCTCGAAGCGCGCGTTGGGTCCGTTCAGCGGCTTGCCCTGCTCGCGGGAGAGCAGCCTCGCCAGGGCCTCGGCGTTCTCCTCCACGAGGTCGGCCGCGCGCATGAGGTACTCCCGCCGCCCCGCGTAGCCGAGACCGGCCCACGCCGGCTGAGCCGCACGCACCGCCGCGACGGCCGCGTCCAGGTCCTCGACCGTGTGCTCGGCCGTGTGGCCGACCAGCTCACCGGTGGCAGGGTCGTGGATGGGACGCCCGTCCTCGACGCTCACGCGGTCGAGCAGGTCGGTCACGGTCTGTGGCATGGTCGCGCTCCTCTGGGTCGGCTGTCGTGCCAGCCTGGCGAGGCACACCTCGGGCCCAGTAGCCGATTCGCGCACGGCGGGCGTCCAGGGACGCACGTTCCTGTCCGCCGTACCGCGGCGGCGCGCCGCACGACTCAGTCCACCACCCGGGGGTCGTCCAGCTCGGTGCCCTCCGCGTACGGCCCGAAGAAGAGGTCGGCGCCCTCCGACGTGAGCGTCGTCCCCGACGCCGCTCCCCCGGCCCACCTCTCGATGCGGGCGAAGGCGAGGCGTGCGCCGACGACGTCGGGATCGGCGACGCTGAGGGCGGCACCGGGCGCGGTAGGCCGCAGCCACGGGTCAGCCAGCACGACGCGCATCAGGCCGTGGTGACCGACGAGGGTCACCGCCCCGGCGAAGTGCCGGACCGCGGGATCGGCGCGGTCGGCCTCCCGGTCCTGCGCGAAGTGGAACCTCCCGCCCTGCTCCTCCACCTCCGCGAGCTCCACCCTGCCGTCCGGCATACCGTTCACGTAGGCGAGGAGGGAGGCCTTGATGCCCCAGACCAGCACGCTCATCCCACGGTGCCGGGCCAGCGGATCGACCTCGCGAAGGAGATGAGCTCTCTGGTCCGCAGGGTCGGCGTGGCCGTCGAGGACCAGATCACCTCGATCCCCACCGGGGGGACCGCGGGCCGGATCTCCTTCATCACGACAGGGTAGCCCTCGTAGCTGGCCGGGTTGGCGGGTCGTTGGACCAGGACGCCGTAGCCCAGACCCCTGCCGACGAGGGTCCGCACCACCTCGTAGCTCGCGGTCCGCAGCCGGATGCGCGGGGTCAGCCCCCGTCGCGCGAACAGCGACAGGGTGTGCTGGCTGGAGGGTGCCGCGTCCAGCAGGATGAGGTCGCGTCCCACCACCTCCTCCAGCTCGATCGCGTCCGCGGAGGCCAGGGGATCGTCGGCTGCCACCAGGATGTGGGCCGGTATGCCGAAGAGCTGCTCACGGCGCGGGGTCCCGGGCACCAGCGTGTCGTAGACGAAGGCCACGTCCACCTCACCCGACTCGAGCCGTCCCTCGAGCTGGTCGTGGGTCGCCTCCACGACGTCGAGCTGCACGCGCGGGTGGGCGGAGCCGAACTCGTCCAGCAGGCGCGGCAGGATCGTCGGGGCGAGGATCGGGTGGCAGCCCAGGGTGATGGGGCCGACGAGCTCGCCCTCGGTGCTGCGCAACGAGAGCGCCAGGTCCCCGGCGTCGCTCAGCAGGCGGTGGGCCCGCGCCGCCACCCCCGCTCCTGCACTCGTCGGGCGTATGCCGTGCGCCCTGCGACGGACGCACAGCTGCTCCCCCAGCGCCCGCTCCAGACCGGTGATGGCGTCGGAGACCGCGCTGGGTGTGACGTGCAGCCGGGCGGACGCGGCCGAGATCGTCCCTTCGTCGATCGCGGTCAAGAAGTAGGACAGCTGTCTGAGCGTGTAGTCGGGCGCCTCCATACCCCGATATTACCGATGAACCACCGAGGATATCCCCGCTTTTGCTCGCCCTTCCAGACCTTCATACTCGGCCTCATCCCCGGATCACAAGGACGTGCCATGACCATCGATGCTCCGGTTGCGGACTGGGTGACGATCCCCGACCTCTACCGCGACCCCTTCCCCCTCTACGAGCGACTCCGGTCCGAGGGAGGCGTCCACTGGGTCCCGCAGGTCGGTCGCTACCTCGTCACGAGCTATGCGGCCGTGCACGAGACCGAGCTGGACCAGGAGGTCTACTCGGCCGACGAGGAGGGCTCGCTGCAGATCCGCGCCATGGGGCACTCGATGCTGCGCCGGGACGACCCGGAGCACTACCGCGAGCGGACCGCCTGGCAGCCGGCGCTCAGGCCAGGTGCGGTCAAGCGCACGTGGACCGAGGTGTTCCGGCGCAACGCCGAGCGCTACCTGGACGAGTTCCTGACCCGGGGGCCGGAGGCGGATCTCGTGTGGGACTTCGCCGCTCCCTACGCGGCGGAGAACCTGCGCGAGATCATCGGCCTGCACAACGTGTCGCAGCAGGACCTGCAGCGCTGGTCACAGACGATGATCGACGCCACCGGCAACTATGCCGACGACCCGGACGTCTGGGCCGCCGGCCTTGCCTCCTACGAGGAGGTCGACACCACCCTCGACGAGATGCTGCGGTGGCACCAGGACCACCCCGACGCCTCGCTGCTCTCCCAGCTGCTCCGCATCCCGGACTACGAGATGCCGCTGGAGCGCATCCGGGCGAACGTCAAGATGACCATCGGGGGCGGACTCAACGAGCCCCGGGACGCCCTGGGGGTCGCCGCCTGGGCCGTGCTGACCCACCCCGAGCAGCGTGCCGCCGTGGAGGCCGACCCCTCCCTCTGGCAGTCGGTGTTCGACGAGGCCATCCGGTGGGTCGCCCCCATCGGCCTGTACTCCCGGCAGGTCACCCGGGACACCGTCCTCGAGGGGGTCCGGCTGCCCCAAGGGGCCAAGCTGGGCATCTGCATCCTGTCCGCCAACCGGGACGAAGGGGTGTGGCCGGATGCCGCGCGCTTCGACATCCGTCGAGAGGTCAAGCCCCACCTGGCCTTCGGCAAGGGGGTCCACGTCTGCCTGGGCGCCTGGGTCGCCCGGGCCGAGGTCGCCGACGTGGCGCTCCCTCTCCTGTTCCGTCGCCTCGACGGGCTGGCCCTCTCCCGGGCTCGTGAGGCCGAGATCGGGGGATGGGTGTTCCGGGGTATGACGCGGCTCCCGGTGACCTGGACCGGGACACGGACGCCCGAGGAGCCCGCAGCGCCGGCGGACGGGCAACCCACGGCCGGGGAGAAGACGTCCGACCTCGCGCCGCGGATCGCCGTCGTGGGGTCGGGTCCGGCCGGCGCCTTCAGCGCCCTGGCCCTGCGGAGCACCTTTCCCGCGGCACCGGTCGACGTCATCGACGAGCTCCCGACGCCCTACGGCTGGTGCGGCACGGGGTGGCCGCCGACCACCAGGGCACCAAGACGGTGGTCCGCCAGTTCGACCGCCTGTTCATGTCCGAGGGCGTGCAGTTCCGGGGCAACCTGCGGCTCGGGTCGGACGTCTCCCTGGAGGAGCTGCGCCGCGCCTACGACGTGGTGGTCCTGGCGACCGGCCTGCAGGCCGACGCCCGCCTGCCCGTCCCCGGGGCGGACCTCCTGCGGGTGCACGGCGCGGGACGGGTCACCCGCCTGCTCAACGCCCACCCCGACGAGGACGAGGCTCCGCGACTCGGGCCGACCGTCGTGGTCGTGGGCCACGGCAACGTGGCGATGGACGTGACGCGCATGCTCGTCCGCGACGTCGACGACCTGGGCGGCAGCGATGTCGACGACGAGGCCCGGGAGCGGCTGTGCAGCGAGGTCAGGACGGTCCACCTCGTGGGGCGCAGCACGCCGTCGGCCGCCAAGTTCGACCCCGTCATGGTGCGCGAGCTGGGCTCGCTCCGGGGTGTGCGACACGTCGTCCACGGCGTCGACCCGGACGAGGAGGACAGCAGGGACGCCCGCGTCGAGGCCGTCCTCTCCCTGGCCGAGAGCCGCCCGGACCGCGAGCGCGTGCGGGTCGAGTGGTGGTTCGGTCTGTCCCCCGTCCGTCTCGAGGGCACCGACGCGGTCCGGGCGGTCGTCTTCTCGGGGGACGGGGGCGAGGTCGTCCTGGAGACCGACGACGTGGTGACGGCGGTCGGGTTCGCGGGCGGCCCCCACACCCCGGTGGAGCCGGGCTCCTCGCCCGAGGGCCGGGTCGAGCCCGGGCTCTACACCGCGGGCTGGCTGCGTCGCGGACCGCGCGGGACCATACCCGACCAGCGTCTGGACGCCCGCAGTCTTGCCCGGGCGGTGCACGAGGACGTGGCCGACGGGGCGGTCACGGTGTCCGCGGCCGGGCTCCCTCCCCGTGCGCGCGAGGTGAGCTTCGACGGGTGGCGGCGCATCGACGCACGGGAGCGGCTCGCGGCGGCACCGGGGCGCCGACGGACCAAGCTCGCGTCTCGCGAGGCCCAGCTGGAGGCCGCCGCGGACGCCTCGGTCGAGCTGCCTGAGCCGGACGAGGCCGGCGTGCACCTCCCCCCTGGCACCGCCCTGACCATCCTGTTCGCCACGGAATCGGGCGGCGCCGAGCTGGTCGCCGAGGACCTCCACCGCGCTCTTGGGGAGGATGCGGACGTCCAGGTGCAGGACCTGGGGATGACGACACCCGACGACCTGGACCCCGGCCGCGCGCACCTGCTGATCTGCTCGACCTACGGCGACGGTGAGGTGCCGACCTCGGCCCGCCCCTTTCACGCGTCGTTGCAGTCGGGGAGCACGGACCTGCACGGGCTCCGCTACGCCGTCTTCGGGATGGGTGACCGCAGCTACACCCGCACGTACTCGCGCGGCAGCGAGCTGCTCGACGAGGCGCTGACCGCCTCGGGCGCGACCCGCTTCGGCCAGTACGGGCGGCACGACGCGAGCGGTCCAGACGCGGCTGCCGAGGCAGCCGTCGAGTGGCTGGAGAGTGTGCTGCCCGAGCTCACCGGCCCGGCCGACGTCTGACCGCAGCAGGCCCGCGGACGCCCCGCCTCAGGCCTGAGGCCCGCTTCCCCGGTCGTGCGCGCAGGAGCACCACTGGTCGCCGGGTGCACAGCACCGGCCCGGTGGTGCACGGTCCGCGGTCGCACCAGGCCGGCGGGCGACCGCGTGCGATGCTGAGACCACCCGCACCCGCTGGTCCCGCCAGCCCCTCCGGTCGACGAAGGAGTCACCACCTATGCAGTTCCACCACCACGGCTACGTCTCGGGCGATCCGCGCGTGCAGGAGGCCGCTGGCACCGGGGTGGACCGCCCCGCGGACCTGCCGGACGAGACCGACGTGCTGCTCGTGGGCTCCGGACCGGCGGGCATGCTGCTGGCGGCGCAGCTCTCGCAGTTCCCTCAGGTATCGACTCGGATCATCGAGCGGCGGGAGGGCCGCCTGCCGCTGGGCCAGGCGGACGGCATCCAGCCGCGCAGCGTGGAGACCTTCCAGGCCTTCGGCTTCGCCGAACGGATCACCGCCGAGGCCTACAACATCGCCTACATGAACTTCTGGGGACCCGACCCCGAGCACCCAGAGAACATCGTCCGCACCGCCCGGACCGAGGACTACGCCTTCAAGATCAGCGAGTTCCCGCACCTCATCGTCAACCAGGCGCGCGTGCTCGACTACTTCGCCGAGGCCGCCGCCCGTGGCCCCGGCCGGATCGTGCCGGACTACGGTGTCGAGTTCGTCGGGCTCACCGTCCACGACGAGGGCGAGCACCCCGTCGAGGTACGGCTCCGCCATGTCGCCGGCGACCGGGAGGGTGAGGAGCGCACGGTCCGGGCGAGGTATGTCGTGGGCTGCGACGGCGCGCGCAGCGGGGTGCGCGAGGCGATCGGCCGCCGGCACGTCGGGGAGTTGGCGCGGCACGCGTGGGGCGTCATGGACGTGCTGGTCAACACCGACTTCCCGGACTGGCGGACCAAGTGCGCGATCAACGCCGAGGCCGGCAACATCCTGCACATCCCGCGCGAGGGTGGCTACCTGTCGCGGATGTACATCGACCTCGGCGAGTCGCCTGAGGACGCCGACCGCAGCATCCGCAGGACCCCGGTCGAGGAGATCATCGCCCGGGCCAACGAGATCCTGCACCCCTACTCCCTCGACGTGCAGGAGGTCGCCTGGCACAGCGTCTACGAGGTCGGCCACCGCGTGACGGACAAGTTCGACGACGTGCCGGAGGGCGAGGAGGACAGCCGGACCCCGCGGGTCTTCCTCACCGGCGACGCCTGCCACACGCACAGCGCCAAGGCTGGCCAGGGCATGAACGTCTCGATGCAGGACGGCTTCAACCTCGGGTGGAAGCTCGGCCACGTGCTCACCGGGCTCAGCCCCGCGTCGCTGCTGACGACCTACTCGGCGGAGCGGCAGCCGGTCGCCCAGCAGCTCATCGACTTCGACCGCGAGTGGTCCTCGCTCATGGCCCGCAAGCCGGAGGACATCACCGACCCCTCCGAGCTCGCGACGTTCTACCTCGGCACCGCCGAGTTCCCCTCCGGCTTCATGACGCAGTACGCCGCCTCCGACCTGGTCGCGGACGGCGAGCACCAGGGCCTTGCCGAGGGCTTCCCGCTGGGCAAGCGCTTCAAATCCGTCGAGGTCGTGCGGGTCTGCGACGGCAACGCCGTCCACCTCGGTCACCACGCGCGGGCCGACGGCCGCTGGCGGGTGTATGCCTTCGCCGACGCCCCGGCTGCGGGTGAGCCCTCGGCGCTCGCCGAGTGGGCGGAGTGGGCCTGCTCCCCCGCGTCACCGATGAGCCGGTACACCCCGGCCGGGGACGACGCCGACGCCGTCTTCGACGTCAAGGTGGTCTACCAGCAGCCCTACGAGGACGTCGACATCACGCGAGTCCCCGAGGTCTTCCGGCCGCGCAGCGGGTCGCTGGGGCTCATGGACTGGGAGAAGGTCTTCGCCGCCGCGCCGAGCGCGTGGACCGACGTCGACATCTTCGAGGAGCGCTCGCTGTCCCGTGACGGGGTCGTCGTCGTGGTCCGCCCCGACCAGTACGTCTCGGCGATCCTCCCGCTCACCGCGCACGACGAGCTCGCGGCCTACTTCGACGGGCTGATGCTCGAGCAGGGCTGACGCCCGTCAGCAGCGCCCGACGACGTCTCAGCAGCAGAAGGCGCGCAGCTCCTCCAGCGAGCGCAGCCGCACCCGATCGCTGCCGAGACCGATGACGATCGCGATCTCCGGCTCGACGCCGCTGTCGGACCGGGCCGCCGTCCACTGCTCCAGCTGACCCGTCCCCACGCCTGACACCGCCGTCGCCACGTCCTCCTCGGTGGAGTAGTCCACCTGGCAGGTCAGTTCCTCCCAGTCCGCGACGCACCGGACCCAACCGGTGCCCTCGCCCTGCTCCAGCTCCATGGCGAGGGCATACCACCAGTCCACGACCTCCGGGGTGGGGGCAACGCGCCCGGTCAGCTCCGACCGATGATCCTCGATGGTCAGGTCCACCGACCCGCCGAAGGGCACCTCCCCCAGCCCCGCGCTGAGCTCGCCCCGCTCGGCGTCTCCCAGGTCTGGGGCGAGCGTCGCCCTCGCGTCATGGTCCCATCCCTTGCCCAGGCTGGTCGTCCTCGCGTCGCCCTCGACCACCCCAGGCAGCACCTCGAGCGCCGCCTGGGTCTCGGCTCGCTGACGCTCGGCGGCGTCGCTGGCCTCACCGAGATCAAGGAAGACGCCCACGACGAACCCGACGACAGCAGCGATCCCGGTCACCACGACGATGCCGCAGAGGGCCAGCACGACGCGCAGGACGTCGGCGACCCGGTCCGCTGCGTGCGTGCCCCGCTCGACCGACCCCATACGCGCAACTCTAGGCGGACGTGCGCCCGCTCAGGCTCGCCCGACCGTGAAGGGCCTGCCGGGGCGGGCCTTCGACGGTCGGCCGCTCACTCCTCGTAGGCCGCCGGCCCGCTGAAGATGCGCCGGATGCGCTCGCCGTCGAGCACGCGGGTGAGCCCCTCGGCGCGGGAGTAGAACTCCTCCTCGTCGCGCACCCGGTCGCCATACCCCCACGACTCGCCCGCGTCCTGGGTCGCGTCCTGGGACCGAACCGCTCGGGGTCCTGCGTGTCGTCGTGGCTGTCCCAGAGGTCCGTCGTCGGCACCCGGTGGCTGTAGTCCGAGGCGTCGATGACGGGCCTGTTCCGGTCGATCCCCTTCGTCGCCCAGTACATCGCGAAGGGCCGCTTCCACAACCCGTCCCTCGCCACGGTCTCCCACGACCTGGAGGCCCTGACCGGCTCCGTGCGCGACCTGCTCATCGACCGCATCCACGGCTCCGCCGCGGCGCCGGCGCCACCCCGAGGTTCCGTGGCGACTGACGGTGCGCGAGTCCAGCAGCGGGCCGCCGGGCACTCAACCCTCGGCGAGGTAGCGACGCCAGGCGGACGTCGCCAGGCCCCCGGCGAGGACGAGCACAGTGAGCCCTACCCAGGACACCTCGGCCCAGGCGAGCCGGTCGAGCAGACCGCCGAAGGCGAGGAAGGCGGCCACGAGGACCATGGCGGATCGCGCCCAGGCGATCCGACGAGCCGCCGCCCTCCGGTCCCTCGGGAAGCTCGCGGCGTAGCCGTCCGCAGCACCGAAGTCCTCCTCCAGCGAGCGACCGGACTCCACCGTATGCGCCCTGGCCTCCCGGACGATGTCGCGGACCTGGGCCTCGCGCAGGTCCAGCCGGGACCGGAGTGCCCCGGCAAGGTCCCGCTCCCACTCCTCGTCATCGCTTACGCGGGCGGGCCTGCGGCGGGGGCGTCGATCCTGGCTCTGCAGGACCCGCTCGAGGAGCGCTGCGACGCCGAAGTGTGCAGCCGACAGGGCCGCGAGCCAGAAGACGCTCCCGGTGGCGACCACCTCACCCCTGGTGCCCCAGACGAGCCAGGTGAGCAGCCCCACGCCGACGGCGGCGAGCACCAGCCCGATCGTGACCGCGATCGTCCAGGAGTGCCGTCGCAGCACCCGCTCCCAGGTGGCGAGGGCCAGGATGATCCCGAACCCGCTCGCCACCGGCAGGAGGAGCAGACCGGCCGTGTAGTCCGTGGTCAGCCCGTCTCGCGCCCACCAGACGGCGAGGATGAGCAGGCTGAGGATCCCGGCCACGACCGATCCCACGACAGGCACGTCCCGCCATTCCGTGTCCGCGACGGAGTCCACCACCCGCTGACCTCGTGCCACCCGTTCCTCGATGCGGTCCTGGGCCCACTCCTGCGCCGGGCCGTAGAGGTCTTCGGCCGGCTCACCGCTCTCGCAAACCAGCTCCAGCGCGCCCCAGAGCTCGCGCTCCAGCACGTCCAGGCGCACGCCCTGGGTGACCGACAGCGCCAGGACCCTCGAGGCCCACGTCTCGTCCTCCGCCTGCGCCCGGGCATCCCGGTATGCCTGCAGGACGTCCGAGGTCGAGGCCGTCGCCGACCCGTCTCGCTCCTCCATCACCCTCACCTCTCGTCGTCCGTGTCCAGGGTGTCCGTGAGCTCACGCCAGGCGGCGAGCCCCTCGTCGAGCCGCACCCGACCCTCGACGGTCAGGCGGTAGTCCTTCCGGCCCGGCCCGGCCGCACCCTCTACCCACGTCGCCTCGATCGCCCCGGACTCCTGGAGCCGGGCGAGCGCCGGGTAGAGAGAGCCCCCGCGCAACCGCCCGAAGCCCCGCTCCTGCAGGACTTGGGCCACGGCATATCCATGGACGGGGCCGGGGGCCAGACTGCCCAGGATCGCCAGCTCCAGCGCAGCCCGGACCCACGGGGCCGGCCACCTGGGCTCGTCGTTCATGTATCTAAGTACAGCACGTACTTAGATACGAAGCAAGAACCGCCCTGTCAGCAGGCCAGCTCCGCGCACACCTGCGCCAGGTCGGCCTTGCCCTCGAAGCCGATGCCGCACAGCTCGGGCATAGTGATGTAGCCCTCGTCCACGGTGACGCTGTCGGGGAAGCCACCGAAGGGCTGGAACAGGTCGGGGTAGGACTCGTCGCCCCCGAGCCCGAGGCCCGCCGCGATGTTGAGGGACATCTGGTGCCCGCCGTGGGGGATGAGGCGCTCCCGCATGAGGGAGCCCTGGCCGTAACGGCCGTTGCTGTTGAAGCCGAAGCCCACGACCGGCCGACCGTCGCGCACCTGGTCGGTGACCACGGCGGTCAGGCTCAGCGTCATCTGCGAGAAGTCGACGACCGCTTGCGGATCGGGCTGCTGATCGGGAAGGTGCGCTCGCGCACCTCGAGGATCCTCACGCGCCCGTCCCGCCACGCAGCTGGTCGCGCACGGCGTCCGCCACCTCGGTCGTGGTCGCCGAACCCCCGAGGTCGGGCGTGCGTATGCCCACGGCCAGGCTGGCCTCCACCGCGGCCACGACCTCGGCCGCCGCCTGCGGGTGGCCCAGGTGGTCGAGCATCATCGACGCCGCCCAGATCTGCCCGAGCGGGTTGGCGATCCCCTGACCGGCGATGTCCGGGGCCGACCCGTGCACCGGCTCGAACATCGAGGGGTGCTCGCCCTCGGGGTTGAGGTTGGCCGACGGTGCGATGCCGATGCTGCCGATGATCGCGGCGCCGAGGTCGGTGAGGATGTCGCCGAAGAGGTTGGAGGCGACGACGACGTCGAAGCGGCCGGGGTCGAGCACGAAGAGCGCCGAGAGCGCGTCGATGTGGTAGTCCCGCACCTCCACGCCCGGGAAGTCCTCGGCGCAGGCGTGGACCACCTCGTCCCAGAACGGCATCGTGTGCACGATCCCGTTGGACTTAGTCGCCGAGGCCAGCGAGCCGGACCGGTCCGCGGCGAGCTGCAGGGCATACCGGGCGGCCCGCTCGACGCCGCGCCGGGTGAAGACCGACTCCTGGACGGCCACCTCGTCAGGGGTGCCGCGATACATGCGCCCGCCGACCTCGGAGTACTCCCCCTCGTTGTTCTCTCGGACGACGAGGAAGTCGATGTCGGCGCCCTCCGGCAGCCGCAACGGGCACTCGATCCCGGGCATGAGCCGCACCGGCCGCAGGTTGATGTACTGCTTGAAGGCGCGCCTGATCGGGATGAGCAGGCCCCAGAGCGAGACGTGGTCCGGCACCCCGGGGAAGCCGACCGCCCCGAGCAGGATCTGGTCGACCTCGGCCAGCTGGTCCAGGCCGTCCTCGGGCATCATCCGCCCCGTCCGGGTGTAGTGCTCGCAGCTCCAGTCGTGGTGCTGCCAGGTGAAGTCCAGCCCGTGCCGCTCGCCGACGGTCTCCAGGATCTCCAGCGTCGGCTCCATCACCTCCGTGCCGATCCCGTCGCCGGGGATCACGGCGACCCTGACCTGCTCTGCGGACTCCTCGACGGTCGGACTCATGGCACCAGCCTAGGGGCGACCCCCTCCATCGACTCCCGGAGGTAAAGGCCCCGTCAAGGTCTGTCCAAGATCCCGTCAAGTTCCTGGTGATCGCCTGAGGCCGGGTCTACCGTCGAGAGCACCGCATCCACGTTCATCGTCGAACCAACGGGGGTTTGTCACATGCGAAGTCACGCGGTCTCCACACGTCGACTGCTGCGAGGCTGGGCTGCTGCCCTGATCGCGCTGGTCATGACGGTCACGCTGCTGCCGGGGACGGTCCAGGCCGATCCCGACGACGTCGACATCAGCGACAACATGTCGCTGCTCGACAACACGCCCAAGCGCTCGCCGCTGGACAACGGCTTCAACTCCGACATCGCCTTCTGGGGCGACTACGCCTTCCAGGGCAACTACGACGGCTTCACGATCTGGGACATCTCGCGCCCGCGGAACCCGCAGATCGTCAGCCAGGTGCTCTGCCCCGGTGGCCAGGGCGACATCTCGGTCACCAACGACGGCTCGCTGCTGTTCTTCTCGGTGGACTACGCCCGCACCAGCACCTCGTGCACCAGCGAGCCCACCAACAGCGGCGACCCCGAGGGCTGGGAGGGCGTGCGCATCTTCGATATCAGCAACCTGCGCAACCCGGACTACGTCGGCGCGGTCGCGACCGAGTGCGGCTCGCACACGCATACCTATGTCCCCGACCCGGAGGGTGAGAGCGCCTACCTCTACGTCTCCTCCTACGGCCCCAACGACGCCTTCCCCAACTGCCAGCCCCCGCACGACAGCATCTCCATCGTCGACGTGCCGCTGGATGACCCGGGCTCGGCCTCGGTCATCGCCGAGCCGGTGCTCTTCCCCGGCGGCGGTGCCCCCGGCACGAGCGGCTGCCACGACATCACCGTGGCCCCGGAGCGTGAGCTCGCGGCCGGCGCCTGCATGGGCAACGGGATCCTCATGGACATCTCCGACCCGGTGCAGCCGCGAGTCATCGAGCGGGTGCGCGACGCCAACTTCGCGTTCTGGCACTCGGCCACCTTCAACAACTACGGCACCAAGGTCGTCTTCACCGACGAGCTCGGCGGCGGTGGCGCGGCCACCTGCAACGAGGAGGTCGGGCCCAACCGCGGCGCCAACGCGATCTTCGACATCGCCGGGGCCGGCAGCTCGCGCGAGCTGGTCTTCCGCAGCTACTACAAGATCCCGCGGAACCAGACCGACAACGAGAACTGCGTGGCCCACAACGGCTCGCTCGTCCCGATCAACGGCGGCGACATGATGGTGCAGGCGTGGTACCAGGGTGGCGTCTCGGTCTTCGACTTCACCAACTCCTCGGAGCCGGAGGAGGTCGGCTACTTCGACCGGGGCGCGCTGTCCGACGAGTTCCTCACCGTCGGTGGCTCCTGGTCGGCGTACTACTACAACGGCCACATCTACTCCAGCGACATCGAGCAGGGCCTGGACGTGCTGCGGATCCGCGGCACGCGTGGCGACCGCCGGGTCACCTTCGACGTGCTCAACGCGCAGACGCAGTATCAGTACGCCGAGGGTCGTCAGCGCGGGCGCCTGCCGTCGATGACCGCCGCTGGCGACACCGAGGAGGCCCCGGTCGTCGTGCCCGGTATGCCGGGTGAGTCGGCCACGTCGATGTCGGCCGCCGGTGCCGAGCGCCTCGCCAGCACGGACCGCTCGCTCGGCCTCGCCGAGACCAACGAGGCCAACGAGGCGGACCAGATGTTCATGCACATGATGGCCCCGCACCACCACCAGGCCGTCCTCATGAGCCGCATGGCCCCGAGCCGGGCCGAGAACCCGCAGGTCAAGGCGCTGGCGGCGAGGATCCTGGTCGAGCAGGGTCTGGAGATCGACGCGATGCAGGGCTGGCAGGCCCGCAACGACCTGCCGGTCACCAACGAGAAGAAGGCCTACCGCCAGATACTGGGCGACCCGGAGATGGTCGAGCAGATGGGCATGGCGACCCGGCAGGAGATGCGCGCGCTGCGCAACGCTGACGGGGCCGAGTTCGACGCGATGTTCCTCGACCTGATGATCCCGCACCACGAGGGCGCGGTGGACATGGCGGTCGACGTGAGCCTCGAGGGCACGGACTTCTTCGTCCAGCAGTTCGCCTCCGACCTCCTGGTCACCCAGGAGGCGCAGATCTGGGAGATGGAGCAGCTGCGGCAGGCCGTCTGACCCGCCTCACCGCCGGCACCCGGTGCGCCCGTCCCCACGGGCGTGCCGGGTGCCGTCGCGTGCGTCCCGCGAACGGTCAGGTCCGGTCGTCGTCCTCGCCGGAGGCCCCGTCCCGGTCCAGCGCGGACAGCTCGTCCAGCGCCTCCTGCCACCGCGCGCGCCGCGCTTCGTCGTCCTGCTCCCACCACGGTGTGCCGCGCTCCCCCAGCCCGTGCTTGGCCAGGTCGACGCGGCGACGGGCCGGCGCGGGGTCCTCACCGCGGCGCCGGTATGCCCGCACCGCCGAGCGGCCCCGCCCCAGGTGCGACAGCAGCTCGGCTGCGACCTCTTCCGGCAGATGAGGGTCCTGCCGCCGCCAGCGGCGGCCGTCGACGACCAACCAGCGCTCGTCGTCGACAGGATCTGTCCCGCCGTGGCCGGGCGTCGTCTCGTCGCTCACGCGGCCCGGAGGTCCTCGTCCCCCAGCTCGCGGACCTCGAGTGTGAACCCCTGCGCGCGCAGCGCCGCCACGAGGTCGTCCCCGAGCGCGACCGCCGGGGTGAGAACGCCGCCGGACCGCCCCTGCTCGCCGCGGGTGGCGAGCAGCACGAGGGCGGCCTGCCCGAGCTCGACGGAGGTCGCGGCATACCCCGGGTCACCCTGCGCGGCGACGGTTGCCGCCCACCGGCGACCGTCCTGCGTCGTGGTGATCGTCTCGGTGCGGAAGGAGCCGGCTTCGCGGGTCTCCCGGCTCGGTCCCTCGCCCGGCGAGGGCAGCGCGCGGTCGACCAGGGAGCGCAGACCGGGCACCATCATCGAGCCGGCGAGCGCGCCGAGGCCGCCGGCGACCAGCCGGGCACGCACCGCGCCACGCCAGCCGCGGCCGGTGCCGATGACCTCGCGGTAGCGGAAGGCGGGCCCGTAGGCGCCGTCCCGGAGCGCGTCCGAGCGGCGCACCACGCGGGTGTTGTAGGACGCCATGACGAAGGGCGCCGTCCACCTGCCGCTGTCCTGCTCGACGAACGGCCGCATGACGTCGCGCTGCCCAGGAGCCCCGCTGCGGCCGCCGCTCAGCGCGAAGGGGTCGGCCACGACGCGGCGCAGGTGAGGCTCGTCGGCCATCTGCCGCAGCTGGCCGCGCATCGAGTCGACGGTGCCGCCGCTGAAGCCGCCCGTGGCCTCCCGCACCCACATGGTGGTGTCGGTGAGGCCACCGGCACCGGCCTCCTGCGCGGCGCGGTGGAGCAGGTGGACGCCGAGGTCGGAGGGCACCGAGTCGAAGCCGCAGGAGACGACGATCCGGGCACCGCTGCGCCGGGCGACCTCGTGCGCCTGCTCGATCGCCTCACGGACGAAGAGGACCTCGCCGGTGAGATCGGCGTAGTCGGTGCCCGCCTCGGCGCACGCGAGCACCAGCGGCAGCCCGTGCCGCTGGTAGGGCCCGACCGTGCTCACGACGACCCTGGACCGCTGCGCCATGGCGCGGAGGCTGTCGCCGTCCGAGGAGTCCGCGACGACGAGCGGCCACTCCGCCGCCCGCTCGCCGAGCCGGTCGCGCACCGCCCGCAGCCTGGGCTCGGACCGGCCCGCCAGGGCGATCACCGTGCCCTCCGGAGCGGCCTGCGCCAGGTGCTCGGCCACGAGCTCGCCGACGAAGCCCGTCGCGCCGTAGACCGTGATGTCGAGGTCGCGGCTCACCGGTCGTCCTGGGACACGGCGTCGTCATCGGGGTCGTCCGCCACGCTGACGTCCGGCTCGGCGCGCCGGTGCCGTCGCAACGCCTGCTCGGCGTCGCGCCACGTCTCCTCGAGCCCGCGCTCGTCGTGGTCCGGGAGGAAGGCGTCCTCGACCGCACCTGCCCCGGCAGCCTCGGCGTCGCCGGAGACGTAGAGGCCGGCCGGGCGCGTCTGCCCGTCCACCTCGTGCGGCCACGGCAGGTAGATCACCGTGACCTCGTCCCCCTCCAGCTCCATCCTGCGGGTCTCCGGCCGCCGTCCCACGGGCAGGCGGACGACCTCGGCATACTCCACACCCTCGTCCTCTGGCTCGTCCATGCCACGAGTCTGTCACCGCCACGCACCGGGCCACCACCGCACCCGGCACCCGGTGGGCTCAGGCCTGCTGGAGGGCCTCGGCCAGGGCGGGCAGATCCTCCACCGTGAGGTCCGGCGCGGCGAGGTGGCCGGGGTAGCGTCCGCCGGACCGTGCCACCCACGCCGTGCCGAGCCCCGCCCGGTGCGCCCCGTGGAGGTCCCACGGGTGCACGGCGACGAGGACGGCGCGGTCGGCGGGCACCCCGCAGATGTCCAGCGCGTGCCGGTATGCCTCGGGCGCCGGCTTCCAGCGCCCGGCGTCCTCGACGCTGAGCAGCCGCTCGACGAGATCGGGCGCGCCGGCCCGCTCGAGCAGACCCTCGGCCACGGCGGTCGAGCCGTTGCTCAGGGTGACCACCCGGAGCCCGCCCGCGCGCAGCGCCCGCAGGCCGGGCACGACGTCCGGGTGGAGCCCGAGGTCGGCGAAGCCGGTCATGACGTGCTCCACCCCGGCCGGCACGTCGTCCACCGAGCCCGCCAGCAGGCCGCCGAGGAGCTCGCGCCCGATCCCGGCGAAGTCCGGGCTGTCGCCGGTGACGGTGAGCGCGAAGCCGTCCCGCAGCAGCGAGGCGAACCAGGTCGCCGCCTCCTCGGGAGGCACGCCGAGATCGGCGAAGCGGTCGCGCAGGGGCGATAGGTCCGACAGCGTCTCGTTGACGTCCAGGACGACCAGCTCGGGTCGGTGCAGGGCCACGGGCATACCTCGCTCGTCGGGAAGGGGTGCGCCCGCACGCTACCGCCCGCCGTGCCACGCTGGGGGTCCCCGACCCGCCCAGGAGGCTCCCCGTGGACGCACCGCGCTACGACTCGCTCACCGCCCTGCTCGTCAACTGCTCACTCAGCCCGCAGGAGGAGCAGTCACACACCGGCCGGCTGCTCGACGTGGTGGACCACCTCATGTCCGGTGCCGGGGTGAGCGTGGACCGCCTCCACGCGGTGAGCCACGACATCGCACCGGGGGTGCAGCCGGACATGCGCGAGCACGGGATTGCCACCGACGACTGGCCCTCCCTGTGGCCGCGGGTCGAGGCGGCCGACATCGTCGTGCTCGGCACCCCGCTGTGGCTCGGCGAGGAGTCGTCGGTGTGCCGGCGGGTCATCGAGCGGCTCTACGCCATGTCGGGGCTGCTCAACGACGCCGGGCAGTCGATCTACTACGGCAAGGTCGGCGGCGCGGTCATCACCGGCAACGAGGACGGCGTCAAGCACACGTCAATGTCGCTGCTGTTCTCGCTGCAGCACCTGGGGATGGTCATCCCGCCGCAGGCGGACTGCGGGTGGCTGGGCGAGATCGGGCCGGGGCCGTCCTACGCCGACCCGCGCGAGGACGCGGACCCGGTGGGTTTCGACAACGACTTCACCCGCCGCAACGCCACGATCATGAGCTGGAACCTCATGCACACCGCGCACCTGCTGCGGCAGGCGGGCGGGCTGCCGACCTACGGCAACGACCGCAACGCCCTCGGCGACGGCGAGCTCTTCGGGTATGCCGCGCCCCGGCCCGTCGCGGGCCAGGGCTGAGCGGCCGTCAGCCTCCGGCGGGCTCCTGCGGCACCCGCAGCGTCCAGCCCTGGTCGAGCAGCCGCCAGGAGCGCCGCGTCACCCGGTCCTGCTCGACCTCGCCGTCGGTGTTGACGCGGAAGGCGTCCTGGGGCGCGTCCGCCTCGACCACGACCTCCCGGCCGGAGACGAGGGAGACGTCCCCGCCCATGACGCCGTCGTCGCGGCCGACCGCGGTGGCGACGGCCGCGGCATACTCCTCGTCCGACCCTGGTGCCTGGACGTCCAGCCCGTCCGGGGATCAGGACCCCAGCTCGCCGCAGACCTGCTCGACGACGTCGTCCTTGGAGCTGCCCGCGGCGGAGTTCGACAGCACGAGCACACGCCGGTCCTGCGACACCTCGCGCGCGACGCCCTCCCCGCCCCCGAGGCCCCCTCGCCGGTCATGCCCGCGCCCCCAGCCGGGCGGTGAGCACCGCGTGCGCCGCGCTCACCCCGGTGCTCAGCGTCGGCTCCAGCTCCGGCGCGAAGAAGGGCGAGTGGTTGGTCACGGTGGGCTCCTCCCCCTCCACCGCCTCCCGGGTGAGGCCGCCGAAGAACCAGTAGACGCCGGGCACGTCGATCGCGTCCGGCAGCGCCCCGAAGTCCTCGCTGCCCATCACCGCCGGGATCTCGCTGACGTGCCCCTCGCCGAGCGTGCCGCGCAGCACCTCCAGCACGCGCCCGGCCTCGTCCTCGTCGTTGTGCAGGAGCGGGAAGGTGCAGATCTCGGTGATCTCCGGCTCGGGTGCCTCCGAGGCCATGGCCTCGGCCATGATGACCCGGCGCAGGGCGCCGAGCAGGTGGTCGCGGACGTCGGCGTCGAGGTTGCGCATGTTGATGGTGAACTCGGCGGTGGCGGGGATGATGTTCTCCTTCAGCCCCGCGTGGATGGTCGCGATGGTGATGACCGCGGCCTTCTGCGCCGGGACCTCGCGGCTCGTGAGGCTCTGGATGCGCACGATCATGTGCGCGGCGAGGACGACCGGGTCGATCGTCGACTCCGGCTGCGAGCCGTGGCCGCCGCGGCCCTTGACCACGACCTTCCAGGAGTCGGAGTAGGTCATCGCCGGTCCGGGGGTGAGGTCGACGGTGCCGGTGACGCCGGGCCACACGTGCTGGCCGTAGACCACCTCGGGCCGGTCGGCGCGGTCCCAGAGCCCGTCGGCCAGCATCGCCGCCGCGCCCTGGGCGGTCTCCTCCCCCGGCTGGAAGAGGAAGACGACCGTGCCCGACCACCCGTCGCGGTCCTGCGCCAGCAGCGTCGCGGCCCCCACCGCCGCGGTGACATGCATGTCATGGCCGCAAGCGTGCATCACCGGGACGGCGCTGCCGTCGGGCAGGGTGCCGCGAGCGGTGGAGGCGTAGTCCAGCCCGGTGTCCTCCTCGACCGGCAGCGCGTCGGTGTCGGCACGGAAGGCCACGACGGGACCGTCGCCGTTGCGCAGCGTCGCGACCACGCCGGTGCCGCCGCACCGGAAGACCTCGTAGCCCAGCTCACCCATCCGCTCCTCGACCAGGGTCGCGGTCGCCTCCTCCTGCATGGACAGCTCGGGGTGGACGTGCAGGTGGCGGTAGAGGTCGTGCAGCGACGCGCGCAGGTCAGGGTGGTCGTCCAGGATCGTCGTCGGCTCAGGCATACGGTGAGGGTATGCCGACCACCCACGCGGCCGCTGTCCGGAACCTTGTCGCCGCCCGGCTGGACGACGTGCTGGCGGACCTCGACCTGCTGGTCTCGCTGGAGACCCCGAGCCAGCGCCGGGACCTGCTGCGGGCGGCGCTGCCGCAGATCGAGGCATACCTCGTCGGGCGGTTGGGCGAGCCGGCGCGGCGGGTGCAGCACGACGGCGGTGAGTTCGGCGACGTGCTCGACCTCACCTGGACGGGGTCCGGGGCGGCGGGCGAGGTGCTGTCGCTCGCGCACTACGACACGGTGTGGCCCGAGGGGACGCTCGCCGGGTGGCCGGTGCGCCGCGACGGCGACGTGCTGACCGGGCCCGGCGTGCTGGACATGAAGCTCGGGATCGTGCAGACAGTCTGGGCGCTGCTGGCGCTGCGCGAGCTGGGCGTGCCGCACCCGGACCTCCGGTTGATGCTCACGGCGGACGAGGAGATCGGCTCCCGCGCCGGGCGACCGCACCTCGAGGCGGCGGCCCGCAAGGCGCTGGTCACGCTCGTGACCGAGCCCAGCGCCGACGGGGCGGTGAAGACGCGTCGCAAGGGGATGGTCTTTGCGGACCTCGTCGTCAACGGCGTGGAGGCGCACGCGGGGCTGGACCCGGATGCCGGAGCCAGCGCGGTGCACGAGCTCGCGACCCTCGTGCCCGAGGTGGTCGCGCTCGCGGAGCCGGGGCGCGGGACCACCGTCAACGTGGGCACCATCACCGGCGGCACCGGCCGCAACGTCGTCTCCGGGCACGCCACCTGCGCGGTCGACGTGCGGATCCAGGAGCCGGCCGAGGAGGACCGCGTCGTGGCGGCCCTGGAGGCGCTGCGCCCGCACGACCCGCGGTGCCGCCTCGAGGTCGCGATCGACCGCAACCGGCCGCCGATGAACCCGGGGGAGCACACGGCGCGGCTCGTCGGTCTCGCCCGGGCCGCGGGTGCTGACCTAGGTGTTGAGGTCGGTGAGGTGGCGGTCGGCGGTGCCAGCGACGCCAACTTCATCGCCGCGCTCGGGCTGCCGGTCCTCGACGGGCTCGGCGGGATCGGCGCCGGACCGCACGCCCGGCACGAGCACGTGCTGGTGAGCGGTGTGCCGCGGCAGACGGCGCTGCTGGCGGGGATCATCGAGCAGCTGGCGGGGTAGTGAGGGACGGCGCGTCGCGACCCACGCGCGGCGTGCCCTCGACGAGCCCGCCAGGGGGTATGCCCGGCCGCGTCCACGGAGGGTCTGCGGCCCGTCAGGTGGCCTGGAATCGCGCTGGACGCTGTCGCCTGAGAGGTCAGACCTCGGCCGCGAGGGCGCTGCCGCTGATGCTCACCTGAGCTCTATGGCCCCCCGGTGGGAGCCGACCGGAGTCCTATGACATGGCTGTGGACGGCGCCCGTCGCGCCCGCCCCTCGACACGACTGTCACCGACGTCGTGGCACACACGGCTCTTCGCTCATACGGGAGACGATGTCCCGGCCCCTCACCCGCAACACACGTCCTGATGCAGGACGGTCACCCAAGTCCTGATGCAGATGTGTCACCGAAGTCCTGACACGTGGGGCGAGTGCCGCCAGATCAGCCTTGCGTGTGTTCGAACATGTGTGCTAATCTCGTCTCAGATAGAGGGAGGGGACGATGACACGACGTCGGGGCTGTGACGTGGCAGGTGGTGGGCTGCCGGAGCGCGCGAGCGTGGGCGAGGTGCAGCTGCGCCGTCTGATCCCGTCCGTTCCCCCGGTGCGGTTCTTTCCCAGACCGGGGTGCCGCGTGCTGGTCGAGGTGGCAGGTGTGTCCGGTGCCCCGACGGATTCGCGATCGGACAGCCACGCATCCCCTGGCAGCGGTGGGGCTCGCGTCGCAGACGACGCGCGCCCGGGAGGTGGGGAGCAGTCCGTCCCCACGGCGTCTGATCCTGGACGCGAGCAGGACCTCGGACACACGGCCTCGCGGGCGACAGGTGGGAAGAATACCGTCCCCCCTGGGTCCGGTCTCGGCGCCGAGCAGGAGGTCGGCGAGGCGTCCGGCGTCGCTGAGGCGTCGGGTGCGGTCGCGAGGGTGCGTGAGGTCGCGGCGCGTCGTGCGGCGATGGAGGCCGAGCTGCTGGACGCGGCCCGGGACCTGGCCGCGCAGGTGGGTCGGGAGCTGTTGGCGGACAAGGGTTTCAGCGACGTCGAGGAGCTCACTGCGGGCCAGCGGCGCCGGTGGCGGGCCGAGACCAAGCGTCTGGCGTGCGCCGAGCTGCAGGTCGCGCTCGGCGTCGGGGTCAAGGAAGCCCGCCAGCTCGTGGGCACGGCGTGTGCGCCGGCACCGGTCCGGGCCGCGGTGCACCACGCCCTGCGCTCCGGACTGGCGACGTGGGGTTACGTGCGCGGCTTCTGGGACCGGTGCGCCAACCTGCCCGCCGAGTCCGCCGCGCTGGTCGCCGAGTCGCTGTTCGGGTCCGACCCTGCGGGCGTGGTGCCCGAGCGTCTCGGCTCGGACGGTGAGCTGTTGGAGCGGCCCTGGCACGCGGCGCAGTTCTGGGCCGCGCTGGAGCGGGAAGCCGTCCGCGTCGAGGGCCAGGATGGGCAGGCCGAGCGCGAACGCCGCACCCGGGCCCGGGCCGAGCGGCGGGTCTGGCTGCGGGTCGACGACGACTCCACCGCCACGCTCGCGGTCACCGGCCCACTGACCAGCCTGTGCGCGATATCCCAACGCCTGGACTCCTGCGCCAAGAGCCTGCGCAAGGCCGGCGACGAACGCACCCTGGCCCAGCTACGCTCCGACGTCGCCCAGACCCTCCTGCTGCACGGCACCCTCACCCTCCCCCACCACGACCAGAGCCAGACCCAGGACCACATCCGGGCCCGGGGCGAGTGCCAGATCCGGGGCGAGAGTCGGAGGCAGGACGGGGATCGTGAGTCAGGTCCCGGTGACGACTCCGCCCTCGGGAGTGGGGCGCCGGACGCACTCCTGCGGCACGACGAGGCACATGATCCCCTCATCACTCCTGGGGGCCTCGAGGCCATCGCGCAGATCATCACCGCCCAACCCGACATCTGCCTGCAGGTCGTCATCCCCTGGGACACCCTGACCGGTCGGCCCGCCTGCTCCACCTGCCGGCCAGCCGTGCCCGATACCGCTACCGCCCGCGGGCACGGTCCACCCGGTGATGACGATCCGGCCGGCCTCAGACCGGGCCAGGGCATGGTGCATCAGCGTTCCGGTGATGCTGTCGGTGAGGCCCTGGGGCGCCACCCTGCCTTCATCACCCCCGGGCACGCCCGCGAGCTCGCTCTCGCCCCGGGCACGACCCTGTCGAGGTTGCTGGTCGACCCGGCCGACGGGCGACTGATCGAGCGCAGCATCAGCTCCTACCGCCCGGATGCGGCGATGCGGCGCCAGGTGATCGCCGCCGACGTCTACTCCCGGGCACCGGGAAGCCGCACCCCCGCGACGTCATGCGAGCTCGACCACGAGACCCCCTGGGGCACCGGCGGAGCGACCAGCGAGACCAACCTGACCCTGAAGGACGTCCGCAGCCACCAGTTCAAGACCGACCAGTGGTGGACCAGCACCCTGAGCCCCCGACGAGACCTCACCTGGCAGACACTCCTGGGCCAGGTCGAACGCACCCGCGGCCACGACTACCGCCAATACCTCCCCACCCACCGCACCCCGGCCGACGAATCCCACCACCGGACCGACGACAGCCACGACCACACCAACACCGACGAAGCCCGCGACCAGACACGAACCGGCACCCCGTCACCCCCGCCCGACGACCACCGCACCCCGACCCGAACCGCGCCCCGACCCGAACCGGCGGCTCGATCCCCACGTTCGAGGACGACGTCGACCTGGCCTGCCGCGCGCTCTACACCGCCCTGGCCCACCGCGGCACCGCCGCCCTGCTCGCCGACACCGACGACGCCGACGGCGCCACCGACCACGACCCCCGGCTCACCGGCTGGATCACCCTCACCCACCGCGGCCAGGACGGACAACGACGCGGCGGACCACCCGAGGACCTCGACACCCTCCCCACCCTCCTCGGCTTCAGCCCAACCCCCGAACACGCAACCGAGACCGATGAGAAGGGACCGCGGCAGCCCTGGGATGGGCAGCCCGACGCCCCACCACCCTTCTGAGCCCGGCCGGAGCCACCGTGGTGACCATTGCCCCCTCCATCGCCACCACGACCGTCGTCGACCTGCGAGGTGCTGGACGGCGAGGAGGCCGTCGAGCCGCTGGTCGACTACTTCCGCAGCATCTCCGGCGAGCACACCGGCTGGGAGGAGTACCGCCAGGCGATGCGCGACCAGGGCAAGTCCCTGCTACGGGTCACCCCCACCCGGTGGTCACCGATCGCGACCGGTGGCTTCCCACCGCACCTGGCCGACGACGACAGCTGAGTCGAGCGGTCGCCGCCGAGTCCCCTCCGTGCCGCACGGCTGGCCCGACGGAAGTGCGGGTGGCCCCGGCTACCGACCCAGCCAGGGTGCCGCCGCGTCGCGGTGCGACTGCTGCTTGTCCTCGGCCATGCCCTCCCAGGTGCGCACCGCGAAGTTCGCCCGGCTGTTGGCCTCGAAGACCTCGCGGTGGTCCTCGACGAACGTCCAGTAGAGCCCGTCCCACGCCTCCCGCCAGTCCCCCGCCGGCAGGTCCGACATCTTCCGCAGGTAGTTGCTGCCCGAGACGTAGGGCTTGGTGGTGATGGCGTCACCCGCGGCGAACTGGCTCATCGCATACACGTTCGGGACCATGACCCAGTCGTAGGCGTCGACGAAGAGCGCCATGAACCACCGGAAGACCTCGTCCGGGTGCACCCTGAGCAGACACAGCGCGTTGCCGAGCACCATAAGCCGCTCGATGTGGTGGGCATACCCCCGCTCCAGCACCCGTCGGATGACGAGGTCGACCGGCTCGAGACCCGTCTCACCGGTCCACCACGACTCGTCCAACGACCGCCCGTGCTCGAGGACGTTGCTCGTGCGCATCCGGCGGCCCCAGAGCCGGTACGTGGCCCGCATGTACTCCCGCCAGCCGATGATCTGACGCACGAAGCCCTCGAGGCTGGGCAGCTCCACGTCGTGCTCGTCCGCCGCGACCAGCGCCCGCTCCAGCACCTGGTCGGGGTCGATGAGCCCGCAGTTCAGCGCTGGCGTGAGCGCGGCGTGGAAGATCACCGGGTGCTCGGCGCTGATCGCGTCCTCGTAGGGCCCGAACTGCGTGAACCGCTCGTCGAGGAACCGGCGCAGCGCCGCGTCCGCCTCGCCCCGTGACGTCGCCCAGGAGAAGGTCCCCGGGTCCCCGGGGGCGTCCGGGAAGTGCTCGCTCACCCAGTCGATCGCCTCGGTGACGCGGGTATGCCGTCGCGCCGGCCCGAGCGCGGGGTCCGGGACGGGGTGTCCGGCGGGCAGCTTCTTGCGGTTCTCGGTGTCGTAGGACCACCGGCCCCCGACCGGCTGGTCACCGTCCATCAGCACGTCCAGCCGGCGTCGCTGCCAGGCGTAGAAGTGCTGCATCCGCGCGCCGCCGGAGGAGAAGTGCTCACGGATCTGCTCGCGGGTGGTGAGGAAGGCGGGGGTGTCGAGCACGTCCTCGGCGCGCAACTCGTAGCCGCCCTCGCGCAGCTGGTCCCGGCAGTGCCGCCCGAGCCAGTCGTCGGCGACGTCCAGCACGCTCACCCTCCCGGGCGAGAGCCGCTCGACGAGCTCCACCAGGGCCTCGCCGCTGGTCCGGTCCGGGGAGGACTCCACGACCTCGACATCCAGCCCCTGCTCCCGGGCACGGTCGACGAAACGGCGGGTGGCCGCGCGGTGCAGCACGAGCTTGTGCGCATGGAAGGGGTACTGCCGGTAGAGCAGGTCGTCCTCCACCACCACGAGCACCGTCCCCTCCGGCACCCGCAGCTGCTCCGCGTGCAGCTGGTGCGGGTAGACGAGCCGGACCTGCGTCGAGCCGCTCACGCCGCGACCCCCGCCACCGGCGCGACCACCTCGTGGTCCGGGTCCCACCAGCGCAGGCCCTGCACCGTGAGCGTCGTGCGCGCACCGGCGCCGTCGTACGTCTCGGTCCGGGATTCCGGGCCGGCCGCCGTCGCGAGCAGCTCCAGCGCCTCGCCCGCCCGGGCCAGGCTCAACCGGGTGGCCAGGGTGACGTGCGGGATCCACGGCCGCTCGTCCGCACCCGACCACGCGTGGGTCACCCGGGCCTGGGCGACGCGGGCCTCGAGCGGGGCGGCCACGAGGTCGGCGACGCTCACCCGTCGTCCGCCGAGCAGGACGAGGCCGTCGACCCGCAACGGCAGCGGCAGCAGCGGCGCCCAGAGGTCCTGCGCGGCGCGCAGCACGTCCGCGACCGGCGCGACCTGCGACGTGGCGACGGTGAGGTGCGGGCGGTGGGTGCGTCCTTGGTGCCGCGCGAGCGACGGGATCCCGCCGTCCTCGAGGGCCTGCCAGCGTCCGCGGACCCGCGCGTCGTCCTCCGGTGAGAGCACCAGCTCCAGGGCGTGCTGCCGGCTCACGCAGCCCGGTCCTGCGCCCGGTCGCGGCCCACCCCGGCCATCGCCCACCGCACCGTCGAGGTGCTGGCCCGGCCGAGCGGCCGCAGCACCCCGCGCGAGAGCGTCGGCGACGCGGGCAGCCCGAGCTCGGCCCGCGCATACCTCGGCAGCAACGCGACTCCCCCGGCGGCGATCGCCCAGTAGCCGGGCCTCGACGCCAGCGGCAGCGGCGGCTCCACGAGCAGGAAGCGGGCCGCCTCCCGGGCCTGCTCGGTGGCCTCGAGCTCGGCGCGGTATGCCGTCAACTCACCCTCCAGCTCCCGCACCGTCCGCGGCGGGTCGACCACGCCGAGGTGCCCGGCGGAGACCCCGGCCTGCGCGACGTAGGTGTCCGCCTCGGACGTGCTGAGCGGGGTGCGCGCGAAGGCCTGGTGGGCGTGCAGGAACGACCATGCCTCCGCGACGTGCACCCACCGCAGCAGGTGCGGGTCCGAGGCGCGGTAGGGACGCCCGAAGGCGTCCTTGCCCCGCACCCGCTCGTGGATCGCGCGGACGTGACCGATCGTGTCCATCGCGTGCTCGACGGTGCCGAAGGTGGTGGCCGCGAGGTAGGTACTCGTCCGCTGCAGCCTTCCCCAGGGGTCACCCTTGTAGCCGGAGTGGCCCGCGACCCCCGCCATGGCCATGGGGTGGAGCATCTGCAGGAGCAGCGCCGCCACGCCGCCGGGGAACATCGCGGCGTCCGCGTGCACCCGCCAGACCGGGTCCTGCTCGGTGAACCAGCGCTCCCCCGGCGTGTCCCAGATGCGCGCGGCGCGCTCGCTCGCGTCGTCCCCGGCGACCCGGGCGCGCAGCGCGCTCCCGAGCGCACTCTGCAGCCGAGCGAGAGTCATCGTGCTCCTCGTGTATGCCTGGGACAGACGCTGGACAAAGCGTCGACAGTCCCTACTGTCGCACGCGGGGACCGGTGCCGCCACGCCAGACGGGCGGCGACCGGGAGCGGCAGGTACGGTCGGCGCATGTCTCACCCCACCTTTCCCGGCACCGACCGCACGTTCCTCCCCGTCAACCTGGGGGGCAACCCTTTCGGCTGGACCGCCGACGTCGAGGCCAGCTTCGCCGTGCTCGACGCCTTCCTCGCCGCAGGCGGGTCCTTCGTCGACACCGCCGACATGTACTCCGCGTGGGCGGAGGGCCACGAGGGCGGCGAGTCCGAGCGCATCATCGGCCGCTGGATGGCCGAGCGCGGCAACCGCGACGAGGTGCTCGTCGCGACCAAGGTCGGCAAGATGCCCGGCCGGGAGGGACTGGAGCGCGACACCGTGATGACCGCCCTGGACGAGTCCTTGGACCGGCTGGAGACCGACCACGTGGACCTCTACTACGCGCACACCGACGACGACTCGGTCGACATCGCCGAGCAGGTCGCCACCTTCGACGAGGTGGTGCGCAGCGGCCGGGCCCGCACGATCGGCCTGTCCAACTACGCCCCCGACCGGCTGCGCGCCTTCCTCGAGACCGCCGCCGAGCAAGGGGCAAGCGTCCCGACCGCGATCCAGCCGCGCTACAGCCTGGTCTCCCGCGCCGACTACGAGCGCGACCTCGCCCCGCTGGTCGCGGAGTTCGGGCTGGCCGTCTTCAGCTACCCCGCGCTCGCCTCGGGCTTCCTCACCGGGAAGTACCGCACCGAGGAGGACTTCGCCGGCAACGCCCGTGGCGGCGCCGCCCGGCGGTATGCCGACGCCGGCGGCCTGGCGGTGGTGGACGTGCTCGTCGAGGTGGCGCAGCGGCACGACGTGCAGCCCGCGACCGTCGCCCTCGGGTGGGTGCTGGCGAAGGGCATCACCGCCCCGATCGCCTCCGCCTCCCGCCCCGAGCAGCTGGAGCCGCTGCTGGCAGCGACCTCGCTCCAGCTGACCGAGGCGGACGTGCGCGAGCTCGACGAGGCCTCGTCGAGCTTCTGACCGGGGTGCTGGCGCGGGACGCCGCTGCCTCGTCGTCGCGGCGTGCCGGGGATCCTGGCCCCCGCTGTCGCTGGTCGTTGTGCTGGCGGGGACCGGGGCGGGACACGGCGAAGGGGAGATCAGGATGGTCGGCGGAGACCCAGCCGAGCTGAGGCGGTGCGGGCGCGACCTCGTGACCATCTCGCAGACGCTGCAGACGGGACGCAGCTCCCTGGTCCGCGGGGGTGGGCTGCCGGCCTCCGGGCTCGGCCTCCCGTCGCAGGACACCCAGGTTGCCGCTGCCTACGACCGCGTGATGCAGGCGGTCGACGCCGCAGCCGGTCACCTGCAGCGCACCGTGATGCACGACGGTGGCCACCTGGAGCAGGCGGCGACCGACCTGGAGACCTCGCCGTCGCCGCGTGGGCTCCCCCGCGTGGGGTGGGCGAGGACGGCCGGCCCGTGCTGGGTCGCGCCGAGCGGCACGGTCCGGGACAACGGCTGGACGTCGACCGGGGCGAGCTGCCCCAGGCTGCACCGCACGAGCGCGGACCGGCCCTCGACACCGACAGCCCCGACCTGCCGCAGGCCGCACCGCACCAGCAGGGCCCGGCCCTGGACGTCGACAGCCCCGGTGCCTCCGCATGATCACGCTCACCAAGGCCGACGTGTGGCACCTGCGGGCCCAGGTGTCCTGCCTGCAGGAGGCCATCGACGCGTGGGCCGCGATGCGGGACGCCGGGGGCAACGCCGGGGCCGACAGCTCCGACGTCACCACCCGCGTGGCGTCCGCCTGGGAGGGCAACCGGGCCGACTCCTACCTCGCCTACGCGCCGCGGGTCACCCAGGGCCTGGAGCTCGTGCAGGGGATGGCGCAGGCCGTCCTGACGCAGCTGCACGCCCTGCACGACCTCACGGCCTCGACCCAGCGCGACCTCGACGCGTCCTTCTCCCGGGTGAGCACGGTGGCCGCCTCGGTGCGCCGGCTGGACGGGCAGGTGGAGCTCGAGGTGCTCGACGAGGACGACGTGGAGCAGATCGAGCGGGAGCACGGACGCGCCCAGGAGATCGTCGAGCAGGCACGGCTCGAGATCGCCGAGCGCAGCCGCGCCCTGGAGGTCACCGCCGCGGACGCCGACTCCCTCGCCGCCGCCTGGGCCGGTCCGGCCGACGGCGCACCGCTGTGGGACACCCCGCTCACCGGCGCTCTGGACCCGCGCGTGGGCGTCACCCCGGAGGACCCGCCCTCGGTCGGCCCCGTCGAGCCACCGGTGGTCTCGCCGGAACCGCCCACCCGCGGGTTCGAGCAGCCACCGGTCGAGGGCGCGGACGGCGGCCGGACGCACGACCCCAGCGGGGTCTGAACCCTCACACCTCGACGTCGTCCACGGACTCCAGGTCGGGCAGGTCCTCGAAGATCGCCGCCGGCTCGCGCCACGGGTCGTGCTCGCCCCGCCCCGCCTCGCGGACGGCCCCCAGCACCCGTTCCGGCGTGCAGGGTAGGTCGACGTGCCGCACCCCGAGGTGCGCGACGGCGTCGACGACGGCGTTCTGCACCGCCGGTGTCGAGCCGACCGTCGCCGCCTCCCCGATCCCCTTCGCGCCCAACGGGTTCCGGTCCGTCGGGGTCGTCGTGAGGCTGGTCTCCAGCTGGACCAGGTCGCCCGCGGTGGGCAGCGTGTAGTCGGCGAAGGTGGCGGTCACCGGGTTGCCGTGCTCGTCGTAGCGGAACTCCTCCCAGAGCGCCTGCGAGATGCCCTGCACGCACCCGCCGTGCTGCTGCCCGCGCACGAGCAGCGGGTTGACCACGGTCCCGCAGTCGTCGACGGCCACGTGCCGGAGCAGCCGCACCGCCCCCGTCTCGACATCGACCTCGACCACGCTCACGTGGGTGCCGAACGGGAAGGTCGACCCGTCCTGCGAGAAGTCGTGATCCACCTGCAGCCCGTCCCCCTCCTCGTGCGCCCGGCGGGCGACCTCCTCCCAGGTCACTCCCGCACCGGGGACGCCCCGGACCGCGAACCGGCCGTCCACCAGCTCGACGTCCGCCGCCGCCGTCTCCAGCAGGTCGGCCGCCGTGGCGATCGCCTGCTCGCGCAGCTCCTGCGCGGCCTCCAGCACCGCGCTGCCGCCGAGCTGCACCGACCGCGCCCCGCCGGTGCCGCCACCGCTGCGGACCTGCGCGGTGTCGGACTGCACGTAGGACACCCGCTCCAGCGGGAGGTCGAGGGCGTCGGCGACGAGCATCGAGAAGGCGGTCGCGTGCCCCTGCCCGTGGGCCGACGTACCGGCCATGACGACGACCGAGCCGTCCGCACCGACCCGGATCCCGGCATACTCCGAGCCGCCGAAGCCGGTGATCTCGACGTAGCTCGCGATGCCGATGCCGAGCTGCCACGCGTCGCCCCGCTCCCGCCGCCGCTCCTGCTCGGCGCGCAGCTCGTCCACCCCGGCCGCGTCCAGCGCCGCCTGCAGCGTCGTGGCGTAGTCGCCGGTGTCGTAGTGCGCGCCGAACTTCGTCCGGTGCGGGAAGTCCTCCGGGGCGAGGACGTTGCGGCGCCGGAACTCCTCGGGGAGCAGGCCGACCGTCCGGGCCGCGTGGTCCATCGCCCGCTCCAGCATCGCCGCCGCCTCGGGCCGGCCCGCCCCACGGAAGGCGCCGGTGGGTGCGGTGTTGGTCATGACCGACAGCGCGTCGTAGCGCAGCCGCGGGATCCGGTAGGAGCCCTCGGACATGGTCCGGGGTCGAGCCGCTGGCGAAGGACCCGCCGAAACCGGCGTACGCCCCGCAGTCACCCACGAGCCGCGCCCGCATCCCGGTGATGCGACCCTCCTCGTCGAGCCCGACCTCGACGTACTGCACCTGCCCCCGGCTCGTCATCGACAGCATCGTCTCGCTGCGCGTCTCCACCCACCGGACCGGGCGGCCGAGCAGGCACGCCGCCCGCACCACGGCCGCGTGCTCCGGCGCGATCCCGGCCTTGCCGCCGAAGGCACCGCCCACGTGCGGGGCCCGCACTCGCACCGCGTCGGCGGGCAGCCCGGTCCAGCGGACCAGGAGCTTCTTCGCGAGGTGCGGGTGCTGGGTGGCGAGGGTGACGTCGAGTCCGGTGACCTCACCGTCGCTCAGGGTCGGGCGCGCGAGGATGCCGTGCCCCTCGATCGGGCTGGTCGCCATGCGGTTGTTCTCCAGGCGCAGCCGCGCGACCCGGTGCGCGCCCGCGAGCACGTCCGGCTCACCCTCGGGGTCCTTGACCGCGAGGACGACGTTGCTCCCGAGCTCGGGGAACTGCGTCGGTGCGTCCGGCTCCAGCGCGGCCTCCATGTCGACCACCACGGGCAGGTCCTCGTAGTCCACGTCGACGAGGTCGCCGGCGTCGACCGCGGCAGCGCGCCCGGTCGCGACGACCAGCGCGACCGGGTCGCCGACGAAGCGCACCCGGTCGGTCGCCAGGGCGGTGCGCTGCACCCGGTCGTGGATCTGGGCGAAGGGCGGCACCGGCTCCTCGCCGAGCTCGGCCGCGGTGAACACCCCGACCACACCCGGTGCCTGCGCCGCGGCCGCGGTGTCGACGCCGCGGACCAGCGCGTGCGCCACCGGGCTGCGCACGAAGACCGCGTGCAGCACCTCGGGGTCGTCGAGGTCGGTGTCGCCGACGAAGGTTCCTCGTCCGCGCAGCAGCTCGGGGTCCTCGACCCGGCGCACCTCGGTGCCGAGGATGGAGGTCCCGCGCGTGGGTGTCGTCATGGGCCCATCCTGCCTCGACGGCCAGGGGTCGGCGACCGGCATGATGAGGGTATGCCTCCCGCCACCCTCGACCTGCTCGACCTGGACGCGCTGCTCACCGACGACGAGCGCGCCGTCCGCGACTCCGTCCGCCGGGCCTGCGCGGAGCACGTGCTCCCGCACGTCGCGGGGTGGTACGAGCACGGCGACCTGGCGCACGACCAGGTGCGCGGGCTGGCGCGGGAGTTCGGCCGGCTCGGCCTGCTGGGCATGCACCTCGAGGGCTACGGCTGCGCCGGCATGAGCGCGGTCGACTACGGCCTGGCCTGCACCGAGCTGGAGGCGGCCGACTCCGGCGTCCGGTCGCTGGTGTCGGTGCAGGGCTCGCTGGCCATGGAGGCGATCCACTCCTTCGGCAGCGAGGAGCAGAAGCAGTCCTGGCTGCCGTCCATGGCCGGGGGGGAGACGATCGGCTGCTTCGGCCTCACCGAGCCCGACCACGGCTCGGACCCGGGGTCGATGACCACCCGGGCGACCCGCGAGGGCGACGACTGGGTGCTCCACGGCACGAAGTCGTGGATCACCAACGCCCCCCTCGCCGACGTCGCCGTGGTCTGGGCGCGGACCGAGGACGAGGGGGTCCGGGGCTTCGTGGTGCCCACCGACACCCCCGGGGTGAGCACCCCGACGATCGGCCACAAGATGTCGCTGCGGGCCTCGGTGACCGGGCAGGTCGTCCTGGAGGACGTCCGTCTCCCGGGCAGCGCGCTGCTGCCCGGCGTCCGCGGCCTCAAGGGGCCGCTGGCCTGCCTCTCCGAGGCGCGCTACGGCATCGTCTGGGGCGCCATGGGCGCCGCGCGGACGGCGCTGGAGACCGCGCTGACGTATGCCGGCGAGCGGGAGCAGTTCGGGCGGCCGATCAGCGCCTTCCAGCTCACCCAGGCCAAGCTCGCCCGGATGCACCAGTCCTGGGCCACCGGCACCCTGCTCGCGCTGCACCTGGGCCGCCGCAAGGACGCGGTCGGCCTCCGGCCCGAGCAGGTCAGCGTCGGCAAGCTCAACAACGTGACGGCAGCCCTCGAGATCTGCCGCACCGCCCGCACGGTCCTCGGCGCCAACGGCATCTCCGGCGACTACCCGGTCATGCGGCACGCCAACAACCTGGAGTCGGTGCTCACCTACGAGGGCACGGAGGAGATGCACACCCTGGTCGTCGGGCAGGCGCTCACCGGGCAGCAGGCCTACCGCTGAGGGTCGACCTCGCGCGACCGGCCGACACCGACCCGGTCGAAGGCCACGAGCAGCCGGTCCTGCAGGACCGGCGCGAGGGACCGGGCATACGTGTCGGTGATGTGGCTGCCCTGGCGGTAGATCAGCACCCCGCCGACGACGGGCGGGCACCGGTCCTCGCCGGGGCAGACCCAGTCGTTCATCGTCACGAAGGTGGAGGTGGGGACCTCGGCGACGGCGCGCAGCAGCGGCCCGGTGCCGCTGCCGCGGTTGTAGTCGATCCGGCACCGCCCGAGGTCCTCCCGGTGCTCCGCGACGCACGCGTAGACCTGGGAACCACCCGGCTGGGGGGTGTCGGCGATCGCGACCACCGGCACGCCCTCGTCGCCGAGCCGGCTCCACCGCTGCGCCATGCCGTCGGCGAGCGCCTCCCCGGACAGCTCGCCGTCCGGACCGAGGCCCTGCGACTTCACCGAGGAGGTGAGCACGACGTCCGGCGGTTGGGCCAGCAGCTCCTGCATGACCTCGTCGCCCCAGTCACGGCAGGCCCGGGCCCGACCCTCCTCGTCGAACTGCACGAGGGTCGCGCTCCAGGGGCAGGCCGAGCGGTAATAGACGTCGACCCGCCAGTCCTGCTCGCGGCCCGCCGCGGCGAGGGCGTCCACCCACTGGGCGATCTTGGAGTCGCCGACGACGGCGACGCGCAGCGCACCGTCGGGCTCGCCGTAGGTGCAGCGCACCACCTCCTGACCGGTGCTGTCGCAGTCGTCGGCGTAGAGCGCGGGCACGTCCCGCGTCGCCTCCAGCGGGTCCGGGGTGATCGACCCGTCCTGCGCCCCCAGGTCGAGGTCGTCCAGCGACGGTGACGGGGCACCCTCGGTGCCGGCAGGGACGGTATGCCGTGGCGAGGCCTCCGGTGCGCCGGCGGTCGACGTGGCGGGGTCAGCGCCGTCGTCGCTGCTGTCGTCGCCGCTCGAGCCGATCCGCGCCCCGGACTCGCTGCCCACGGCGGCACCCGCGGCGCGGGGTGGTCGGGGGGCCAGCGTCCCGGGCTCCCGCAGCACCCCCGCCCCCTGCGCCGACGCGCCCGCGACCTCGTTGGCGCGCACCTGACGGTCGACCTCGCGGACCAGGTAGCCCCCGGCTCCGACCGCGAGCAGGGTGCAGGCGAGTCCCACGACGAGGCCCCCGCGAGGACCCGCCAGGGCGCCACGGGCATACCGGATCGGCTGCTCGAGGAACAGGTGACCGAGCAGGGCGGGCACGACGCTGAGCACGACCACCCCCAGCCCGGCCCAGACGTCCAGCGGACCGAACCGGGCCTGCGCCAGCACCAGCAGCGGCCAGTGCCAGAGGTAGAGCGAGTAGGACAGCGCCCCCGTCCACTGCAACCCCGACCAGCCGTAGACCCGGGCCGGGCCAAAGGTCACGGACGCACGCACGCCCCCGACGAGCATCGCCGCGGCCCCCAGGGTCGGCACGAGCGCCGGCCAGCCGGGCCAGGCGGAGCCGGCGTCGAGCAGGAGGCCGCCGGCGAGGACGGCGACCGGTCCCAGCCAGGCCAGCGCCGTGGCCACCGGGACCGGGACGCGCCGCCACCAGGACGCGCCGAGCGCCACCAGCGCCCCCAGCCCCAGCTGCCACAGCCGCGTGGTCGTGACGAAGTAGGCCTCCGGCGGGCTGGCCGAGCTCAGGTGCACCGCCCAGGCGAAGGAGGGCAGCACGACGAGCACCGCCAGGAGCGCCGCCACCGTGGGCACCACCGGGAGCCCGCGGCGGCGGGCGAGCCAGAGGGCCAGCGCCACCAGCAGCGGCCAGAGGACGTAGAACTGCTCCTCGACCGCCAGCGACCAGTAGTGCTGGACCGGCGAGGCGACCGAGTCCTCGGCCAGGTAGTCGACCGATCGCTCGGCCATCCGCCAGTTGACGACGTAGAGGCCGGAGGTCACGACGTCCCAGCCGATCTCGCGCCAGCGCACCTGCGGCACCCAGAGCAGCGTCAGCGCGGCCGTGGTGAGCAGCACGAGCATCGAGGCCGGCAGCAACCGGCGCGCTCGGCGGGCCCAGAACCGCGACAGGTCCACGCGACCGGTCCCTGTCGCCTCGCGCAGGAGCAGACCGGTGATGACGTAGCCGGAGACGACGAAGAAGACGTCCACCCCGGTGTAGCCGCCGGGCAGCCAGGGCACGCCCGCGTGGTAGAGCAGCACGAGCAGGACGGCGATCGCCCGCATCCCCTCGATGTCGGGTCGGTGTCGGGAGGGCAGATGACGACCCCCCGGACTGCTCATTGGACCGATTCTACGCGCGCCGGGCGGTCGGTACGGTGGGCGACGAGGCGACTCACGGCATACCCCAGCGAGAACAGCGCGACCGTCGCGGCGACCGAGGCGAGGAGGTACCACGGCTGCCCCAGCCACGGCAGCAGCGGGCGCTCCCGCTGGTAGAAGTAGTTGCCGTCGAAGGCGGCGTTGGCCGCGACCGCCACGACGAGGTAGACGGCGAACCAGCCGAGGGCCAGGCGCATCCCGCGCAGGCTCGGACGCCAGTCGGTGGTGACCCACGCGAGGACCGGCAGGAGCAGCGTCACGACGTGGTTGACGAAGAAGCTCCAGCCCAGGATGTTGGTCGGGGGCTGGATGTTCTGCGGGTAGGCGAAGCTGGCCCAGGCCCACAGCCCGAAGAAGAAGAGCACGTCCATCACCCGCCGGCTGCCGGTGACCAGGTAGGCCAGCCCCAGCAGCGCGGACACCCGCGAGATGTGCAGCGGGAGCGTCTCGGCCGGGTCCCAGCCGGTCACCAGGTAGAAGCCGTAGAGCGTGACCTGCTGGACCACCACCACGACGGCCAGGACGGCGCGCACCGCGGCCTCGTGCTCGCGCACCTGGTGCCGGGCCAGGAGCAGCGTGCCCGCCACGACGACCAGCCCGAGGACGTAGAGCAGGTGCTCGGCACCGCCGATGGTGATCCACGGCGGGTGCGGATCGAGGAAGTCCGCCACGTGGGCGGGGTCAGACCACGACGACCCGGCTGCCCATGCTCATGAGGCCCTGGGCCCAGATCATCTCCATGGCGGCGACCGAGACCCGCGCGCAGCCGTGCGAGGCGGGGTAGGGCGGGATCGACTCCGACCCGTGGACGGCGTAGTTGCCGGAGTAGAACATCGGCCGGTACATCTCGCCCAGCTCGCCGTCCCGCCAGCCGTTGCTGTGCGTCAGCCAGACGGCGAAGTCCCCCGGTGGCGTGTGGGCGTCGTAGATGCCGTCCTCGAACTCGTAGGGCTCGCCGTTGCCGGTGGAGGTGTTGAGGGTCATGGTGGTCGCGCCGCCGCGGACCACGAGCAGCAGCTGGCTGGCCAGGTGCACCTCGACGTGGTCGCCGCCGTAGGCCGGCGCCGGCCGGTAGCCGGTCTCCAGGGCGGCACGGGTGCCGGGTCCCACCACGGCGTCCCGGACCAGGCCGTGCGCCTTCTGGGCGGCCCACACCGCCTGCTGGGTGAGGTGGCCGAAGCCGCCGTCGGGCGCGCCGCACCAGTACCCCGTGGCGTTGAGCTGCTCCTGCAGCGCCCAGACGGCCTCGCCTCCGCTGCCGCGCGCCAGCACGGCCGGAGGCTCGGGCTCCACCGGCTCCGGCTCGGGCTCCGGTTCCGCCTGCTCGGGCTCGGGCTCGACCGGCTCCGGTTCGGGCTCGGGTTCTGGTTCGGGCTGCGGCAGCGCGAAGATGCCCCCGTCGTCCTGCAGCCCCCCCCACCACGGCCCCCGCCATGAGGCCGGCGCCGCCCTTGACCAGCGCGCGCCGCGGGAGCGGCTCGGTGAGCAGGCGCTGCCGCAGAGGGCGCAGCACGAGTCGTCGCGTCCGCATACCAGATCCCCTTCGTCGTCGTCCGTCGCCCAGTAGACGTGATGGCCCGCCCCCCACGTTGCCAGCACACACCGGCCGTTGCGCAATCGTGACCTCACGCTTCACTGCCGTCACACCGGCGACGGGCAGAATATGCTGCTCATCTACGCCGCCCCGGAAACGCCGCCCCAGGAGGACCACGATGGCCCGTTCCGCACGCTCGACCCCGAGCCTGTCCCGCCGCCGGATGCTGGCCCTCACCGGGGCCGGGGCGCTGGGCGCCTCTCTCGCCGCCTGCGGCGACAACACCGGGCGCGGCACCGGCAGCGGCGAGGATGCCGCCCCGTCCAGCGGCGGGGGCGGCCGCCCCACGATCGCACAGTGGTACCACCAGTACGGCGAGGCCGGCACCCAGGAGGCGGTGGAGCGGTATGCCGCGGACTACCCGGACGCCGACGTCACCGTCTCCTGGAAGCCGGGCGACTACGACCAGTCGACCGCGGCCTCGCTCCTCACCGACGCCGGTCCGGACGTCTTCGAGTACGGCAACGGACCGACGATCGACATGATCAAGGGCGAGCAGGTGGCCGACCTCACCGACCTCTTCGGCGACACCCTGGACGACTTCACCCCCTCGCTCATCGAGCGGATGACCTACGACGGGAAGATCTGGGCGGTCCCCCAGGTCCTCGACATGCAGGTCCTCGTCTACCGCCGCAGCCTGCTGGAGGAGGCCGGGATCGAGCCACCGCAGCAGATCCCCGACCTCGTGGCCGCGGCCCGCGAGCTCAGCCGCGGCGACGTCAAGGGACTCTTCCTCGGCAACGACGGTGGCGCCGGCCTGCTCGGCGGCCCCATGCTCTGGGCCGCCGGGCTGGACTACCTCGACGGCGAGGAGGTGGGCTTCCAGGACGCGGGGGCCGCCGAGGCGCTGTCGGTGCTCCGCACGCTGTGGACCGACGAGTCGCTGCTGCTGGGCGAGGCCCAGGACTGGTTCGACGCCGGGGCCTTCACCTCCGGGCGCGCCGCGATGCAGTGGACCGGGCTGTGGACCTTCCCCGCCATCAGCGAGGCGCTGGGCGACGACTTCGGGGCCATCCCCTGGCCGGCGCTGGAGGGCGGCTCACCGTCGGTCCCGGTGGGGGCCTACGGCTCCTGCGTGTCCACCCGGGCCACCGACGTCGAGGCGGCCCGGGCCTTCGTCCGCTGGCTGTGGATCGACCAGACCGACAAGCAGCTCGACTTCGCCACCGCCTACGGCTTCCACGTGCCCTCGCGCACCAGCCTGATCCCGGAGGCCGACGTGCTCGCGTCCGGTCCGGCGGCCGACGCCGCCGGCTACGTCACCGAGTACGGCCACGCCCAGACCCCGCTGCTGTGGACCCCCCGCAGCGCGACCGCCTGGAGCGACATGATGAGCCGTATCGTCCGGGACGGCGCGGACCCGCAGGAGGAGCTGGAGGCGCTGGTCCCGATCGTGGAGGACGAGCTGGAGCGGGTCACCGCCTGATGCTCGCGCGGCTTCGCGGTCGCCATGACGTCAACCTGTGGTTCTGGGTCTTCGTCGGCCCGTTCTTCGCGGGGCTGGTGCTCTTCATCTACGTCCCGATCGGTGGAGCGTCTACCTCTCCTTCTTCGAGGCCTACAACACGGTGACGCCGACCGAGTTCGTCGGGCTGGCCAACTACCGCGACATGCTCGGCGACAGGGCGTTCCGGGACTCGCTGCTGACCTTCGTCGTCTTCGCCGCCTTCATCGTCCCGACGACCTTCGCGCTGTCCCTGCTCACCGCTGTCCTGGTCGCCCGCACCCGCGTCATGCAGGCCTTCTTCCGCTCGGTCTTCTTCCTCCCGGTGGCCTGCTCCTACGTCGTCGCGGCGCTGATCTGGAAGATGTCGATCTTCTCCGGGATGCGCTCGGGCGTCGCCAACGCGGCACTCGGGCTGATCGGCGTGGACCCTGTCCCGTGGCTCTCGCTCACCGACCCGCCGTGGTACTGGCTGGTCATCGTCTCCGCCCGGCTCTGGCTGCAGGTCGGCTTCTACATGATCCTCTTCCTCGCGGCGCTGCAGCGGATCCCGACGGTGCTCTACGAGGCGGCGGCCATCGACGGCGCCGAGGGCTGGCAGGTCTTCCGGCACATCACCTGGCCGCAGCTGCTCCCCGCGTCCACCGCGGTCCTGCTCCTGCTTCTCATCAACGCCTTCCAGGCCTTCGACGAGTTCTACAACATCCTGTCCAGCTTCGGCAGCTACCCGCCCTACGCCCGGCCGCCGCTGGTCTACCTCTACTACACCGCGCTCGGGTCGGGCCAGAACTTCGGCGACGGCAGCGCCGGTGCGGTGATCCTCACCCTCATGATCGCGGTGGTGGCGCTGCTGCAGACCAGGCTGCTCCGGCTCGGCGGGAGGGACTGACGTGCTGCACGAACGACGCCGGTATGCCCTCCTGCGCTGGGTGCTGCTGCTCCTGGGGACGGCGCTGTTCCTGCTGCCCTTCTATCTCCTGCTGCGCGGCGCCTTCAGCACCGAGGCCGACCTGGCCTCCGCGCAGTGGCACTGGCTGCCGCCGACCTGGGAGTGGGGCAACCTGGCCGCGGTCTTCGACAACCGCACGGTGCCCATGGGGAGGGCGCTGCTCAACAGCACGGTCATCGCCGTGAGCCAGACGGTGGGCGTCCTCGTGCTCTCCGGGATGGCGGGCTACGGCCTGGCCCGGATCCCCTACCGCTGGTCCGGGGTCGTCTTCTGGCTCATCACCGTGACGCTGCTCATCCCGGCGGCCGTCACCTTCGTCCCCAGCTTCGTGCTCGTCTCCTCCCTGGGCTGGATCTCGACGTTGCGCGGCCTCATCATCCCCGGACTCTTCCAGGCGCTGGCGACCTTCCTCTTCCGACAGTTCTTCCTCTCCTTCCCGAAGGAGATCGAGGAGCCGCCGCGCTGGACGGGTTGTCCTGGTGGGGCACCTTCTGGCGGGTCGTCGTGCCCAACTCCGGCGGCTTCGCCGCCGCGATCGGCACCATCACCTTCATCGGCAGCTGGAACGCCTTCCTCTGGCCCCTGGTCATCGGCCGCACCCCCGACTCGTGGACCGTGCAGATCGCGCTGTCGACCTACCTCACCGCCCAGACCTCGCAGATCAGCACGCTCTTCATGGCCGCGCTCGTCGCGATCCTGCCGCTGCTGCTGATGTTCCTGCTGCTCCAGCGGTGGATCGTCCAGGGTGTCGAGCGGACCGGCATCAGCGACTGAGGCGCGTCTCACAGCACGGTCTGGCCGCCCGGCCCGGCCACCACGGCCCCGAGCGTGGGCCGCGGGGCGCCCACGACCGCACCTCCTGCCCCGAGGACGTCCAGCACCTGCTGGGCTCGGTCGGGGTCCGGGTGGCCGAGCGTGAGCTCGACGAGGTCGAGCTCGGGCAGGTCGTCGTCCGTCGGGTGGCTGCTGCCCCAGTCGATGAGGAAGGGCTGCACCCCGCCCAGGCCGAGCGGGTGCGGGACCGCCAGCCGCCAGGACAGCTCGGTCCCACCCCGTGTCCGGCGCGAGGCAGGGGTCGCCGTGCCGACCTCCAGCCCGGCGTCCCGGGCCAGGGCAAGGGTCCGGTCGAGGTCGCCGGGGCGGATCGCCCAGGCGTGCAGGCGGGGCGAGAAGGTCCCGTCCTCCACCAGGTGTCCCAGGCCGAGCATCGTGGCCTCCGGGGCCACCGGCTCCTGGGCGGGGTCGGGGGCGAGCAGCTCGAGGTAGGCGGGCCCGCCCGTGCCGCGCAGCGCGACCAGGGCGTTGCGGGTGCCCATCCCGGGGTGGGACCCGCCGGCCGCTGCGCTCACCCCGGTCTGCTCGCGCAACTCCTCGACCGCCTGGTCCAGGTCCGGCACGGCGAGCACCAGGTGGTCCAGGGGCGCCTCCTGCGCCCGCTCAGCCCAGCGCACAGCGCGCCTCCAGCTCGGCAAGGCCCGGTCCGCGGAGCGCGCCGGAGACGACGCGGCCGGAGGCGACGAGGAGCAGATCCAGGGCAGGCCCCTCCACCACTGGTCCCGAGCCCGAGGCGATCCCGGCATCCGTGGCGCGCACCGTGAGCCCCGCCACCCGCTCCCGCGCCCCACCGAGGCCCACGGCGGTGGCGAGCTGGTAGGTCAGGGCACGCTCGACCGCCTGCTGGGCGTAGTCGTGCTCGAGGCCCAGCGGTCTCCGGATGTCCTCGCCGTGGACCACCTCCTCGACCAGCCTGCTGGCCCGGGGGGCGGGCGGCCCGGAGGTCCGGGTGACGACGGCCCGGAGCCGGGCGAGGGTCTCCTGAGGGGTGGCACCACGCTCCCGGGTCACGCCGGCGGCGTTCTGGGCGTCGAAGTCGAAGCGGGCGCGCGCCATCGCCAGCAGCAGGCGTGGGGTCGTGGTGCGAGCGTTGTCGACCATGTGCGCCGCCACGTCGTGGACCGTCCACCCCGGGCACAGGGACGCGTGCTCCCACCGCGGCTCCTCGAGCGTGGCGAGGTCCTCGACCAGGGCACGTCGCTCGGCGTGCACGAGATCCCAGGTCGCGGTGCCCCCGGTGACAGTCATGCGCTCAGCCTCTCACCCCTCGACGAGCCCCCGGATGTCCGCCGCGGTCACCGTGCCGGCGGCGAACTCGCCGGAGTCGACCACGGTGCTGAAGAGCCGGCGCTTGCGCTCCTGCAGGGCCACGACCTTCTCCTCGATGGTGCCGCTGGACACCATCCGGTAGACGTGGACGGTGCGGTGCTGACCGATCCGGTGGGTGCGGTCCACGGCCTGGGCCTCGGCGGCCGGGTTCCACCAGGGGTCGAGGACGTAGACGTAGTCGGCCTCGGTCAGGGTGAGCCCCACGCCGCCGGCCTTGAGGCTGATGAGGAAGACCGGCACGTCGCCCTCGCGGAAGGCCGCGATCCGGGCCGCCCGGTCACGGGTCCGGCCGTCGAGGTAGGCATACCCGATCCCGGCCTCCTCCAGGGCGATCCGCACCCGCGAGAGGTAGCCGGTGAAGCTGGAGAAGACCAGCGCCCGGTGACCTTCCGCAGCGACCTCGGTGAGCAGCTCCAGCAGGGCGGTGATCTTGGCCGAGCGCGCGAGCCCGGCGTGCTCCTCGTCCACCAGCGCCGGGTCGAGGGCGAGCTGGCGCAGCAGGGTCAGCGAGCGGAAGATCGCGATGCGGTTCTTGTCGAGGTCCGCGAGCAGTCCGAGCACCCGTTGCCGCTCCCGCTGGAGGTGCTGGTCGTAGACCCGGCGGTGCGCCGGGTGCAGCTCGATGCCCAGCGTCTGCTCGATCTTGTCCGGCAGGTCGGCGGCGACCTCCGCCTTGGTCCGCCGCAGCATGAACGGTCGGATCCGCTGCCGCAGCCGGTCCAGCGCCAGCGGCGCCTCGCCGGACTCGATGGGCTTGCGGTAGCGCTCGGTGAACGTCTCGGGCCGCGAGAACAGGCCGGGCGAGGCGAGCGAGGTCATGGACCACAGGTCCATGAGGGTGTTCTCCATCGGGGTGCCCGTCATCGCGACGGTCCGGTCGGCACCCAGCCGACGGACCGCCTGGTAGGTGGCCGACCTGCGGTTCTTCACCACCTGCGCCTCGTCCAGGATCGCCGCGCTCCACGGCAGCGCGCGGTAGGCCTCCGCCTCCAGCCGCAGCAGGGTGTAGGAGGTGATGACGAGGTCGGCGCCCCCGACGGCGGACGCCAGGTCGGCTCCTCGGCGCCGCCGGGTCGCGGTGATCGTCCTCGTGCGCAGGTGCGGGGCGAAGCGCGCCGCCTGCTCGGCCCAGGCGCCGACGACGCTGGTCGGGGCCACGACGAGGACCGGGCCGCCGGCGAGGTCACCGCGATCCTCGGCCCGGACCACCGTCGCGAGCGCCTGCAGCGTCTTGCCCAACCCCATGTCGTCGGCGAGGATGCCGCCCAGGCCGGCGTCCCAGAGGCCGGCCAGCCAGCGGTATCCCGCCAGCTGGTAGGGCCGTAGGGTCGCCTCCAGCGCGGCCGGGGCCTGCACCAGGCCACGGTCCCCGTCGCCCAGCGCCAGCAACGAGTCCACCCGCTCGCGCCAGCGTCCCTCCTGGTCGTGCACCACCCCGAGCTCGACCAGCTCCTCCCAGAGCCCCGCCTGGTAGGGCGAGAGCCGCACCCGCGCAGGGTCCTCCTCGCCGTCGTCATCGGCGAGCTCGCGGGCCTCCTCGATGAGCCGGCGCAGGTCGCGCAGCTCGGGCTGGTCCAGACGCAGCCACAGCCCGGACTCCAGGAGCAGCTCGTCCTGGCCGAGGGAGAGCGCCGCGAAGAGCTGGTCGAAGGGGATCTCGGTCTCCCCCACCAGGACCTGCACGCGCAGGTCGAACCAGTCGCCCTCCTCCGCCTCGGTGGTGCGCAGGTGCACGACCGGGGCCTCGTCGGCCTCCTCGTAGGTCGCGAGGTCGCCGTGCACCAGGACGTCGAGCTGGTCGGACTCCTCGAGCCTGGGCAGAACCTCGGTCGCGAAGCGGGCCGTGCCGATGCCGGTGAGCAGCGCGCGGGGACGCAGGGGGTGCGCACCCGCCCGCCCGTGGTCCACTAGGCCCGGGGTGTCCTCGAGCAACGGCAGGACCGCGGCGAGGGCCTGCTCCTCGGCGCGGTCGTCGCGCACCGGATCGTCCTGCCCCGGCCCCAGGCCGACGACGGCCACCTCCTCGCTCCCGGTCACGGCGGGCACGGCGTAGGCGAAGGTCCACCGCAGGTGCAGCACGTGCCCGGCCTCCGGCGTGATCTCGAGCCGGAGACGTGGCGGGCGGTCGGCCGGGGTCACGACGCTGCCGTCGCTCGAGGTGAGGCGCACCTGACGGGCCAGGGCCGGGTAGTAGGTCGTGAGGAAGCGGGAGACGTCGTCGGCCGGGACCTCCATCGTGCGGCCGGACTCGAGCAGCGCGACGACGACGTCGGGCACCGGCTCGGCCAGCGGCAGCAGGGTGAGCCTCCCGGACGCGTCGAGCCGGCCCAGTCCGTGGGCCGGCCTGCCGACGAGGAAGACCTCGTGCCCGGGGCTGACGTCGGAGTCAGGGTCGCGGTCGGCCTGGGGTTCCTGGTCGTCGTCGGCGTGGGGGTCAGGACCGGTGTCGGCGTCCCCGGGTCCGTCGAGGTCCTCCACACGGGCGCGGACGAGCAGGCCACCGTCCTCGCGTCGCGTGACGTCCAGCCCGGCCCGTGCCGTGCCGGCCCCCATTACCACGTCGGCCACCCCGCGACCACCCACCAGGGGGACCCCGGCCTCGACCACCTGGCGCAGCACCGGCCAGGCCACGGCACCGATCTCCCCGAGCGGCAGCTCCTTGGCCGAGGAGTAGAAGTAGCCGAAGCCCGAGCTCTTGCCCAGCGCCGCGAGCTGGGCCAGCAGGGCGCGGTGCCGCGGGTCCACCTCCACCCGCGACCAGCGGTTGGTCAGCTCGTCCCAGCCGACGCCCTGCCCGACCCACGGCTTGCTCCGGCCCGGCCGCACGGGCTGCAGCCCGACCCGGGTGCGCTCGTCCCGACCCCCGGGGCCCTGGGTGAGCGAGACCTGCAGCCCCAGCCGGTGCCCTGCCGCGGTGCCGCCCCTGGCGGCCCCACCCTGCAGCAGCGGCGCCAGCGCGGCCTCCCAGCCGGACCGGGTCGAGCTGCGGGCGCGCAGCCGGGCCCGCGCCGTCATGAGAACGGCGACGGCGTGCTTGCAGTCCTGACCGACCGGGCAGCTGCACTGGCCGCTCCAGACCAGCACCTCGCGGTCGTGGATCCGGACCACCGTCTGGTAGACGTGTCCGCGACCGCCGGTCACCGTGCCGACCAGGGCGGCGCCGTCCGGCCCCGTGACCAGGGTGCGGACCTGACCGGAGTCGGCATACCCCTGCGCCCGGGCGAAGGTCAGCTCGCCGACCTCGGAGCGCAGGTCCTGGTCCTGGACCCGCAGCACCCAGTCGGCGGCGGCGAGGTCCGTGGACATGGCACCGAGCCTAGGGCTCGGGGGTGACAGACCGGGCGGATCGTCCACAGGCGGCGCCACCGATCGTGCGCCGAGCCCGACCCTCGGCGCGGTCAGTGCCCTGGCGTACCCACCCGCCCGAGGATCGTGGCGGCCACCTCCCGCGCCCGGGTCTCCGGCAGCCAGTGCCCGGCACCCAGCTCGGTGAACCGGTAGTCGCCGACCACGTGGTGCGCCGTGCGCTCCGCCGCCGCGCGTCCGAGGAAGGGGTCGCGGGCACCCCAGAGGTATGCCGTCGGCACGGCGACGGTGCCGACGGACCGGGACCCGCCGCGGGCCGCGGCGCGGTACCAGTTGACCGGTCCGCGCAGGCGTGCGGCGGAGCCCAGGCGCGCGGCATACCGGACGGCGTCGTCCGCGGGCAGCCCGGTGCGCCGCAGCTCCCCCCGACGCAGCGCCCGGGCCATGACGAGCTCGGGCACGCGAGGGACCTGGAAGCCCGCGACGTACCAGCTGCGCCGGGCCTGGTCGCCGTGCCGCACCGCCCAGCGCAGCGCGGCCGGGTGCGGCGTGGAGAGCACGGTGAGCGTGATCACCCGCCCGGGGTGCCACGCCCCCAGGGCCCAGGCCACCGCGCCACCCCAGTCGTGGCCGACGACGTGGGCGCGGGCCCAGCCCTGCGCGTCCAGCCAGGCCAGGACGTCCCCGACGAGGGAGTCCAGCCGGTAGGCGGAGACGGAGGTCGGCGCCGACCCGGGCCCGTAGCCACGCTGGTGCGGGGCGAGGATCCGCAGCCCGGCATCGTGCAGCAGCGGCGCGAGCGCCCGCCAGGCGGTCGCGTCCTGGGGGAAGCCGTGCAGCAGCACCACCGGCTCGCCACCGGAGGGGCCGCCGACGAGCGCCTCGTGCCGCAGCCCGGCGTGGCTGAGCTCCTCGACCCGGTCACCGTCGCTGTCCACGACCCCATCATGGCCGGTGGAAGCCCCGCGTTGCGATAGACTGGTGTCGCATCCCGCACCGTCTCACCTCGGGGTGCCCGATCTCGCGGCCACCGGCCGCCACGGACGCGCGACGCGCCGGGTGGGACACCGCATCCGTCCCGAAAGATCCCCGTGACCTCTTCCTTCGCCGACCTCGGCGTGCCCTCCTCCCTCACCGACGTGCTCGCCGCCCGCGACATCACCGTCCCGACCCCCATCCAGGCCGCCACGCTGCCGGACTCGCTGGCCGGCCGCGACGTCCTCGGCCGCGGCCGCACCGGGTCGGGCAAGACCTTCGCCTTCCTGCTGCCGGTCGTGGCCCGGCGGCTGGCCGATCCCTCGGCCAGCCGCCGCCGCGGGCGCCTGCCGCGCGCGCTGATCCTGGCGCCCACCCGTGAGCTGGCCGGACAGATCGCCTCCTCGCTGGAGCCGCTCGCCGCGCAGGCGGGGCTCGCGCACGTGACGATCTTCGGCGGGGTCGGCCAAAACCCGCAGGTCCGCGCGCTGCAGGCCGGGGTGGACGTCGTCGTCGCCTGCCCGGGCCGCCTCGAGGACCTCCTCGGCCAGGGCCACGCCGACCTGTCCGGCATCGAGGTGACCGTCCTCGACGAGGCCGACCACATGGCCGACCTCGGCTTCCTGCCGGTCGTCAAGCGGCTGCTGGACCGCACCCCTCGGCGAGGCCAGAAGATGCTCTTCTCCGCGACCCTCGACTCGGGGGTCGACGTCATCGCCCGGCGCTACCTGCACGACCCGGTCACCCACCACGCCGACTCGGCGCAGTCGCCCGTGGCGGCGATGGACCACCACGTGCTGCACATCGACGCCGGGCAGCGGCTCGCCGTGCTCACCGACCTCGGCTCGGCCCCGGGCCGCACGGTCGTCTTCACCCGGACCAAGCACGGCGCCAAGAAGCTGGCCAAGCAGCTCAACGGCGCGGGCGTGCCGACGGTCGAGCTGCACGGCAACCTGGCGCAGAACGCCCGGACCCGCAACCTCGACGCCTTCCACTCCGGCCAGGCCTCCACGCTCGTCGCGACCGACATCGCCGCCCGCGGCATCCACGTCGACGACGTCTCGCTCGTGGTGCACGCCGACCCGCCGGTGGAGCACAAGGCCTACCTGCACCGCTCGGGTCGCACCGCGCGCGCCGGTGCCGGTGGCACCGTCGTGACCCTGATGACCGACGAGCAGGTGCGCGACGTCCGCTCGCTGACCCGGGCGGCGGGCATCAAGCCCACGACGACCCGCGCCGACGCGGGGCACCCCATCCTCGCCGAGCTGGCCCCGGGTGAGCGCACGCTGGTCCCGGGTGGTCTCACGATCCAGGCGCCCGCCCAGGGCGGCGGCCGCCAGGGCTCCGGTCGCGCGGGCGGCCCGAAGGGTCAGGGTTCCCGACGCACCGGCCAGGGCGGTAGCCAGCAGGGGCGCGGGTCACGCCGAACCCAGGACGGGTCGTCCCGGCGTGGCGGTCCGGGCACAGGTCGCGGCGACCGCACCCAGGGCGGCCCCCGGCGCGGCGGTCAGGACCAGGGGTCGGGCCGCGGCGGCCAGGGATCCGGTCGCACCGGTCAGGGGCAAGGCCAGACCCGCCGCCGGCAGGGCCGGCAGCAGACCTCGGGCGGCTCGATCGTCGCCTTCTCCACCTCCAGCGGGAGCGGTCGCCGCCGCTGACCCGCAGCCGTCGGCGGAGGCGCTGCCACCGCCGACGTCGCCACCGGGACGCCGGTGGGCTAGTGCTCGCGGCCCTCGGCGACCATCGCCGAGCTGGCCGCCCAGCGCTCGTACTGGTCGAGCACGTCGTGGCAGACGTCCTCAGCGTCGTAGCCCATGAGGTCGTAGCCCCCGGCGATGGGCTGCGCCACCTGCAGCCGGGTGGTGCGGTCCCGCGCGTCCAGCGAGCGCGTGCCGAAGGTGGAGCCCGGGCGAGCGCTGAGCCGCCCCACCCCGCGCCTCAGACGTTGCGGCGGTACTGCCCACCGACCTCGAAGAAGGCCTCGGTGATCTGGCCCAGGGTGCACACCCGGGCGGCGTCCATGAGCACGGCGAAGACGTTGTCGCCGGCCATCGCGGCCTCCTTGAGCCGGGCCAGGGCCTCCTGCGCCTCCTCGCGGTGCTCCTCCTGGTATGCCTGGACCCGGTCCAGCTGCGACTGCTTCTCCGCCTCGGTGGCCCGGGCCAGCTCGACCTCGACCTCCTCCCGCTCGGACTCGGGCCGCCGGAAGGTGTTGACCCCGATGATCGGCAGCGTGCCGTCGTGCTTGCGGTGCTCGTAGAGCAGCGACTCGTCCTGGATCTTGCCGCGCTGGTAGCCGGTCTCCATGGCGCCGAGGACGCCGCCGCGCTCGCTGATCCGGTCGAACTCCGCGAGCACCGCCTCCTCGACGAGGTCGGTGAGCTGCTCGATGATGAACGACCCCTGGTTGGGGTTCTCGTTCATCGCCAGGCCCCACTCCTTGTTGATGATGAGCTGGATCGCCAGCGCGCGCCGCACCGACTCCCCGCTGGGGGTGGTCACCGCCTCGTCGTAGGCGTTGGTGTGCAGCGAGTTGGCGTTGTCGTAGATCGCGATGAGCGCCTGCAGCGTCGTGCGGATGTCGTTGAAGTCCATCTCCTGCGCGTGCAGCGAGCGCCCCGACGTCTGGACGTGGTACTTCAGCTTCTGGCTGCGCTCGTTGGCGCCGTAGCGCTCGCGCATCGCGACCGTCCAGATGCGCCGCGCCACCCGCCCGATGACGGAGTACTCCACGTCCATCCCGTTGGAGAAGAAGAACGACAGGTTGGGCGCGAAGGCGTTGATGTCCATCCCGCGGGCGAGGTAGGACTCGACGTAGGTGAAGCCGTTGGCGAGGGTGAAGGCGAGCTGGCTGATGGGGTTCGCTCCGGCCTCGGCGATGTGGTAACCCGAGATGGACACCGAGTAGAAGTTGCGCACCCCCTGCTCGATGAACCACTCCTGGACGTCGCCCATCATCCGCAGCGAGAACTCGGTGGTGAACAGGCAGGTGTTCTGCCCCTGGTCCTCCTTGAGGATGTCCGCCTGGACCGTGCCGCGGACGTGCTGCAGGGCATACTCACGCAGCTCCTGCGCCTCGGCCCCGGAGGCTCGCGGCCCTCCCGCTCCCGGAAGGCCTCGACCTGCTGGTCGATCGCGGTGTTGAGGAAGAAGGCGAGCACGGTCGGCGCCGGGCCGTTGATCGTCATCGACACCGAGGTGGTCGGGTCGACGAGGTCGAAGCCGTCGTAGAGCGCCTTCATGTCGTCCAGCGTCGCGATGGAGACCCCGGAGGTGCCGACCTTGCCGTAGATGTCCGGGCGCTGCGCCGGGTCGTGGCCGTAGAGGGTGACCGAGTCGAAGGCGGTGGACAGCCGGGTCGCCGGCTGCCCCTCGGAGAGCAGCTTGAAGCGCCGGTTGGTGCGGAACGGGTCGCCCTCGCCCGCGAACATCCGCGCCGGGTCCTCGTTGTCCCGCTTGAAGGCGAAGACGCCTGCCGTGTAGGGGAAGAAGCCCGGGAGGTTCTCCCGGCGCCAGAAGCGCACCAGCGCGCCGGCCTCGTCGTAGGTCGGCAGCGCGACCCGGGGTATGCGGTTGCCGGAGAGCGACTCCTTGGTCAGCCGGGTCCGGATCTCGCGGTCGCGGACCTTCACCACCTGCTCGTCCCCGGAGTAGGCCTCCACGCGCGCGGGCCAGCCCTCGATCATCTCCTCGACCTCGGTCGGGAGCTTCCGCCGCGCCTCGGCGAGGAGGTCGTCGACGCCGTGGTCGGTCCTCCCGGCGGCTGCCAGCTCGTCGTCGACCGCGGCGAGGCGCTCGACGCGACGGGCGGCGAGGGCATACCGCTCGGTGTCGTCGTGGTAGCCGCGGACGGTGTCGGCGATCTCGGCGAGGTAGCGCACCCGCTTGGGCGGCACGACCTGCCGGATCATCGAGGAGTGCTGCACCTCGACGCGGGGCAGCACGCCCTCGGTGACGTCCAGACCCTGGTCGCCGAGAAGGTCGCGCAGCGCCTGGTAGAGGGCGGTGACCCCATCGTCGTTGAAGGTCGCGGCGGAGGTGCCGAAGACCGGCATGTCCTCGGGCTTCTTGCCGAAGGCCTCCCGGTTGCGCACGAGCTGACGGCCGACGTCCCGCAGTGCGTCCATGGCGCCGCGCCGCTCGAACTTGTTGATCGCGACGACGTCGGCGAAGTCGAGCATGTCGATCTTCTCCAGCTGGCTGGCCGCCCCGAACTCCGGGGTCATGACGTAGAGCGAGGTGTCGACGTAGGGCACGATGCCCGCATCGCCCTGCCCGATCCCGGGCGTCTCGACGACGACGAGGTCGAAGCCGGCGGCCTTGAGGACGTCGATGGCGACCGGCAGCGCCTCGGGCACCTCCGACTCGCCGCGGGTGGCCATGGACCGGAACATCGCCTGGTCCCCGCCGAGGGCACCCATCCGGATCCGGTCGCCGAGCAGCGCGCCGCCTCCCTTGCGCCGGGTCGGGTCGATGGCGAGCACCCCGATCCGGAGCCGGTCGCCCTGGTCGATGCGGAAGCGCCGGACCAGCTCGTCGGTGAGCGAGCTCTTGCCGGACCCGCCGGTGCCGGTGATCCCGAGCACGGGGGTGCTGCTCTCCTTCGCCGCCGCGGCATACCGCTCCCGGTCGGCGGACGGCAGCGAGCCGAGCTCGGCGCCGGTGATCGCCCGGGCGACCGCGGTCCGCTCCCCCGCCAGCACGGCCTCGACGTCGGCGGCGCCGACCTCCCAGAGGTCCGTGTCGGCCTCGGTGATGACCTGGTTGATCATCCCCGGCAGACCCAGGCGCTGCCCGTCCTCCGGGGAGAAGATGGTGACGCCGGCCTCGCGCAGCCGCTCGATCTCCTCGGCGACGATGACGCCGCCACCCCCGCCGACGACGGTGACGTGCCCCGCCCCCGCTTCGCGGAGCTGGTCCACGAGGTACTCGAAGTACTCCACGTGACCGCCCTGGTAGGAGGACACCGCGACGGCGTTGGCGTCCTCGTCGAGCACCGCCTCGACGACCTCGGCCACCGAGCGGTTGTGCCCCAGGTGGATCACCTCGGCGCCCTGGCTCTGCATGATGCGCCGCATGATGTTGATCGACGCGTCGTGCCCGTCGAAGAGGCTCGCGGCCGTGACGATCCGGACCGGGTGCTCCGGGGTGCGCAGGGCGGGCCTGCCGCCGGCGGCCTGCGATCCCGACGCGGTCGCGCTCTGGTCGTTCTTCACCGGTGCTCTCCTCCTCGAGTGCGGGCTGACCCCTCGATGGTAGTGGACCGGCGCGGCCTCCTTGACGTGCTCGTCAACCGGGCGCCTCCGGTCCGCTGGTCGCACGCCTCTCCCCGGAGCCGGAAGAGATCGTTACCGTTACGTGACCGCGAATGCTTGATGCCCGACAGGTCGGGGTGCTGCGATAGGTCCCCGTGCCCACGTCCCCACGATCCGGGATGCGGGGAAGTTCTTCAGAAAGGACGCGCGACGATGCGCAGAAGCACTACTCGCCGGCTGGCGATGACAGCGACCCTCGGCCTGGCGGGAGTCACGTTGGCCGCCTGCGGCGGCGGCGAGGGGGCCGGCGGCGACAACGTCGACGAGGCCCTGTCGTCGGTCGACGTCGCCTGCGAGCCGTACCAGGAGTACGGCGACCTCGAGGGGACGAGCGTGAGCGTCTACACCTCGATCGTCTCCCCCGAGGACCAGTCCCACATCGACGCCTTCATCCCCTTCGAGGACTGCACCGGCGTGACGGTGGAGTACGAGGGCTCCCGCCAGTTCGAGACTCAGCTCCCCGTGCGGCTCGAGTCCGGCAACGCCCCCGACATGGCCTACATCCCCCAGCCCGGTCTCGTCGAGCGCCTCGTCACCGACTTCCCGGACTCGGTCTTCCCGGTCGGCGAGCAGGCCGAGGCCAACGTCGACGAGTACTACAACGAGTCCTGGAAGGGCTACGGCACGGTCGACGGCACGTACTACGCCGCTCCGCTCGGCGCCAACGCCAAGTCCTTCGTGTGGTACTCCCCGGCAGCCTTCGAGGAGAACGGCTACCAGATCCCCGAGACCTGGGACGACCTCATGGCGCTCTCTGAGCAGATCGCCTCGGACCACCCGGACGCCAAGCCCTGGTGCGCTGGCATCGAGTCCGGCAACGCCACCGGCTGGCCGGCCACAGACTGGTTGGAAGACATGATGCTGCGGACCGCCGGGCCGGAGGCCTACGACCAGTGGGTCGAGCACGAGATCCCCTTCAACGACGACCAGGTCGTCGAGGCGCTGGACCAGGCCGGCCAGGTGCTCAAGGACGAGCAGATGGTCAACGGAGGCCTCGGTGGCGTGGAGTCGATCGCCACCGTGCCCTTCGGCGAGGCCGGGCTGCCCATTCTCGACGGGTCGTGCTTCCTGCACCGGCAGGCGTCCTTCTACCAGGCCAACTGGCCGGAGGGTACCAACGTCGCCGAAGACGGCGACGTCTTCGCGTTCTACCTGCCGGGCAACGACCCCGACGAGCAGCCGCTGCTGGGTGGTGGCGAGTTCACGCTGATGTTCGCCGACCGTCCTGAGGTCCAGGCCCTGCAGGCCTACCTCGCGAGCCCCGAGTGGTCCAACGCCAAGGCGAAGGTCTCCTCCCCCGGATGGGTCTCGGCCAACTCCGGCCTCGACCCGGCCAACCTGAAGTCCCCCATCGACCAGCTGGCCTACGAGCTGCTGACCGACGAGGCGACGGAGTTCCGGTTCGACGGCTCCGACCTCATGCCGGCCGCGGTCGGCACCGGGTCCTTCTGGACCGGCATGACCAACTGGATCACCGGCGAGGACACCCAGTCGGTGCTCGACTCCATCGAGAACAGCTGGGACTGACCCGCTGACGGCGCGGGGCGGGCGGTGTCTCACCGCCCGCCCCCCCGCCGTCCGTGGCGCCGCAGCCCGCCGGAAAGGACTCATCCATGGAGTTTTTGCTCAACACCGGGACACCGGTGGAGAAGTTCCTCGTCATGGGGATCGCGATCCTGCTGTTCGTGGCAGTGATGGCACTCGTGCTCTTCCTCGCCGACCGCCCTCGGATGCCCCTGTGGATCACGGTGCTGGCGTTCTTGGGCCCGGCAGCCCTGCTGGTCGTCTTCGGGCTGGTCTACCCCGCCATCGTGACGATCATCAACTCGTTCCGCAGCGACAACGGCCAGGACTGGGTCGGTGTGCAGAACTACGCCGACGTCTTCGGCAACTCGGCGCTGCGGATCGTGCTGCTCAACACCTTCCTGTGGGTGATCTTGGTGCCACTGCTGTCGGCGGCGATCGGGCTGGTGTATGCCGTGCTCGTGGACCGGACCCGCTTCGAGAAGCTCGCCAAGACCCTGGTCTTCCTCCCGATGGCGATCTCGATGGTCGGGGCGAGCATCATCTGGAAGTTCGTCTACGACTTCAAGCCCACCGACCGGCCTCAGACGGGCCTGGCCAACCAGCTGCTGGTCTGGCTCGGCTTCGACAGCCAGCAGTTCCTGCTCACCTGGCCCTGGAACACCTTCTTCCTGATCGCCGTGATGATCTGGATCCAGTCCGGCTTCGCGATGACGATCCTGTCGGCCTCGATCAAGGCGATCCCGGACGACATCATCGAGGCCGCCAAGCTCGACGGCGTCAGCAACTGGCAGATGTTCCGCTCGGTGACCGTCCCGTCCATCCGTCCCGCCGTCGTCGTCGTCATCACCACGATCGCGATGGCGACCCTCAAGGTCTTCGACATCGTCTTCACGATGACCGGCGGCAACTTCGACACCTCGATCGTGGCCAACGAGTTCTACACCCGGAGCTTCGTGCGCGGTGAGGGTGGCATCGGTGCCAGCCTCGCGGTGCTGCTCTTCGTCATGGTCGTCCCGGTCGTGGTCTACAACGTGCGCCAGATGAAGCTGGCGGAGGAGCAGCGATGAGCACCAGCACCGACACCGCCGACACGGCCGACACGGCCGGCACCACCCCGGCCAAGAGCACCCCGCCGCGCAAGCTCACCAAGGCCGAGCAGCGGGCGGTCGACGCGAAGACCAAGCTGTCCTCGCCGTGGGCCAGCGTGATCGCGATCGTCATCGCCATCCTGTGGAGCATCCCGACGCTCGGGCTGTTCGTCACCTCCTTCCGCCCGGAGATCGACATCCGCACCTCGGGATGGTGGACCTTCTTCAGCGACCCGCAGGTGACCTGGGGCAACTACGACGCGGTGCTCTACGGAGGCTCGACGAACTTCATCGATGTCTTCATCAACACCATCGTCATCACGTTGCCCGCCGTCATCATCCCCATCACGCTGGCACTGCTGGCGGCCTACGCCTTCGCGTGGCTGGAGTTCCGGGGCCGCAACATCTTGTTCGTCGCGGTCTTCGCGCTGCAGATCGTCCCGATCCAGATCACGATGATCCCGCTCCTGACGCAGTACAACAACTGGGGCATCGTCGGGTCGTTCTGGCCGATCTGGCTCTCACACACCATCTTCGCGCTGCCGCTGGCGATCTTCCTCCTGCACAACTTCATGATGGACATCCCCCGGTCCCTCGTGGAGGCGGCACGCGTCGACGGGGCGGGCCACGTGAAGATCTTCTTCCAAGTGCTGCTGCCCCTGCTCGTGCCGGCGATCGCGGCCTTCGGCATCTTCCAGTTCCTCTGGGTCTGGAACGACCTGCTCGTCGGACTGGTCTTCGGCTCGGCGCAGGAGGTGGCGCCGCTGACGGTCCGCCTGGCGGACCTGACCGGGACGCGCGGGACCGCCTGGCACCTGCTGTCGGCCGGCGCCTTCGTCGCCATGGTCGTCCCGGTGACCGTCTTCCTGTTGCTGCAGCGCTACTTCGTCCGCGGTCTGCTGGCCGGCGGTGTGAAGGGCTGAGCGGCCATCACGCACATCGACCCCGGGGAATCCTCCCGGGGTCGATGTGCGCACTGCCGGGCAGGGCACGCCCCCACGACCGTAGGCTGACCTGCGCGACGAGCCTCGTCCTCGCTGGCGCTGCCACCCTCGGCGGGCTGCTCCTCGCGCTCGCCGCCTCGGACGGGGGGCACCGTGTCGCCGACGGCCTGCCGCTCATGCTGCTGCTGGTCGCCCTCGCCTTCGTCCTCAACTGGGTCGTCTACGTCCCCTCGTTCCTGGCGCAGACCGAGCGCTTCTTCGACCTCACCGGGTCCCTCACCTTCCAGCTCCTGGCGATCCTGGCCCTGGTCCTCGTCGAGGACCGCGACGCCCGCACCTGGGTCCTCGCGATGATGGTGCTCCTCTGGGCGCTGCGGCTCGGGGTCTTCCTCTTCCGGCGGGTCACGAAGGCGGGCAAGGACGGCCGCTTCGACGAGCTCAAGCAGGACTGGCGGAGGTTCCTGCTCGTGTGGACGGTGCAGGGCCTGTGGGTCACCTTCGCCGCCGGCGCGGCGCTGGCCGCGATCACCTCCGGCACCCGGGAGTCGCTGGGCGTCCTCGGGTATGCCGGCATCGCGGTCTGGCTCCTCGGCTTCGGGGTCGAGGCGGTCGCCGACGCGCAGAAGTCGGCCTTCAGGGCCGACCCGGCGAACGAGGGTGACTTCATCCAGTCCGGTCTGTGGTCGATCTCCCGGCACCCCAACTACGTCGGCGAGATCCTGCTCTGGACCGGCGTCGCCCTGGTGGCGCTCCCGGCGCTCTCCGGCTGGCAGCACGTCACCCTGGTCTCCCCGGGGCTCATCTACCTGCTGCTGCGCTTCGGCAGCGGGGTCCCGGCGCTGGAGCGCCGGGCCGACGAGCGATGGGGCGGCCGGTCCGACTACGAGGCCTACACGGCGCGGACTCCCGTGCTCTTCCCCCTCGGGTCACGCTGTCGCCGCTCGCGCCCCGTTCAGTAGGTTGGTGCCCATGAGCACGAGCACGAGCACACCCGGACTCGCCCAGGCCCTGGACCGCATGGAGCAGGCCGGCGTCAGCCGGCCGGCGCGGGACACCTTCGCCCGCCACTACGAGAACCTCGCGGCCGGGGCGACGGGGCTCATCGCGGAGGCCGACGTGGAGCCGGCCCTGCCCGCCGCCCATCTCGACCAGGTGCAGGTCACCGACGAGGAGGCCGCCGAGGCGCTCGGCGCGACCGCCGTCATCACCCTCAACGGCGGGCTCGGCACCTCGATGGGGCTGGCCGGCCCGAAGTCGCTGCTCCCGGTCCGGAGCGACCTCACCTTCCTCGACATCACCGTGCGCCAGGTGCTCGCGCTGCGGGAACGCTACGGCGTGCGGCTGCCGCTGACCTTCATGGACAGCTTCTCCACCCGGGAGGCCACGCTGGAGGTGCTGGCGCGCTACCCCGACCTGGAGGTGGCGGGCATACCGCTGGACTTCCTGCAGAGCCAGGAGCCCAAGCTGCGCGCCGACGACCTCACCCCCGTCACCTGGGAGGCCGACCCCGGGCTGGAGTGGTGCCCGCCCGGCCACGGCGACCTCTACCCCTCGCTGCTGGCGAGCGGGCTCCTCGACCGGCTGCTCGAGGGTGGTTTCCGGTATGCCTTCGTCTCCAACGTCGACAACCTCGGCGCCGTCCCCGACGGGCGGGTGGCGGCGTGGTTCGCGGCCAGCGGCGCCGGTTTCGCCGCCGAGGTCTGCCGCCGCACCGAGATGGACAAGAAGGGCGGCCACCTCGTCCGCCGGCGCGCGGACGGCCGGCTGGTGCTGCGCGACACCGCGCAGACGGCGGAGGAGGAGATGGTCCACTTCATGGACGGCGAGAAGCACCCCTACGTCAACACCAACAACCTGTGGTTCAACCTGGAGCGGCTGCGCGCGATGTTGGCCGAGCGGGACGGGGTCATGGAGCTCCCGCTCATCCGCAACGCCAAGACGGTCGACCCCAAGGACAAGGCTTCGACCCCGGTCGTCCAGATCGAGTCGGCGATGGGCAGCGCCGTCGAGCTCTTCGACGACGCCGCGTCGGTGGCGGTGACCCGGGACCGCTTCGTGCCGGTCAAGACCACCAACGAGCTGGCGCTGCTGCGCTCGGACGTGTATGCCGTCGACGACACCTCCTACCGGTTGCGCAGGACCGTGGACCCGGCGCCGGTGGTCGACCTGAGCAAGGAGCACTACGGGATGATCGGCGACTTCGACGAGCGCTTCCCCGCCGGGGTGCCCTCGCTGGTCGAGGCCGAGCGGCTCGAGGTGCAGGGCGACTGGCGCTTCGGCCGCGACGTCCGCGTCGTCGGGGGGGCCGTGCTCGGACCGGAGGGCGGCACCGTCGAGGACGGGACCACGCTGGGCGCGTCGTGAGGACGGTCCAGGACGACCTCGGTGCGACGGTGCCGCTGCCCCAGGGCGCGGTGACCAGGGTGGTGTCCCTCGTGCCCTCGCTCACCGAGGCGCTGGCGGCGACCCGGCGCGAGGCCCTCGTGGGCGCCACGGACTGGTGCACCCACCCCGCCGACCTCGACGTCCCGCGGGTCCGGGGCACCAAGAACCCGGACCGGGCCGCGGTGGCGGCGCTCGCTCCCGAGCTGGTCGTCTGCGTCCAGGAGGAGAACCGCGAGCTGGACGTGCGACGGCTGCGGGACGCGGGCATACCGGTCTGGGTCGGGGTGGTGGAGTCGGTCGACGACGCGCTGCGCGTGCTGCGCACGCTGCTCGTCGACGTCCTGGGGTGGGGCGAGCCGGCGTGGCTGACCGAGGTGGAGCGTCGCTGGGCCCCCGGGCCGGGCACCCCGCCCCGGGCGCGCGTCGCCGTGCCGATCTGGCGCGACCCGTGGATGGTCGTCGGTGCCCGGACCTACACCACCGACCTGCTCGACCGCGCGGGGCTGGCCAACGTCTACGCCGGCGACGAGGACCGCTACCCGAGGGTCGAGGTGGACGACCTCGACCGCGCCGGTGCCGACGTCGTGCTGCTCCCGGACGAGCCCTACGTCTTCACCGCGCAGGACGGGCCGGAGGCCTTCTCCCGCACCCCGACGCGGCTCGTCAGCGGCAGGGTGCTCACGTGGTACGGCCCCGCCATGCTGGAGGCCGCCGACCTGCTCACCTCGGTGCCCGCGACGGGGACCCACGGAGCGCCACGAGACGATCCGCCCAGCCCGCGCTAGCCGATCGAGCCAGAGCGAGCGACGTCTGCATACCAGTGGGCGCTCGCCTTGGGGATGCGGCGCTGCGTGTCGTAGTCGACCCGGACGATGCCGAAGCGCTTGGTGTAGCCGAAGGCCCACTCGTAGTTGTCCAGCAGCGACCACACGAAGTAGCCGCGGACGTCGGCGCCCTCCGTGATCGCGCCGTGGACCGCCCGCAGATGGCCCTCCAGGTAGGCGATCCGGTCCTGGTCGTCGACGAAGCCCTCCTCGTCGGGGACGTCCGGCATGGCCGCGCCGTTCTCGGTCACGTAGAGGCGGGTGCCGGCAGGGCCGGTGTAGTCCCGCTGCAGCCGCACCAGGAGCTCGTGCAGCGCCGGGGGCCGGATCTCCCAGCCCATGTCGCTGACGGGTATGCCACGGCGGACCGTCACCACGTGCTCGGACCCGACGTTGGGTGAGGGGCCGTCGTGAGCGCGGGCCTGGCGGGCGGCCTCTCGGGCGGCCTCCGGGGCGGGGCCGGTGACCATGCTGCTGGCGTAGAAGTTGACCCCGAGCACGTCGATCGGCGTCGAGATCGTCTCCAGGTCGCCCGCCTGCACCAGGTCGCGCGGCCACAGCTCGCCCAGGTCGTCCAGGACGTCCGGCGGGTAGGCACCCCGCGTGATCGGCTCGATGAAGAAGCGGTTCGCCAGTCCGTCGAGCCGTCGGGCCGCGTCCTGGTCGGCCGCCGACGCGGGATCCTGCGGCTGCATCTCGGTGAAGTTGAGAGTCAGGCCCAGCTCCAGCCCGGGGTCCCGCTCGCGCAGTGCACTCACGGCGCGGCCGTGGGAGAGCAGGAGATGGTGGGCGGCCCGCAACCCGTCCTGCGGGTCGGTGCGCCCGGGGGCGTGCACGCCGGCGGCATACCCGAGGAAGGCCGAGCACCACGGTTCGTTGAGCGTCGTGAGCTGCCGCACCCGGTCCCCGATCCGGTCGTGGACCGCCAGCGCGTAGTCGACGAACCGGTCGACCACCCCGCGGTCGGCCCAGCCGCCCTCCTCCTCCAGCGCCTGCGGCATGTCCCAGTGGTAGAGCGTCACCCAGGGCAGGATGTCGGCGCCCAGCAGCTCGTCGACCAACCGGGAGTAGAAGTCCAGTCCTCGGGGGTTGACCGTGCGCCCGTCCGGGCAGACCCGCGCCCAGGACACCGAGAACCGGTAGGCCCCGAGACCGAGCGCACGCATGAGCGCCACGTCCTGCGGCATCCGGTGGTAGTGGTCGCAGGCCACCGCCCCGGTATGCCCCTCCACCACCTTGCCCGGGGTCGCGGAGAAGGGTTCCCAGATGCAGTCGGCCCGGCCGTCCTCGTGGACCGCCCCTTCGATCTGGTAGGCCGCGGTGGCGGCCCCGAGGAGGAAACCGTCGGGAAAGGCGAGAGGGGCGGTCATGGCGGACAGACTCCTTCGGGCGGACCGGCTGTTGCCGTGCAGGTCAGAACTCACCCACTCTGCGCACCCCTGGGCCGCGCCGTCAACAGCAGCGCTGCGACGACGCGAGCCGGGCTCCGGGCGACGCCCGGCGCGAGGGCCCGACGCGGCGCCGACATGTGAGAGCGTAACCCCATGGCGCGGCACATCGTGGTCCTCAACGGGCCGAACCTCAACCTGCTCGGCACCCGCGAGCCGGAGATCTACGGCACGGCCACCCTCGCCGACGTCGAGCGGCTCTGCGCCGACCGCGGGGCCGAGCACGGCCTGGAGGTGAGGTGCCGGCAGAGCAACCACGAGGGTGAGCTGGTCGACGCGCTGCAGGAGGCGGGTCGCGACCCTGACTGCGTCGGCGTCGTGCTCAACGCCGGTGCCTGCACGCATACCTCCGTGGCGCTGCACGACGCGATCAAGGGCACCGCGCTGCGCGTGGTGGAGGTGCACGTGTCCAACCCGCACGCGCGCGAGCCGTTCCGGCACACCTCCTACCTCTCCCCCGCCGCCGAGATGGTCGTGGCCGGTGCGGGGGTGCGGGGCTACGGCTGGGCGGTCGACCACCTGGCCACCGCGCCCGACCCCCGGTCCTCGGACGCGCGGGGCACCCGGGCATGAGCGGGGCGGCACCGGCGACGCAGGCACGCCGCGAGACGTGGTCGAGCTCGACCGGCTTCATCCTGGCGGCCGTCGGGTCCGCGGTCGGACTGGGCAACATCTGGCGCTTCCCGGGGGTGGCCTACGAGAGCGGCGGCGGCGCCTTCCTCGTGCCTTACCTCGTGGCGCTGCTCACCGCCGGTATCCCGATCCTTTTCCTCGACTACGCCATCGGGCACCGCTACCGCGGCGCCGCACCCCTGGCCTACCGGCGCATGGCCCGGCCGGCCGAGGCGCTCGGGTGGTTCCAGATCGTGCTGAGCTTCGTCATCGCGGTCTACTACGCCGCGGTCATCGCGTGGTCGCTCAGCTACTTCGTCTTCGCCTTCGACCTGCGCTGGGGTGATGACCCGGCAGGCTTCTTCACCGGGGAGTACCTCCGGGTCGGCGCGCCCGAGGTGTCGACGACGATCGTGCCTGCCGTGGCGATCCCGCTCGTGCTGGTCTGGGTGGTCGTCATGGCGATCATCGCCCTCGGCGTGACCCGGGGCGTGCAGCGGGTCAACGTGCTCTTCATCCCGTTGCTGGTGCTCGCCTTCGTGGCGCTCGTGGCGCGGGCCGTGACGCTGCCGGGGGCGGCCGACGGGCTGAACGCCCTCTTCACCCCCGACTGGGGCGCACTGGCCGATCCCGCGGTGTGGATCGCGGCCTACAGCCAGATCTTCTTCAGCCTCTCGATCGCCTTCGGCATCATGGTGACGTACGCGTCCTACCAGCGGCGCAAGGCCAACATGACCAGCGCGGGGCTGGTGGTCGCCTTCGCCAACTCCAGCTTCGAGATCCTCGCCGGGATCGGGGTCTTCGCCACCCTCGGCTTCCTCGCGCACCAGCAGGCGACGGGCATCGACCAGCTGGAGGGCCTGAGCGGGCCCATCCTGTCCTTCGTCACCTTCCCGGCGGTGATCAGCGAGATGCCCGGGGGTGCGCTCTTCGGCGCCGTCTTCTTCGGCGCGCTGGTCCTGGCGGGCTTCACCTCGATCATCTCCATCCTGCTGGGGGTCGCCGCCTCGGTGCAGGAGAAGTTCGGCCTGGCGCAGCGGACCTCGGCGATCGTGGTCGGCCTGGTCTGCGCGGTGATCTCGCTGGCGCTGTTCTCGACCACCTCCGGTCTGATCGCCCTGGACACGGTCGACCAGTGGGCCAACAACGTGGGCATCGTCGTCTCGGCCATCGTCATGACGGTGCTGGTGGTGTGGGTCTTCCGCACCGCGCCGGTGCTGCGGGCGCACCTCAACCGTGTCTCGACCTTCCAGGTGGGTCGCTACTGGTATGCCCTCATCGGCGTCCTCGCGCCGGTGCTGCTCGGCTACATGCTCTACGAGCGGGTGCGCACGCTCCTGACCGAGGGCTACGAGGGCTACCCGGGCTGGTACCTCACCGTCTTCGGCTGGGGAGCCATCGCCCTCGTCGTCGGCGGGGCGCTGGTGCTCACGCTGCTGCCCTGGCGGCGGGGCGAGGACGAGGACTTCCGGCCATGGCCCGAGCTCGAGGAGGAGCGCCGATGACCACCCCCGCCGTGCTCATGATGATCGTCGCCGTCCTCGTCGTGTGGGGCGGTCTGGTCGCCAGCGTGCTCTTCCTGCGACGGCGGCCCGCCGTGGACGACGAGGTGCTCCCGGACCCGGACCGCGACGACGCGGTCGGCTGATCCCTCGGGTCAGGCGCCCTCGAGCAGCGCCCGGGCGGCGTGGTAGCCGCCGAGGGCGCTGACGCCCCCGCCGCGCCGGGACCCGGCCCCCGCGAGCAGCACCCCGGGGTAGGCCGTGGCCACGCCCCATCGCTGCGCCGGCGTGTCGAGCGGGGCGTCGTCCTCCACGAACGGCCACTCCAGCGGGGCGTGGAAGATGTTGCCGCCCGGCATGGCCAGGCTCGCCTGCAGGTCCCGCGTGGTGCGCGTCTCGACGCACGGGCGACCGTCGCCATCGGTGAGCACGACGTCGTCGATCGGCTCGGCCAGCACCGAGGACATCGAGTCGAGCACCGCGCGCTGCAGCTCGTCCCGGGCCTCCTCGCCGCGCCCGTCGAGCAGCCGGTCGGGTGTCTGCAGCGTGAAGACGGTCATCGTCTGGGCCTCGGGGTGCCGCTCGCGCAGCCGCGGGCTCAGGATGGTCGGATCGGTGAGCGAGTGGCAGTAGATCTCGGCCGGCATCGGGCTCGGCACCTGCCCCCGCCCGGCGTCGGCCGCGGCCTGCTGCAGCTGGGTGTAGGTCTCGTTGATGTGGAACGTCCCGCCGAAGGCCGCCTCTGGGGCGACCCCGGTCTCCCGCAGCCGGGGCAGCCGGGAGAGCAGCAGGTTCACCTTCACCTGGGCTCCCTCCACCCGCTCCCCCGGCGGGCCTCCCGCGACCTCGTCGAGCACCGCCGGGGCTGCCGCCCACAGGATCCGGCCCGCGGTGGCACGCTGCGGCATACCCTCCGCGTCCTGCCAGGTGACGGCGCCCTCCTCGACCGCGGTCACCGTGGCCCGCGTGACGAGCTCCGCGCCGGCGTCGCGGGCGGCGCGCTCCAGCTCGCCCGAGACCTGGCCCATGCCCCCGATCGGCACGTCCCAGTCCCCGGTGCCGCCGCCGACGACGTGGTAGAGGAAGCAGATGTTGTGCCGCAGGTGTGCGGCGTGCGCGTCGGCGAAGGTGCTGATGAGGCCGTCGGTGAGGATGACCCCCCGCACCAGGTCGTCGGCGACCGTGGACTCGATCACCTCTCCGAGGGGACGCTCCAGCAGGTCGCGCACCAGTCCCGGGTCCCCGACCCGGTGCGCCATCTCGCGCCGCCGCAGCAGCGGCTCGGTCATCGTCGGCCACACCGCCCGGGCGAGCTCGCCCACCCGCTCGTAGAAGCGGTCCCAGCGGGCGGCGTCGGCGCCGGCACCGACGGCGGCGAAGGAGGCGGCCGTGGCCGGCGGGTCGCCGTGGTCGATGAGCAGGCCGGTGTCGCCGCCGAGCACCGGCGTGTAGGAGGAGTAGCGGCGTCGGCGCAGGTGCAGCGAGAGACCCAGGTCGTCGACGACCCGGCGCGGCAGCAGGCTGACGAGGTAGGAGTAGCGCGACAGCCGGGCACCGGTGCCGGGGAAGGCCTCCGCCGACACGGTCGCACCTCCCAGCTCCGGCGACCGCTCCAGCAGCAGGACCGAGCGACCGGCGCGGGCGAGGTAGGCCGCGGCGGCCAGCCCGTTGTGCCCGCCGCCGACCACCACGACGTCGTGGCTCGAAGTCATGGGGCCGATGGTAGGCGCTGCAGGTCAGTCGCGGGGGCGCCGGTCCGGCCGCCGGTCTCCCTGGCGCTGGCCGCGGGAGCCGCCCGGGCCGCCCCGGCCCTGACGGTCGCGACCCCGGTCCTGCTGGCGCCGGTCCTGCCCCCGGTCTCCCTGGCGCTGGCCGCGAGGACCGCGCGGTGCCCGCGATCCGCGGCCCGGACCGCGCTGGGGGCGCATGACCTCGTCCAGCCGGCTCTGCGGCACCGGCTCACCCTCTGGCACCGACCCGCCCGCCGTCTCGATCACCGCGTGGTCCTCGGGGGCGACCGGCCGGGGCTCGGTCTCGACCCCCGCGGCGTCCAGCATCCGGGCCACCTGCCGCTTCTGGTGCGGCAGGGCCAGTGTCACCACGACGCCGTCCTCCCCGGCCCGCGCGGTGCGTCCGGAGCGGTGCAGGTAGTCCTTGTGGTCGGCCGGGGGGTCCACCTGGAGCACCAGCGAGACGTCGTCGACGTGAATGCCGCGCGCGGCCACGTCGGTCGCGACGAGCACGGGCAAGGTGCCGGACTTGAAGGCGTCCAGGACGCGGGTCCGCTGGGCCTGGTTGAGACCACCGTGCAGGGCGGCGGCGAAGACACCGGACTCGCGCAGCTGGAGCGCCACCCTGTCCGCGCCGAGCTTGGTGCGGCAGAAGACCACCGTGCGGCCCGGGCGGTTGGCGATGGCCGCCGTGATCGGCTTCTTGTGGTGCGGGTGCACGAGGAAGACGTGGTGCGCCATCGTCGTGACGCTGGCGCGTGCGTCGTCGGTGGAGTGGGTGACCGGGTGCTTGAGGTAGGTCTTCGCGACCTGGTCGACCCCGTGGTCCAGCGTGGCGGAGAAGAGCAGCCGCTGGCCGTCGGAGGGGGTGAGGTCGAGGACCTGGCGGATCGCCTCCACGAATCCCATCTCGGCCATGTGGTCGGCCTCGTCGAGGACGGTCACCTCGACCTCGGAGAGGTCCGCGGCGCTCCGGTCGACGAGGTCGATGAGACGACCCGGGGTGGCGACGAGGACGTCCACGCCCTTCTCCAGCGCGCGCAGCTGCGGGGTGTAGGACATCCCCCCGGCCACGAGCACGAAACGGCGGTCGACCGCGCGCATCAGCGGCGCCAGCGCGTCGACGATCTGCATGGCCAGCTCCCGCGTCGGGGTCAGGATCACCGCGCGCGGCCGGTGCGGCACCGCACGCGGTCGCCCGGCGAGGCGGTCGAGCAGCGGCAGGCCGAAGGCCATGGTCTTGCCCGAGCCGGTCTGGCCGCGGCCCAGCAGGTCGCGCCCCGCCATCGCGTCGGGGATGGTCGCCGCCTGGATCGGGAAGGGGGTCGTGATGCCGATACGCGCCAGGGTCGTCACCAGCACCTCGCGGAGCCCGAGCGGGACGAAGCCGTTGTCGGCCTCCACCGCGGCCGAGGCGTCCTCGCTGCGTGCCGCGGACACCCGCTCCTGGTAGGCCGCGTCCGCCGCGTCGCGCTCGGCCTCGGCCTCGGCGAAGGAGTCGTCGGCGCTGCCACGCTCCCACGAACGGGACGGCCTCCCACGGTTGTCGCGCCGGTCCTCCCAGCGGTCGCCGCGCGGCCCACGGTCCTCGCGCCGGCGTCCCTCCTCCCAGCTGCGTCCCTCGTGCCGCCCGCGGCCCGGGCGACCCTCGCGCTCCTCGCGGTGCGAGCGCCAGGTCCGCTCCTGGTAGCCCGAGCCCTGCTGCCGTCCTTGACCCTCGCGCGAGCCACCCCGGTCGTCTCGGCGGTAGCATCCCGGTCTCCCCGGTCGTCTCGGCGGTAGCCACCGCGGCCGTCCCCGCGGTAGCCACCGCGGTCGTCCTCGCGGTAGCGCCCCGGTCTCCCCGGTCGTCT